>JAYVLG010000031.1:0-103968 GCA_043759595.1 Sulfurirhabdus sp. | reverse complement strand
GATGATAGTGTGGATTACCCATGCGAAAGTAGGTCACCGCCAGGCTTCTATTCGAAAAACCCCTCCTAGCTTACGCTTCGAGGGGTTTTTTATTGCCCGGAAATGCTGTAATTAAAAATTGTCAGATTTTAGGCTATAGCCCCTTTGTGGTAACATCTTTCTACCTTCTTTTTGATTCTACTACCTGTTGAAACCTCTAACATTCTCAATACTTCGCTTGCTTTCAGATGGTAATTTTCATTCTGGTGAAGCGCTGGCTCGATATCTGGGTGTTTCACGTGCCAGTATTTCTAATGGATTAAAGACTCTGGGTGAGTTGGGAATCAATATATACAAAGTGCGAGGGCGCGGTTATTGTTTGCAAGATCCCTTGCAGTGGTTGGACAAGCAAAAGATTATGAGCTTTTTGGGTGATCACGCAAATGATTTTAACCTTGAAATGCATGATGTCATGGATTCTTCTAATAGCTTATTGCTGCAAGATGCCAGTAAAGGTCTCGCGCATCGCAGTTGTTATGTAACTGAACTCCAACTTCAAGGTCGTGGCCGAAGAGGGCGTACCTGGTATATGAATTTGGGTGGGGCGTTAACATTTTCTCTGCTTTGGCGATTCAATCAAGGCGCTGGTTTTCTATCTGGTTTAAGCCTTGCGGTTGGGGTTGCTCTGGTCCGTTCTTTGAGAGATTTGGGGTTAGTTGGTATAGCTTTAAAGTGGCCAAACGATGTGATATATCAGTATCAGAAGATGGCTGGTATTCTTATTGAGCTTCAGGGGGATGTACTTGGCCCTAGCGCAGCGGTCATTGGGATCGGATTGAATCTTCGCTTATCTCCTTCGGTCAAGAGTGAAATTGATCAGGCTGTAACTGATTTTTCTACTATCACTGGCGAAATGCCAGACAGAAATGTAGTTTTAGCTTCTTTGTTAATCAATTTAAATGATGTATTGAGTGTATTTGAGAATAACGATTTTTCTGCGCTACGGGATGAATGGCTTTCATATCATATATATCATAATAAGCCAGTTCGTATCATTATGCCCGACGGTGATGTTAGAGAAGGGGAGGTTTTAGATGTGGCTGTTGATGGTGCTCTTGTGGTTAAAACGAGTAATGGTGAGGAGCGCTTTTGCAGTGGTGAAATCAGTTTGCGTGGCAGTTTATGATTTTAGCTATTGATGCTGGTAATACTCGCATTAAATGGGGTATGCATGATGGAAGTGGTTGGGTTTCTACAGGGAATGCAACCTATCTTGATATGGTGAGTGTAGCTAAAAGTTGGCGCGCTCTGGCAACGCCTGATCGGATTGTTATATCTAATGTAGCGGGAGAAAAAATACGTTCCGAGCTTGTTGTATTGCTGGGACATTGGCACCGGGATCCGATCTGGATTGTTTCCAGAAGTGAAGAGTGTGGTGTAACAAACTGCTATAGTGAGCCTGAGCGTTTAGGTAGTGATCGATGGGCTTCCTTGATTGCTTCGCATGCATTGCAGCTGGGATGTTGCCTGGTTGTAAGCTCGGGCACTGCAATGACGGTGGATGTATTATTGGACTCTGGGGAGTTTCTTGGTGGCATTATCGTGCCTGGGCAACAATTAATGATGGATGCTTTATCAAGTAAAACGGCGGGTGTGAGACCATTGCCAAAGGGTAAATTTACTCCCTATGCAAATAATACAACAGATGCAGTTTTCAGCGGAACAATGCAAGCCCTTGCTGGTGCAATTATGATGATGCACAGGCAAGTTGTCATTTCACAAAAAACCGAGCCATTGTGTGTGCTTAGCGGGGGAAACTCAGCAGTGATGAAGTCGTTACTGGATTGGGTGCCAACTCAGATTATAGATAATCTTGTTCTGGAAGGATTGATAAGGATTGCACAGAAATGAAGGGGCTATTTGTCATTCTATTATTGGCTAATATTGCTTTTTTTGGGCTGGTACAATTATCGACGGGGCAAGGTGGGGAACCAACGGCAGAACACAAGCCATTGAGTGAGGGTAAAGTAATTCTGGTTGACCCACCCACTCCGGCAGTGGTTGCTAAAGCAAATGACACTCCTCCGAAGGCTCAGGTAGCTGCCAGTGTGTGTTTGGAGTGGGGGGTATTTTCTGGCAAAGTGCTTGAGGAAGTTCAAACAGAATTGCATAAATTGCAGCTGGGGGATAGGGTTAAGCTGATAAATCTGGAAGAAATAAATCGCTACTGGGTGTATATTCCCCCTCAGAAATCCAAGGTGGAGGCTGATAAGAAAATTGCCGAATTAAAGGGGAGCGGCATTGTGGATTATTTGTTGATCCAGGATGAGGGTAAGTGGCGTTATGCTATATCCCTTGGTGTTTTTTCTACAGAAGAGGCCGCTGACAAATTATTGGCACAATTGAAGCAGAAAGGTGTTAAGACAGCCAAGGCAGGCCCGCGGATGCACAGTACTGGAGAGACAAAAATCATTGTCAAAGATGTGACTGATGAGTTGGCAGCTAAACTTGTAGCGCTGAAGCAGGTGTTTCAGGGGAGTGAATTGAAAGCAATTGCTTGTAAATGATGATATTCAAGTGGGCATGCGTGGGGGGGCAGCGGTGTTTAAGAAGGTAATTATTGCTGTGGCAGTGCTGGTTGGTCGTCGATTGTTTTCAAAAACAAGACGCTATATTTTTCAACGTTTCTTTAAGCGTTAATGTTTTGGAAATAACTTGCCTGGGTTAAGGATGTTGTTGGGATCAAAAACATGTTTGATTTCTTTCATGAGATTCATTGTAACGCTGTCGATTTCCAGTCCAACATAAGCGCGTTTTTCGCTGCCTATCCCGTGTTCACCGGACAATGTTCCATTGAGTGCTAATACCAGATTGAATACTTCACTCAAACACGCTTCTGCGCGTTTCATTTCGTCCGGGCTATCTGGATTGACCAATAAATTAACGTGAATATTCCCGTTTCCGGCATGCCCAAAATTTGCGTTGGCAATACGGTATTTCTGACTCAGTTCTGTCAACCCCTGTAAAAGTTCAGGTAATCTTGAAACGGGAACTACGACATCTTCGTTAATTTTTTTTGGTGCGATGTCACGCAGTAATGGGGATAAAGCTTTGCGGGCTATCCATAATGCTTTGCTGTCAATGACACGCTCTGATTTGATTAAGCCTTCATTTTGACAGGCATTCAGAATTGCTTGACCGGTTTCGTTAATTTCGGACTCTGAGCCATCCACTTCAATCATAAGCATTGCATTCGTATCGTTTGGTAGCAGGCCTGTATTGCGAGAACGAATCAAGTCGAGCGAGGCTTTGTCCAGAAATTCCAGGGCACTTGGTATTTTGGGTTGCGCCATGATAGCAGCTATGGCGTTTGCACAACTCTGAATATTTTTATAGTGCGCTGTTATCCCTCCAGTTGACTGGGGCAGGGGAGTAAGTTTTAAAGTGGCTTCTGTGATGATTGCGAGGGTGCCTTCTGAGCCTATTATCAATCGTGTCAGATCATAACCAACTACGCCTTTCGTCGTGTTGCATCCGGTTTTAATTAATTCACCCTTGCCTGTTATAGCTTTTAGTCCCAGAACGTGGTCTCGGGTTGTGCCATATTTAACAGCGTGTGGTCCGCCTGCACTGGTGGCGAGGTTACCTCCAATGGTGCAATAGGGTGCGCTACTTGGGTCGGGGGGCCAGAAAAATCCATGGGGTTTGGCGGCATCCTGAATTTCCTGATTCAAAACTCCGGGTTCGGCAATGATGACGCGATTGGCCGGATCAATAGAGATTATGCGGTTCATGCGTTCCAGCGATAATGCTAACCCGCCTTGCTCAGGGAGGCTGCCACCCGCAGTGCCTGTGCCGCGTCCCCGTGGCGTGATGGGAATACGATATTCGTTGCAGCACATGAGAATGGCCTGAATTTGTTCCTGATTAACTGCGAAGGCAACCGCCAGGGGAGGAAATATTTTACGGCTGTTGTCATATGCATAGGCATAGCAGTCCACCGGATCTGTGAGGAGATTCGTTTCTCCAATAATAGCGGTTAGTTTTGCAAGGAATTCCGGTGGTAGCATGGTCGAGTCATTTTTTCAGGCAGCATAGTCCAGGCGCTTTTGAGGTAACTTCAGATTAAGATATTAAGAATTGCGGATTTTGCTGATGGTTGAGGTAGTAGAACGTTCATGAAGAAACGGAATGGTATGCACTTTTCCTCCCCAGCTTGCTACTTCTTTTGCGCCGACTATTTCATTGATCTTCCAGTCACCACCTTTAACAAGGATGTCTGGTTTACACATTAATATTGTGTTGAGTGGGGTGTCTTCGTCAAACCAGGTGACGATATCGACACATTCCAAAGCAGCAAGGACAGCCATACGGTCATTTTGATTGTTGATGGGTCGTTCATCACCTTTTCCAAGGCGTTTGACAGAGGCATCTGTATTGACGGCAACAATCAGTTTTTTTCCTAGTGCACGCGCCTGTGCCAAGTAGGTGACGTGTCCACGGTGCAGTATATCGAAGCAGCCATTGGTAAAAACCAGAGGCCGGGTCAGGTGTTCAATTCGTGCGGCAAGCTCTGAAGGTGCACATACTTTATTTTCGAATTCTGGGGATGGATAGTTCATAGCGGTCAGGCGATAGTCTGTTGAAACTCTTTTCGTAAGCGATTAAGTTGCTGGCTGGTTTCTATTTTCACACCAAACAGGTTGGATAAATTGCGCAATATGCTCCCTACTACACGCTCTTCCCATTCTTTGTTGAAGTTGATCTGGTTGTCCAGCCAATGGTCTAGCCAATCGGGGTCAGGCAGCTTGCTTTGCACGGTATCCTGTGGAAACAGGCTTTTGTTAACGTGAAGGTTGGTCGGGTGCATGGCTTTTGCTGTTTTGCTGCTGGTCATCAGCACGCCAATTTTGGCAAATGATTGCTTAGCGACAAGGCCTGATTGTTTGATTGCGCGTTTCATGTACTTTAAATAAGCACCGCCGTGGCGAGCTTCGTCATGTGAGATATGTTGGTAAATTTGCTTGATTACTGGTTCAGTGTGCCATTCTGATGCGCGCCGGTACCATTGCGTGAGACGGAGTTCTCCACAAAAATGCAGCATAAGGGTTTCCAGTGAGGGTGCCGGGTCGAAATGGAAACGTACTGCGTGGAGCTCTTCTTCTGTAGGTGCGAGATCGGGTCGAAAGCGTTGCAGGTACTCTATCAAGACCAGAGAATGTTTTTGTTCTTCATAAAACCAGACAGACATAAATGCAGAAAAATCGCTGTCGTGCAGGTTGTCTCGTAAAAACATTTCTGTTGCAGGCAAGGCAGACCACTCTGTGATTGCGTTCATCTTGATTGTTTGCGCTTGCTCATCAGATAGCAGATCCGGATCGAATTGATCCCATGCGATATCTTCCGCCATGTTCCAGCGGGCTTTTTCCAGGGATTTGAATAGTTCAGGATAGAGCATGTTTTCACCCATACACAGAACGGCAATAGCAATTGACCATATCCACCTTATTACCAGGTGGACAACCAGCAAGTTTAATCAATGTATTCGAATACTTTGACTACTTTCAGAACGCCACTTGTGCTGCGCGCGATTTCTGTCGCGTCATCAGCTTCCTGATGTTTGACAAGACCGAGCAGAAAGACTGTGCCATTTTCAGTGACAACTTTTACATAATTCGCGCGAAATCTGCTGGCATCAACAAAGCGGGCTTTTACTTTTGATGTAATGTAGGCATCGTTGCTGCGGGAGGATAGCGCACTTGGTCTGGCTATGGCGATCTCGTTTGTGACATTTTGGACACTGGGAACACCTCGCGCAATTGTTTCTATTTCTTTTTTAAGCGTTTCGGTAGGGGTTTCACCGGTTAGCAGAACGTTGCGATTATAACTGGTGACTTCTATATGTGAGGTCTCTTTAACATGTTCGCCAATGCGGCTGTTGGCTTTCAGTTCGATATTTTCATCTTCGAGGTAAATGCCGCTGGTTCGACGGTCTTCCGCCATGAGAACGCCGGCCCCTGCGCCAGCCGCAACAAGGGGGAAGCATCCCTGAAGGTTAGGGACAAGTATGGCAAATAATATGGCAAGCTTTAAGTGACGCATTTATTCTACTCCTAATAGCATGCAATCTATTGCATCGCAGAGGCAATGAATGATAAGTAAATGCACTTCCTGTATGCGGGCAGTGCTTTCGTGTGGTACGCAGATGTGTACATCATTGGGACCTAAAATACCGCCTATTTCCCCTCCAGTTTTACCTGTCAGAGCAATGACAGTCATTTCTCGTTCATGAGCGGCGTGGATAGCGGCAATGACGTTGCGTGAACCGCCGCTGGTGCTGATGGCAAGCAACACATCATTGGTATGACCTAGCGCGCGAACCTGCTTGGAAAAAATTTGTTCGTAATTGTAGTCATTTGCTATGGAGGTAATGGTGGATGTGTCTGTGGTTAAGGCGATGGCCGCAAGCCCTGGACGCTCCATTTCAAAGCGATTCAGCATTTCTGAAGAAAAGTGCTGGGAATCTGCAGCTGAACCGCCATTACCGCAACTCAGGACTTTTCCATCCGCCATGAGGCATTGCACCATGCGTTCGGCAGCAGCTGAAATGGGTGTTGATAGGACGTCTACAGCCTGAAGTTTCAGGTTGGCACTTTCAGTAAAGTGATGGTTGATGCGGGAAATTAAGTCCATTTGTTCAACAGTTGTATTGATATATATAAATTGTATACGGTTTAAAAGGAAATATTAATTCAAGTGTAGAAAAATCACTGACCAAATGCGTTTTTGATCCATTCAATATTGGTGAGAGAAAGATCTTTTAATAGTACTACATCAAAGCGACAAGGCGGAGGATTATGTTGAGTGCCCAGGAAATGTTGCGCTGTAAGAATCAACCGATTTTGCTTTTGTGGGGTAATGCTGGAAGCTGCGCCTCCGAAATTCAGATTGCTGCGTAAGCGAACTTCTGCAAAAACCAGTGTTTTCTGGTCTCGCAAAATCAGATCAATTTCTCCATAACGGCAACGGTAGTTTTTTTCAAGCAGATTCAGTCCCTGCTTCTGCAAATAGGTTGCGGCTAATAATTCGGCTTGGTCCCCAGTCGCTTTCAAGGCATGGTTGCTTCAAGACTGACCGCGATCCCCTGATGAAAAACGGCAGGGGTCAGTTCGCGAGTAAACTGGTTGCCATGGTCGAGCGTGATTTTCCCTGTAACACCATCCAGAACAAAATTATTGTTTGATGAGGAAAGGAAAATTTCAGCTATGCGGAAAGCATCGATACCTAAAGCATATAAGCGTTCATAGTCAGGTCCGATAAATTTTTCCTGACGCGGGTAGATCATCACGGCCGGGTGATCCGGTTGTAACAACCACGGCATTTCAACGAAGCGAATATTTTCCAGATCAATATCACGAGAAGTTTCATTTTTTCCACCGTAAATCTGGGAGGTGGCATAGGTCGGGATAGGTACGCCAAGATAAGGACGGACCATGCGTGCTCTTGTGTAATCCGCAGCCAGGAAAATCATGTCAGACTCACTTTTGGCTACAGCAGATCGCAAGGTGTAATAACTGCTAACATTGTCGGTAAAACCATACTGCGCAACAATTTTCCCACCCAGATGTTGCCATTCTTCTGAAAAAGCTTGTTGTGACCGTTTTGAAAGGGGGGAGTTTGCAGTAAGAGTGACTGCATTCATTTTGCCTTCATTGAAGGCCATGCGCGCTACCTGGCGGGCTTCGCCTTCAACTGAAATGCCAAAAAAGTAAAGATTCGGTGGTGCTGACGTGTCGTTGTCCGGTATATTCAGGGCTATCGTGGGTACAGATACTAATCCGCTTTCAGCGATACTTGCTACTCCATTGCGGGTTAATGGCCCGACAATGATCTGGCTTCCTTCCTGAATGGCAAGCTGATACGCTTCCAAAATGCTGCCGGGCAGGTCGTCAGTTACGTAAACTTTTACGGCGGGGTGTTGGCCTTTTGTTTGTAGACTTAGCGCAGCCATGAAGCCCTCTTTTACCGTATTTGCTGCGCGACTGAAAGCGGTTGATTTGAGAGGGAGAATCAAGCCAATGTGACCACTTCGGCTTTCAAATGTGGCAGTATTAGCTGATGAATCTGGCGCGTCAAATGGTGAGGGAATATAAGGTAATGTCTGAGCTTCAGGAAGGCTGGCAGGCGTTTCTGGTTGTGCGGCATGAATTGGCTTGTTAAAGGGTTGTTGCTGTGGGGAACTGCTGGCACAGCCATTTAGTGTTACTGCAAAAGTGATGAGCAGAAAGAAGAGGAAATGTTGCATCAAGAATCTCAGTTAGACAAGATAGGAACATTATATGTGGTTGCCACGCCTATTGGCAATTTACGTGATATATCGTTGCGGGCGCTTGATATTCTGGCAAAGGTGGATGTTGTCGCTGCAGAAGATACGAGAAACACGTCTAATTTGTTACGTCATTTTTCGCTATCTTCCCAGTTAATGGCATTGCACGAACACAATGAACGGAGCGCAGCTGAAAAGATAATAGGGATGCTTGCGTCTGGTAAGTCAGTAGCCTTGGTGAGTGATGCTGGCACACCAGGCATATCTGATCCAGGTGCGATTTTGGTGCGTATGGTACGACAGGCAGGGCTGAAAGTTGTTCCCGTTCCCGGTGCAAACGCTGCTATCAGTGCGATTTCGGCAGCTGGTATTGATGATCCACATTTTCTTTTCTTTGGATTTCTGCCACATAAAAGTGCCAGCCGTCGGCGTGAACTGGAATCATTAAAGTCATTACCCTATACGCTGGTTTTTTATGAGTCTCCCCATCGTATTATTGAATCTATTAGTGATTTGCTGGTGGTGTTGGGTGGTGAGCGAAATATTGTTTTTGCGCGGGAATTGACCAAGGTTTTTGAAACTATCCACGTCTGCCGACTCGACGAGGCGCTGAACTGGCTTGAAGCAGATGCGAATCAGCAGCGCGGTGAATTTGTATTGCTTGTTTCAGGAGCGCAATCCGTTGTGGCGGGCGGTATTGGCGAAGATGCTGTACGCGTGCTGAAAATGTTGCTCGCGGAGTTGCCTTTGAAACAGGCTGTAAAATTGGCAGCTGACATTACCCACGAAAAGAAAAATGAGTTGTACACCCTTGCTTTGGAGTTGAAAGCAGACTAGTTTTTTCCCATGTTTAAGATTCGGTTATTTGGTAACAATGGAGGGTAATGGTTTTGTGTAGTTATTCCTGGTTGGAAATCAGGGAATTCTCAGAAGGCGACCAGCGGTTCAAGACCCCGAGCCGACTGTCACAGCCTCATCATCTAAAGTCCGTAAAGTATTCTATAGCGGCCATCTAGTCGGTAAAAAATCATCTCAATCTAAAGCTTTATGCAATGAGGTTATTGATTTGCAGTATTATTACATCATATACGGACAGGAAAATTTATGGAGTTTCAATAAATCAATGACTTATAAAAAAATGGCACACTTTATTATTAACAATAATACTGACCGGTGGGTCCGTTGATTAACTGTTAGACATCTCACAACATGAACGCTCAGGAGTTATTTTCTTCTATCTTAAAATCTGCAATCTCAGAGGTGCGTGCTAAACCCATTCCCGTTTTTACTTTTGCGCTCTATCATGATCATGAATCAGGTGCCGTTTCAGTATGTATAGATACTGAGGAAAACTCAAACAGGGTTATTCTTGAAATAAATAAATACAACATGGGTCATTTTATAAAGGAAATTTCAAGTGGTAATTTGCAGTCCGCCAGCTTGTGGCAAGCCAATATTGGCCGTAACCTTTCACTGGGTGACTTCAAATTGGTAAATGTCGCGAGAGCTGATTTAGGTTCAATTAAAATTGATGAGCAATTCTATATTGAGCTTGTGAAGTCGCTTGTTGCTAATCAACAGGAAATTTCAGTATTATCGCCAAATCCTGAGAAACTGATTTTTGCTTGTTCAGGAGCAAATGATGAGGTTGAGTATGTGTGGTCTTTATAAAAAGACGTCTAACTTTACGCTCAAGAGGGACGCCGCAGAAGCGCGGCGCCCCTTAGCTCCACGTTGGGCGTCACTCCTCGCGATCACAGGAAGTGAGCACAAATGAATGAAGACACGAAGGCCTTTCACCTGGAGGAATACAAACAGGTTCGCGCAGAGGTAGCCGGTCTGCTTGCCAAGATCGATCAGTTCTTTCGCTTCGCAGTGCTTGTACCTACGGCTGTGTACTCGTGGTTGCTTGTAAACGCGGTGGGAGTCCACAACGTCACTATTGAATCAAAAACAATCGCTACTCTCTGCCTAAAGTTTTCTCTACCAATACAGTGGATTGCCTGGATGATTCCTCCCGTCTTTGTTTTCTTCTGCGGCCTGATGAGCTTGGCATTTGCTGTGCGCGTATCGCAGTTCGGAATCTACCTTGAACGACTTGAAAATGGTCTCGGTGATAACAGGCTCGGATGGGAGAAGTTCAATCGACCGCTGGCACCTCGACTGAAGTGGGTTCACGCGATGGTGTGGCTTGCCTTGTTCTTAACCTGCATCGGATCAACTTGCGCGGGCCTATACCATGCGAGCCATAATCCCGATCTCTGCGTGAGCAAGTGACGTCCAACTTTACGCTCAAGAGGGACGCCGCAGAAGCGCGGCGCCCCTTAGCTCCACGTTGGGCGTCAACGAAGAAATGAAGGCATCTATCGCGTTTAAGAAGATTTGGGAAGACGAAGATATGGTTGAACTAACCATATCTATCTGTGATGGAAAATCACTTTTCCAATGCGATGTTTATGTTGGCAATCAAACAATGGTCAAAACCGTAGATGATCTTAGTGTTTTTAAAGATCAAGTTTATGGCGGTCTCTATGACTTGAGTTTTGGTGAGTTTGGCCCGGAATACGCTAGCGGCGCGCTTCACGCGCGTTTTGAGTTTCACCGCTCTGGAAATGGTAAGTTGTCTATTACAGCTAAGGCAGAGTCCGAATGGAATGATTTCACTCATACAAAAGTAGCAAGCAATGCAACCTTATACCTTCGAACAGAACCAGGGTTGCTTGATAACTGGCTAAATGAACTAAAAGAGCTAAAAAGCGGATCAAGTAAAGAGGCAGTTCTTGAGTGTATTTAAAGAAAGCGCCCAACAAGGCGCTCCAGCCGACGCCAAAAAGCGGCGCGGCTGAGCTTAAACGTTATGCGTCATGAAACGTAATCGACGAGCTGAAGGAGAAAGTATCTTGCAGAGTGCAGAAAACACTCTTCGTGATTCCCTGCTTGAAATACTACCAATGGCAGCAGAGACCGGTGAGCCATTATTTACGAACTCACGCTTCAACCCACACCGACTGCCTGCCCACCTTTTATCCAAGCAGGCCGAGACGCTACTAGATATTTGCCTCGCCTGCGTGGAAATGCGCGAGGCCCTTAATCTTCCCGTAGATGGATCAATCGGTAATCTGTATCTTCTTGCCTGTGAGGAAGGTGCAAGCCCGAATGAACATCGCCGCGGGCCTCGAAAACTCGCTGCTTCACTATTGGAGCATCTAAGCAATGACGCATAACTCGCCGCTCAACCTGACCGCCCACCAGCTGCGCTGGTGGGTTCCCTCCGCGCTACGCGCTCCGGCGGCAGGTTAGCTTTCACGTAGAAAATCACAATACCTCTTTGTCTGATTGACCGCTTCTCGTCATATTTCTGCCGGTCGAACAAGGTGTGGCCACGGTCGCCTTATGGCACGTTGCGGGCATTCTGTAACGGTTTGCAGCAACATTTATTTCGCCATGTTTAGAGAAGCCATATTACTAACATCCAACCTTAATCTCGCACAAAAAAGATACTAATTTATTCGCGTTTTTCGTGAGGCAGACTCTTCGTTTCCAGCCTTATTTTGTTTCTCTCACCTCGTCAAGAATTTTTTCCAGGTCTTTTTCCCATCGCTCAAAATAAGAGGCAAGATCTGCTGAAGGGAAAAATGCTTTGAGTAACTCGGGACGGCTAGCCGCAAGGATTGTATTGTTTTCTTCTGAGAAAATAGCAATGTTGAGCGGTAGGTAGGGGATGAGTTCGGGGTGTTTTGTGGCAAGCTCGGCTATTTCTTCCGCTTTTCCGTAAAATACGACGCGATATTTATCTGTTTTGTATCCCTTTGCTTGCAAACCAACATCTACCCGTTGCACTTTACTTAATTGATAGCCATTGTTCTTGATAGCGGCTTGCAGGGTTGACATGGCTTCTTCGAAGTCCTGGCTGGAGCGGGCAGATAGTAGCTGATCAGCCTTTGCTGGTGAAGCCAGTAATAATGAAAGGAAAGTAATTGCAAAAAATTGGATAATTGTTTTCAAAATGTTGCTTCCTCCATGACGGTTTTGTATTGTTTCGTCATTTCATCGCACATATTGTTGAGTTCCGAGTTATTGAATATTTTGCTCAGGCGTTTAGGATTGACTGAATACAGGCGTACTTTTCCATTTTGCTCGACGGCTGTAATGCGACAGGGAAGAAACAGTCCTACGCGTGGGTCAGTAGCTAAGGCCTGATTAAGTAAATTGAAGTTACAGAAATAGATGATGTGTTGCTTGGGATTTTCCTTTTCTTCAGGAACCAGCCCAGAGTCCAATGTTTGTTCGCGTATGAATATGAAGTTGTGTGATGTAGCTGCATTTTTTACATTTTCAATAGTAGTTTGAAGATCATAAGGTGAATCAACGGAAAGAATGGCCTGTTCTGTTTCCAGAATGACAGCGCTTTCTGAAACAGGCTGTTTTTCAAATCCACGTATATGGCTGACGATATCGTTGATATCCTTTTCTTTCAGTCCAGCCTTGTAGAATGAAATCATGGGCGTGCCCTTGCGACCCATGATTAACGTGTTTTTTATCATGGCATCAGTGGCGGATGCTAAAAAGCCTGGGTTATGCAGGGCCGGTGCCATAATGGGTAAATCTCTTGGACGTGAAAAGGTAACGCCGGTTCCTTTGCCTCCCTCGCCATTTGTGCCGTGGCAACTGGCACAATATTTAGCGAATAGCTGCTTGCCGTGCACAGGGTCGCCTTTGATGGGTTCCTGGGAAAAGGCAATGGGCTTGGTTTTGTTCCATGCACGGACGTATTTAACAATCGCTTCTACTTCGGCATCATTGATCTGGGTAAAAGCTGGCATGATTCTGCCTGGGCGGCCGTGACGAATGGTTTTGCGTACATAGTCATCGTTAATGGTGGCTTGAAATGAGGGGAGCGCCAAGGGTACGCCGATACCGCCAGCGCCATTATCACCATGGCAGGTTGCACAGTTTTGTGAAAAGAGTTTTGCGCCATCTGGATTGGCTAAAACGGTATTAATGTTTAGAAATGACATCACAAGTATCAAAATGATGTGTTTGATCATGCTGTTTCCTTAATTCAAAGCCTATTGCAAATACGCAGTATTCTGTCGCAATTGGGTACCTGACAAGACTGCTTCAGGGAGTGTTTTATCTTCAGGTGTAATTCACTTTTCTGCATTTATATATTAGCTGAATATAACGTTTATTGACGATAATCTTCAGCCAGTATCTTGGGTGCACGGTCTAGTTTATATAACACCGGGATGAGAATAAAAGTGGCTAGCAACATAAAATGTGGTCCAAATAACCAGAACACAAGGGGTACGGAAAAGTAGTAAGCGCGCATTCCTAAACTGTAATATCTGCCAGCACTGTTGAGGTGGAGTGCAACATGTTGTGGCGTGATGAATTTATGGTTCAGGGATAGGGGCACGTTAATCATGTAGCCAACATGATTGAATACTCGTATGGACATGGCAAAGCTGAAAAAGGCGACAAACAGATCAAGTAATAGAATGATCAGTTTTGCCAGAAACAGTTCGGAATGTTTGGCGCCATAGGCATTGAGGGCATGCCACGTACTGCTGAGCTTGTCTCCTTGCCCGCTGAGTGTGAGCACCCCGATAATGAGCAATACGGCAGTTGAAGCAAGAAAGGTCGCCGCCATAGTAGAGTTGCGCAAAGTCTGGATCGCTATTACATCAGGCTTGCCTGGCGCCATTAACGTTTCAACCCAGGCGGTACGCGCAATAATGTTTACGGCCTGGATGGTATAGGTGGGGTCTTTTCGAACTTTGTGTCGTAAGTAAAGATGGTAGATCGATAAAAGAACAATGGTGGTGGTGAAGCTGAAAAGATCGTTGAAAAATATGCTGTACCAGGAAGCCCCTAAGGCGCTATAGACCACGATGTTGCTCCGTGAAAATGGTTAATATATCGTGTATAAGTATAACCTAATTTGTTGCTGGCAGGGCAGTATGATTCTGGTTCTGATATAGGTGGCGAAGGTTTGCGTTATACTATTTTGTTTAAATTTGCCGGATGTGCATGATGAAAAAGTATCTTGTTGGTGCGTTTCTGTTGGTATGGGCAGTAATGGTAGCAAATGTCGCTTTTGCAACGAGTAAGGAAGAGGCCTCCATGATTTCCAATGCGGCCGAACGAGGCAGTGAGGGGGCTCAGGTTCTGTTGGCGGTTATCTATCAGGATGGTGCTGATGGGTATGCAAAAAATGACAAAATGGCAGCCCACTGGTTTGAATTGGCGGCAGAGCAAGGCAATGCTTATGCGCAGAAAACGATTGGTGATTATTATGCGCAGGGCAGAGGCGTTACAAAAAACCTGAAGGTGGCGGCTGATTGGCGTGAGAAGGCAGCAAATAGAGGGAATGTATTGGCGCAACTCAGTTTGGGGAAAATGTATTTATACGGTGAAGGTATAGCGCAGAATAATGAGAAGGCTGAACAGTGGTTGAGTCGCGCTGCCTTTGAGGGAAATAGCGAGGCGCAATATTTGCTGGGTAGCATGTACCGAATGGGATATGGTGTAGTAAGGAATGAAACCTTGGGCGGTAATCTTTTGGCTAAATCAGCGGGACAAGGGTATCAAGATGCAATAAAGGCGCTGCACTTTCTTGAAAATGTAGGGTTCCAGATTGAGGAAACCTTTTATAAACGCATGCCAAATTTGCAGAAATTAGCTGACGATGGTGATGTTGAAGCTCAATATCAGCTAGCCATGCGCTATGAATCAGGTTCTTATGGTGTGAAGCAGGATAATGCAAAAGCGCTTGCCTGGTTTAATAAGGCTGCCAGCGGTGGCCATGTGTTAGCCATGAAAAGCCTGGGCCATATTTATGAGAAAGGGCTGGTCGGGGTGAAGGCAGATCCTAAAATGTCTGCATATTGGTATGGCAAGGCGACACCCGGAAAATAAATGTCTAAATTCAATCAAACTCAAATTATTTATTGCCTGTGAGTCTTTCTGATGACAAAAATTACGCTGACCCGCCCCGATGATTGGCATTTGCATTTGCGTGATGATGCGGCGATGCAAGCCGTGGTTGCAGACACGGCTCATCGATTTGGTCGCGCAATCGTTATGCCGAATTTGAAACCCCCTGTGACAACCTCTGAGATGGCGGTTGCCTATCGTCAACGCATTCTGGATGCGCTTCCCGAAGGTGCGCGTTTCGAGCCGTTGATGACGTTGTATCTTACCGATAATACTTCGGCTGAAGAGATTGCCAAGGCCAAAGCGAGTGGATTGGTGCATGGCGTAAAGTTATATCCTGCCGGGGCGACAACGAATTCAGATTCTGGTGTAACAGATCTGGCCAATTGCGCTGCCGCACTTTCTGCAATGGAGGAACTTGATCTTCCTCTACTGGTGCACGGGGAAGTGACTAGCCCTCTCGTCGATGTATTTGATCGGGAACAAGTCTTTATAGCTCGTCATTTAGTGCCATTGCTTGAGAAATATCCCCGATTACGTGTGGTGTTTGAGCATATTACTACCAAGCAGGCTGTCGAGTTTGTAAAAGCAGCACCTGGTAATGTTGCGGCGACTATTACGGCCCATCATTTGCTATACAGTCGGAATGCCATGTTTGTGGGAGGTATTCGCCCGCACATGTATTGTTTACCAGTGCTCAAACGGGAAGAGCATCGCTGGGCATTGATAGGGGCGGCAACCAGCGGTAATCCAAAATTTTTTCTGGGAACCGACAGCGCACCTCATGCGCGGTCTGCAAAAGAATCCGCTTGTGGGTGTGCGGGAATTTATACTTCCCATGCGGCAATTGAGCTGTATGCAGAGGTGTTTGATGCAGCAAAAGCGTTAGATAAACTGGAAGCATTTGCCAGTTTTTATGGTGCCGATTTTTACAGGTTGCCCCATAATTCCGACACCATTACCCTTGAAAAATCAGCCTGGGTTGCACCATCAGAACTTCCTTTCGGTGAGGAAAAAATTGTTCCGTTGCGCGCAGGTGAAAATATTGCCTGGAAGCTGGTGTAATTAGCTAGTTCCCATCGTTGCCGTTTCTAAATGCGGACAGCCCACCTGCGATTTATGGGAATGCTGGAATGGTCGGTTCCATTCCGCCAGGAGCTGCTTCTGGGTGAATGCTGGCAATCAGTTTGCGGATTTCGTCTACCCTGCTGATGGGGACATCCACCATCATGAGTATGCGGCCCTGTGCAATTCCCTGCTCAAAGGTTTTCAGCCGTGAGTTAGGGATGCCGCTGGCTACCATGCTGGAAACCCATGCGCCAAAAGCGGCGCCGATCAGGGCGGCAATCAAGATGGTTACCAGTTCCAGGGAAACGCCTGCTGGTGGAAAAAGAATGGCTGCCAGACCGGCAAAAATACCAATTGCCCCTCCAACGGCTAGTCCGGTCTCTGCTCCATGTGCAATATCCGTTTTTTGCAAGATAGAAGCCTCGTGTAACCCTTCCAGGGGCACGCCATCTTTAGCCAGAACATGGATATGTTGATTTTCTATGCGAGCCAGCAACAGGTCGTCAACCATTTGCCGGGTATTTCGCACATCCGGAAGCATGAAGTAAAGTCTGCGTCGCATTTTGATCTCCTTGTAATGATAGATACCGCGCGAAAGCTGCCGTGAAATATGAAAGGATAAATTTGGCCTGAGAACATGGCCAGAAAGTCCGCACAATGCGGAAGGGTGAATCACTCGGACTGTTAATATTGGGATGCTGCCTGTTTGAAGCTTAGTAGATTTTCTTTCCTTGTCAAGAAGATCGGTCGGTTAAGTGTTATCATGCGCATGAAGCTGGCTAGGCAGTCGCTGCGTGGGCAACCACGGAGAGGAAAGTCCGGGCTCCATAGAGCAGGATGCCGGTTAATGGCCGGAGGTCGTGAGACCATGGAAAGTGCCACAGAAAATATACCGCCGATGGCCGCGTAAGCGGATCAGGTAAGGTTGAAATGGTGAGGTAAGAGCTCACCGCACGCCCGGTAACGGGAGTGGCAGGGTAAACCCCATCCGGAGCAAGACCAAATAGGGGGACATTAGGCGTGGCTCGCGCTGTTCCCGGGTAGGTTGCTTGAGCGTACGGGTAACCGTGCGCCTAGAGGAATGACTGTCCACGACAAAACCCGGCTTATCGGCCAGCTTCTTTTTACTTCATCTCACCAAAGTAACGTCTGAATTACCTTCTTTAAATGCGCTTAAATTGCGCCCTGTCACACTCAACTACGCCTTGCATTCCTAATGTATTACTTTCGGTATTTGCGCTATCTTATTAATTTAAAGCGCATAAATTAAATATTACTATTTATTAAGCTAAGTCATTGTCCCGAAACTAAAAAAAGCTAAAACCACCTTGACCAAGGTGGTTTTTTTATCTATAGTGGCAATAAGTGGTGAGAAGTGGGAAATTGTGGGAAATTCTCACTAAATTATATGTAAAGGAGTGTCATGTTCCGAGGTGCTACAGCTTTGAATCTCGATGCAAAAGGTCGGCTTGTTGTGCCAGCCAAGCATCGTGACGCCTTGCTGGGGCAGTCAGGTGGCAGTCTGGTGATGACCGCGCATCCGCATCGTTGCTTATTGTTGTATCCGCTTGCAGCGTGGGAACCCATTGAGCAAAAAATCAATTCATTGCCCAGCTTTGATCCTGTGGCAAGTTCCTGGAAACGCTTACTGTTAGGCCATGCGGAAGAAATGCCGCTGGACGCTTCTGGTCGTCTGCTGGTTTCGCCGGTTCTGCGTGAATTGGCGGGGCTGGAGAAGCAAGCCATGCTGGTTGGGCAGGGCGGGCATTTTGAATTATGGAGCCTGGAAGGGTGGCGGAGTCAGATGGAGCGTGCGTTGGCTCCGGAAAACGGACTCCCTGCTGCGCTGGAAAACTTTTCGCTGTGAGCGATGATTTTGTTCATAAAACGGTTTTGCTGCATGAGGCTGTTGATGCGCTCAATGTGCGACCTGATGGCATTTACGTGGATGGAACGTTTGGACGGGGAGGGCATAGTCGCCTGATTCTGGAAAAACTGGGTCAGTATGGTCGACTGATTGCACTGGATAAAGATCCTGCTGCATTGCTGGAAGCGTGGAAAATAAAGGATCAGCGGTTTCAGATTGTGCATAGTGGTTTCGCAAAGTTGCAGGAAGTGTTAACCGGGCTTGGGGTTGCTCAGGTTGATGGCGTGTTGCTGGATTTGGGGGTTTCTTCGCCGCAACTGGACGAGGCCGCTAGAGGGTTCAGTTTTCGTTTTGATGGTCCGCTCGATATGCGCATGGATGTTACCCGCGGGCAGACGGCATCGGAATGGCTGACAACAGCAGATGAAAAAGAAATAGGGGAGGTAATAAAAAATTATGGTGAAGAGCGGTTTGCTAAACAGGTTGCAAGAGCGATTGTTGCGGCTAGAGAGGGGGGGGTTATTGCTACCACTCGACAACTTGCCGAGATCGTGGCAAAAGCCGTCAGGACGCGCGAGCCAAATCAAGACCCGGCGACGCGCACCTTTCAGGCTTTACGGATTTACCTCAATCAGGAACTTGAGGAGTTGTCGCTAGTTCTACCTCAATGTGTGAGTGCGCTGGCGCCGGGTGGGCGTTTGGTAGTCATCAGCTTTCATTCACTTGAGGACAGGATCGTCAAACGCTTTACACGTGAAGTATCTAATCCGGATACCTTGCCATCGCGTCTGCCGATCCGCGCAAAAGAGTTGCCTGTGCCGGTTTTGCGATTAGTGGGTAAGGTGGTGCGAGCAAGTGATGCTGAAGTGGCTGCCAATCCGCGATCTAGAAGTGCTGTAATGCGTGTGGCTGAAAAAGCTGGTGAATTGTGATTAAGCTGAATTTGATGTTGGTGCTGGTGCTGATTGTATGTTCGCTGGGTGTGGTGACGTCGCAGCACAAGCAGCGTAAAGCATTTATAGAATTGCAGCAGGAAGTGGAAAAATCCAAGCAGTTGGAAGTGGAATGGGGTCAGTTGCAACTGGAGCAAAGTACGTGGGCCATGCATTCTCGAATTGAAAAAATAGCGACAAAGTATCTTCAGATGCGCGTGCCAGAGGTTACGCGCATTCAAGTTGTTGCGGCTGAAACAGGTTTGCCGAAAACAGTGGCCACTGCAGGTTCGGGAGCGGATAAATGAGCTACCCGGTCAGTTCACTTTTGAATTTACGTTTGGCAGCATGGCGTTCGCAATTGCTCTTAGGTGTTATTTTTCTGTGGTTTTTGGGTCTTGCAGGCCGTGATTTGTATTTGCAGGGGCTAAATAATGATTTTCTCAGGCAAAAAGGGGATGCTCGCTACAGCAGGGTAATGGAACTGACTGCGCATAGAGGCATGATTACTGATCGTCTGGGTGAGCCGTTGGCAATCAGTACGCCGGTAGAATCTGTTTCAGCCAGTCCGCAAGATATAGAGCTGGAATCCGGTAAGTTTAAGCAACTGGCTAAGTTGCTTGATATGGATGATCGTGAGCTTAAAGGAAAACTGGCAGATAAAAACAGAGAGTTTGTTTATCTGAAACGGCAGCTGCCTCCCGAGCAGGCAGCCAAGGTCGTGCAGTTGAATATTCCTGGCGTCTTCTTGCAACGCGAATATCGTCGTTACTATCCAGCTGGTGATGTGATGTCGCATGTGCTTGGGTTTACAGGTGTAGATGATAACGGTCAGGAAGGGCTTGAGCTTTCCTATCAGGACTGGCTGGCCGGTAAAGCCGGGAGCAGAAGGGTCATTAAAGACCGGTTGGGACATATTATTGAAGACGTGGAAAGTATTCGCGTTCCACAAGAAGGCAAGACGCTTGCGTTAAGTATTGATCGCAAAATTCAGTATCTGGCATTTCGTGAATTGAAAGAAGCCGTAGAAGAGAATAAAGCCAAGGCTGGCGCCATTGTGGTGCTGGACGCGAAAACCGGTGAAATACTGGCAATGGCAAATATGCCTTCTTATAACCCTAATAATAGAACGAAACTGGCGGGTGGGCGTACTCGGAATCGCGCGATTACAGATACCTTTGAACCAGGTTCTACGCTCAAGCCTTTTACAATAGCGGAGGCCTTGGACACAGGGCTGGTAAAGCCGGATAGCAAGATCGATACCGGTACGGGGCATTTCTCTATCGGGCCTGCGACAATCCATGATACCCATCCTGGTGGTTTAATGACAGTGGCTCAGATCATACAAAAGTCCAGTAATGTGGGGGCGGCTAAAATTGCGTTGACAATCAAACCTGACGCCCTGTGGGGGATGTTGAACAATGCGGGGTTCGGGGCATCACCGCATTCAGGATTTCCCGGGGAAGCGAGTGGCAAATTGCGTCCCTACAAAACGTGGCGCCCCATTGAGCAGGCAACTATGGCGTATGGGCATGGTATCTCAGTCAGCCTGTTGCAATTAGCCAAGGCGTACACCATGTTTGCAGATGGGGGTGAGATAAAGCCACTTTCCTTTGTAAAGCTGGAAGCGCCAGCAGTAGGAAAACAGGAAATTACCCCTGCAACTGCGCTGGCAGTCCGACAAATGCTTGAGTTGGTCGTGCAGCCAGGAGGAACCGCTCCGCGTGCGCAAATCATGGGGTACCGTGTTGCAGGTAAAACAGGGACTGCGCACAAAATAGACGCGTCAGGAAGGTATGCAGCAGATAAATATGTTTCGTCATTTATTGGAATGGCGCCAGCCAGTAATCCAAGTTTGATCGTCGCGGTAATGATTGATGAGCCAAACGCAGGCCAATATTACGGCGGGATGGTGGCTGCTCCCGTATTCAGTAAGGTCATGTCCGGTGCACTGCGTATGCTAAGCATTCCGCCTGATGCGCCAACCAACAATATTGTGATTCCTCCGGAAAATGCGCCTGAAGTAAAGGAGGAAGTATGACAATACCAGACTCGCTCAAACGTAACGAGATTACAGGGCAGATAGATGACACCTTGCTGTCACAGTTGGGGGTGGCGGTCACCAATGTGGTTTCAGACAGCAGAGCAGTTAAGCCAGGGGATACGTTTCTGGCATTCCCAGGCGAACAAGGCGATGGGAGAAAACACATTGACCAGGCGATTGCTAATGGTGCAAATGCAGTTATATGGGAGAGCGAAGGATTTGAACGTGCTGGTTGGTCAGTTCCTGATATGGGTATTTCGGCACTGAGAGATGCTGCAGGCGTCATTGCAAGCAAGGTATATGGTAATCCCTCGTCAAAATTATGGGTGATTGGCGTGACAGGAACAAACGGTAAAACTTCCTGTGCTAACTGGCTGGCAAAATGTTTGAGCGCGCAGGGAAGGAAAACTGCCGTGATTGGTACTCTGGGGAATGGATTTTACGGTGAACTGTCACCCGCTACTAATACAACTCCGGATCCAGTCAGTCTGCAAAAGATGATGAAAGGCTTCCATGATGAAGACGCCCAATGCGTAGCGATGGAGGTGTCATCCCATGGGTTGCATCAAGGGCGAGTGAATGGTGTGGCTTTTGATGTGGCATTGCTGACCAATCTTTCTCGTGATCATCTGGATTATCACGGTGATATGGAAACCTATGCACAGGTAAAAGCCGGATTGTTTAATTGGCAAGGCTTAAAGTCTGCAGTACTCAACATGGACGATCCGTTCGGGGTAAAGCTGGCTAATACGCTGGATAAAAATCAGGTAAATGTTGTCGGGTATGGTGTTGGGAAAGGGGAAGTGTCAGGCAGCAATCTCAGGCTGGATCAAGATGGAATGATGCTGGATGTGCATACTCCCTGGGGAAACGGACAAATCAAAAGCCAGATGTTAGGCGCTTTTAATGCCAGTAACTTGCTTGGCGTTTTAAGTGCGCTACTGGTAAGTGGCATGGATTTGGATATTGCGTTGGGAGAATTGTCCAGCGTTCTGCCTGCACCAGGCAGAATGCAGCGCGTGGGGGGAGGTGATAAACCGGTGGTCATTGTGGATTATGCGCATACGTCGGACGCCTTGGAAAAGGTGTTGCTTACGTTAAGGGAATTATTGTCTGCGTCAACAGGCCAACAGGGGAAGCTGATCTGTGTATTTGGATGTGGCGGTGATCGAGATAAAGGCAAACGTCCATTAATGGGAGAAATTGCAACACGTCTGGCGGATCGCGTCATCGTTACCAGTGATAACCCACGTGGAGAAAATGCTCGCGGAATCATCGAAGAAATTGTTGAAGTGGCAAATGCTAATTATTTGATTGAAGAAGACCGCACCATGGCAATCATGCAGGCTATTAGAGAAGCTAGGGCGGGGGATGTGGTGCTGATTGCGGGAAAAGGGCATGAAAACTACCAGGAAATCAAGGGTGTAAAACTGCCGTTCAGTGATGTGGAAGTGGCGAATCGGGTGTTGAAGAATGATCTGCATTAGGAATGATAAATGAGTATGACAAATCTCAGCGCTGTGGCTGAAGCTATCAATGCGGAAGTGGTTGGTTCGGACGTTACTTTTAGTCGGGTAACAACTGACAGCCGTGCAATCGAGGCGGGTGATTTGTTTGTGGCATTGCGAGGTGAAAAGTTTGATGGTCATGCATTTGCGGAGCAGGCCATCGCAGATGGGGCTGCGGCCGTCATGGTTGATCATCGAATATCAGATGATATGCCTGCATTGGTTGTGCAGGATACGCGTTTAGGATTGGGACGACTTTCAGCATATTGGCGAGATCAATTTGAAACCCCCGTATTGGCCGTGACAGGCAGCAATGGCAAAACCACGGTAAAAGAAATGCTGGCAGCCATTTTACGAGAAGCATGCGCTGCATTGCCGGACAAAGATGGTGAAGTGCTGGCAACGCAAGGAAACTTGAATAACGATATAGGAATGCCGATGACATTGTTGGGGCTGAGATTGCATCATCGTTATGCGGTAATCGAGATGGGGATGAATCATGTAGGAGAAATTGCCTATTTGAGCCGCTTGGCCAGACCGGACGTTGCAATGATCAATAATGCGCATGCTGCGCATTTGGCCGGACTCAAAACGTTAGAAGAGGTTGCGCGAGCTAAAGGTGAGATTTTTGAAGGGTTAAAGCAGGATGGCGTGGCCGTAATTAATGCAGATGATGAATATGCGCCACTCTGGAGAAAGCTGATTGGTGATCGCGCAGTGATTGATTTCGGCATAGAAAACAGTGCAAGGGTGACAGCAAATTACAAGTTGGGCGTATTTGAAAGCGTGATAACAATTCAAAATCCACAGGGTGAAATGCAGGTGGTGTTGAAAGTCCCCGGGATGCATAACGTGCGTAACGCGCTTGCTGCATCAGCAATGGCATTGGCCATTCATATCCCGAACGAAATAATTGCAGCAGGATTAGGTAAGTTTTCAGGGGTAAAGGGACGTTTGCAAAGAAAAACTTGTTTGCATGGCGCAACCTTAATTGATGATAGTTATAACGCTAATCCTGATTCAGTAAAAGCAGCGATATCCGTGCTGGCAGCAGCGCCAGGAAAAAAAGTGCTGGTGCTGGGGGATATGGGCGAATTGGGGCTGGGGGCGGAAGCGTTTCATAAGCAGATTGGAGTGGAGGCGAAGCAGGCCGGAATCGATGTGCTCATGGCGTTGGGTGATTTGAGCCGGTTTGCCGTTGAAGGATTCGGGGTGGGTGCCTGGCATTTTGAACGAATCCAGGAATTGCTGGCTGATCTTGAAAATCATTTGGCCTCTGATGTCACCGTTCTGGTCAAAGGATCGCGATTTATGCAGATGGAGCGGGTAGTGAAAAGTTTTGAAATAAGGAGTGCAACGTGAAAGTTACAGGAATGCTTTCTCTAAAAGACACGCAGGCTTTGTGTTTTGAGTTTAAGGCGGAGAAAGCATGTTATTAGCATTATTTCAGTGGCTGGGACACGATATCAGAGCATTTAACGTGTTCAACTACATCACTTTGCGTGCCGTATTAGCCACCATGACGGCGCTTGCAATTTCATTTATGGTCGGGCCGTCCATGATTCGCAAATTGACGGCTTATAAAATTGGTCAATCAGTTCGAACCGATGGACCACAAACCCATTTAAGCAAAGCCGGTACACCAACCATGGGGGGGGCGCTGATCATAGTGGCAATTGGCATCACTACTCTGCTGTGGGCAGATCTGTCCAATCCGTATATCTGGGTTGTTCTGGCAACAACCTTGGGGTTCGGCGCTATTGGGTGGGTCGATGATTACCGCAAGGTGGTTTATCGCAATCCAAAAGGTTTGTCCGCCAAGGTGAAGTATTTCTGGCAATCGGTAATCGGAATAGGGGTGGCCGCATACCTTGCATATAGCGGGACGTCATTGCCGGCGCAAACTGAACTGATCGTGCCTTTCTTTAAAACAGTCTCGATTCCTTTGGGTGCGGTCGGATTTATGGTGCTGACCTATTTTGTGATTGTGGGCACCAGTAATGCAGTAAATCTGACAGATGGGCTGGATGGTCTGGCCATTCTGCCAACCGTGATGGTGGCCAGTGCGCTAGCCATATTCGCCTATGTTACCGGGCACTTTGTGTTTTCACATTACTTGGGTATTCCCCATATCCCGGGTGCGAGTGAGTTGGCCGTGTTTTGTGCAGCAATGGCGGGTGCGGGACTGGGGTTTTTATGGTTCAACGCCTATCCGGCCGAAGTGTTCATGGGAGATGTTGGCGCACTCGCGTTGGGCGCAGCATTGGGTGCCGTAGCTGTGATTGTCCGTCAGGAAATTGTGCTGTTCATAATGGGGGGTGTGTTTGTTGTAGAGACCCTCTCTGTGATGTTGCAAGTAGCGTCATTCAAACTCACGGGTAAGCGGATTTTTCGAATGGCGCCGCTGCATCATCATTATGAATTGAAGGGTTGGAAGGAAACGCAGGTAGTGGTGCGATTCTGGATTATAACGATGCTGCTGGTGCTGTTTGGTTTGTCAACATTAAAGCTGAGATAAAACGGAATGCATCTGGAAAACAAAAGAGTACTGGTGTTAGGCCTGGGTGATACGGGGCTATCTGCAGTGCGCTGGCTGAAGCGCAAGGGGGCAGTGGTGCGCGTGGCAGACAGCCGCGTCGCGCCACCTAATGCTTCCCTGCTTCAGAAAGAATTTCCGGATATTCAACTGGATACGGGCTGTTTTAAAGAATCATCTTTTCAGAATATTGATTTGATAGTAAGCAGCCCTGGCATCCCGGTAAGCGAACCCATGATTGTGCAAGCGCATTCTTTGGGTATTCCCGTAGTGGGCGATGTGGAGCTGTTTGCTCAGGCAGCCAATCGAAAAACCAGCAAAATTATTGCCATTACTGGTTCAAATGGAAAAAGCACCGTTACTTCAATGGTTGGTGCGATGTGCAAAAAAGCCGGTTTGAACACAGTCATGGCAGGGAATATTGGCTTGCCTGTGTTAGATGCGTTACTTGAGGTGGAAAACAGCGCGAAGGAAGGCAAAGCCGAGCCGGATGTGTATGTGCTTGAACTATCCAGTTTTCAGTTGGAGACCACTTCATCACTTAACGCGGATGCAGCTGCGGTACTGAATGTCAGCGAAGATCATCTGGATCGATATACAGGTATGCAGCAGTACGCTGATTCAAAGGCGAAAATTTTTCAAGGTTCAGGTGTGCAAATATTGAATCGGGAAGATAGCTATTGCAACACGATGACGATTCCTGGTCGAACGGTTAAAACGTTTGGCATGGGCGAGCCGCAAAGTGAAGATGAATATGGTCTGAAAAATAAGGAAGGAAGCCTGTGGCTAGCGCAAGATGGACAAGCGCTTATGTCAGTCAAAGAGCTTCCAGTAGCTGGTATGCACAATGCGGCAAATGCATTGGCTGCATTGGCGTTATGCAGATCGATAGGCTTGCCATTCGAATTGTTGCTTCAGGGATTGAAGGAATTTAGTGGATTGCCGCATCGAGTGGAATGGGTGCTGGAAATAGGCAGCGTCAATTTTTATGATGATTCAAAAGGAACGAATGTCGGTGCGACAGAAGCCGCATTAAACGGCATGACTGAAAAAGTAGTCTTGATTGCTGGTGGCGATGGAAAAGGTCAGGATTTCAGTCCACTAAAAGCGGCAGTTGCGAATCATGCGCGGGCAGTGGTTTTGATTGGTCGGGATGGAGACAAAATTAAATCAGTCATTACTGGTTGTGATGTTCCGATATTACGCGCTGAAAGTATGGACGAGGCGGTGAGACTGAGCTTTACGCAAGCGAAAGCGGGTGACGCAGTGATGCTGTCTCCGGCGTGCGCCAGTTTTGATATGTTCCGAAATTACGAACACCGGGCTCATGAGTTTGTGCGTGCAGCAAAAGAATTGAAAAGTGAAATCAGCTTGAACGGGGCGCAGCAATGAGCTACATAGGGGCAAATAAAAGCAGGGTGCTGCCGGAATACGATGCCATGTTGCTCTGGCTCACTGTTATGTTGCTGGGCTTCGGTCTGGTAATGGTGTATTCGGCATCAATTGCGATAGCTGAGGCTGATCGACACACTAACTATCAGTACAGTTATTTTCTGGTTCGTCATGCCATATTTCTGGTGGTGAGCATTGTTTTTGGGTTAATGGCTTTTCAGGTGCCGATGAGGGTATGGCAACAATCTGCTCCCTATCTTTTCATCATGGGTGCCGTGTTGCTGGTTGCGGTACTGATTCCCGGGGTTGGGCGCGAAGTGAATGGCAGTCAGCGCTGGCTTTCATTATTTGTGATCAACCTGCAGCCATCAGAATTCATGAAGTTATTTGCCGTTATGTATGCGGCAGATTATACGGTGCGTAAAGCAGCCCACATGGAAAGCTTTCTTAAAGGCTTTTTACCCATGCTGATTGTGATGCTGGTGATCGGATGGTTGTTGTTACGTGAGCCGGATTTTGGTGCATTTGCAGTCATTATTTCAATCGCTATGTCCATACTGTTTTTAGGTGGCATTAATTTAAAGCAGTTTGTGGGTTTGATTGGCATGCTGTTTGTCGGATTCCTGCTGTTGATCTGGAGTTCACCATACCGGATGCAGCGTGTGGTCGGATTTATGGACCCATGGGCGGATCCGTTTGGAAAAGGATATCAGTTAAGCCATGCCTTGATCGCATTTGGGCGGGGGGAATGGTTTGGGGTGGGGTTAGGCGCAAGCGTAGAGAAACTTTTCTACTTGCCTGAAGCACATACGGATTTTTTGCTGGCGGTGATTGCAGAAGAGCTGGGTTTTGTGGGTGTGACGATTGTGATTGGCATGTTCTTCTGGATAGTTTATCGGGCATTTGCAATTGGAAGGCAATCAAACATTCTTGAGCGTCCTTTCTCTGCGCTGGCAGCGCAAGGTATGGGGGTATGGCTTGGCGTGCAATCCATTATCAATATGGGCGTCAACATGGGATTGCTGCCGACAAAGGGACTTACGCTACCGCTACTCAGTTTTGGTGGAAGTGGCATCGCTGCAAATTGTATAGCTATTGCCGTGCTCATGAGGATTGACTGGGAAAACCGGCAAATGATGAAGGGGTATGCAGTATGAGCTCAACAATATCCCGATCAATTCTGATTATGGCTGGGGGGACCGGTGGGCATGTATTTCCGGCGCTGGCTGTGGCAGACAATTTAAGAGATCAGGGCTGGAAAGTGATTTGGCTGGGTACAAAATCGGGGATGGAAGCAAAGCTGGTTCCGCAGAAAGGGTATGAAATGGCCTGGTTAAAATTTTCTGGTGTGAGAGGAAACGGTCTGGTGCGCTGGATGGTTTTGCCACTTCAAATATTGATTGCTTTTTATCAGAGCGCATCCGTAATTTTTAAGCAAAGACCGGACGTAGTGTTGGGTATGGGCGGTTATACAGCATTCCCCGGAGGCATGATGGCTGTACTGCTTGCTAAACCTTTGGTGATTCATGAGCAAAACTCTATAGCAGGGCTCACTAACCGGGTGTTGGCCTGCCTGGCAGATAAAGTCATGGTGGCTTTTCCGGGGGCATTCAAGGGGAAAGTAGATAAACCCTTGTTGTGCGCCAGACCGGAAACAATCTGGTGCGGTAATCCAGTGCGTAAAGAAATTGCAGAGATTGCCGAACCGGTAAAACGATTTGAAGGGCGCACTGGAAAGTTAAGGTTACTGGTAGTGGGTGGCAGCCTGGGTGCTACGGCATTGAATGATGTTGTGCCAAAAGCTGTTGCGTTAATGCAAGAGGAAAAGCGGCCCGAAATTGTGCATCAGGCAGGTGCTAAACATCTGGATGCGCTCGAAGCGAACTACGTTGCAGCGGGTGTTTCAGCAGATGTAAAAACATTTATAGATGACATGGCAAGCTTGTATGCATGGTGCGATGTGGTGATATGCAGAGCAGGCGCATTAACTGTATCAGAATTAACCGCCGCTGGTTTAGGTAGTGTACTCGTGCCTTACCCGTATGCGGTGGATGATCATCAAACAGACAATGCGCGGTTTTTAAGCGATAACCATGCTGCAATACTGATGCCGCAAACAGAAATGACAGCAGAAAAAATTCAGGAGTTGCTGGAAAGTCTGGATAGGGAAGACCTTGTGAAAATGGCGGTGGCGGCGCGCAAACTGGCGAAGCCAGGTGCCACAAATGAAGTTGCAGATATGTGCAGGGAGCTGGCCAATGCGGCATAAAGTCAAACACGTCCATTTCGTTGGAATCGGCGGATCAGGGATGAGCGGAATTGCAGAGGTATTGTTGAACCTCGGCTTTCAAGTGAGCGGCTCAGATTTGTCTGAAAATGCAGCAACCCAGCGTTTAAAGAAACTGGGTGCCACGCTCCATCTGGGACATGCCAGTGACAATATTGTCAATGCCGACGCCGTAGTAGTTTCGACTGCAGTGAAAGAGGATAACCCCGAGGTTATCGCTGCGCGTGGGCAAAAAGTGCCGGTTGTTCCGCGTGCGCTGATGCTGGCGGAATTGATGAGATTGCGGCAGGGGATCGCTGTTGCAGGTACACACGGCAAAACCACCACTACCAGTCTGGTAGCTAGCGTACTGGCAGAGGCGGGCATGGATCCGACATTTGTGATAGGCGGAAGGCTTAACAGCGCAGGTGCAAATGCCAAATTGGGCAGCGGGGAGTTTCTGGTGGCGGAAGCGGATGAATCCGATGCGTCATTTCTGTACCTGCAACCCGTGATGGCAGTCATCACCAATATTGATGCAGATCATATGGAAACCTATGAACATGATTTTGGAAAACTGAAACAGGCTTTTGTCGATTTCATACAGCATCTTCCATTTTATGGGATGGCCGTATTGTGTGTGGATGACGCCAATGTCCGTGAAATCATGCCACGTATTACAAAACCTATCATGACTTACGGAATTTCAGAAGGTGCTCAGCTTCGTGCTGTTGAACTGAAGCATTGTAGTGGGCAAATGAAATTTCGGGTGGAAAGGGATATGGGAGATAAATATCCTGATCTGGAAATCACGCTTAATTTGCCAGGCATACACAACGTGCAAAATGCTTTGGCTGCTATTGCCGTCGGGATGGAAGTCGGGGCGCCAGATGAAGCCATTGTCAAAGCGCTGGAAGATTTCACAGGTGTTGGCAGACGATTCCAACGTTACGATGAAGTGCCTGTCGCCAAAGGCGGTAGTTTTACATTGATTGACGACTATGGCCACCACCCTACTGAAATGCAGGCAACCATTGCCGCAGTACGGGGTGCTTTCCCGGAAAAACGACTGGTTCTGGCATTTCAGCCCCATCGTTATACCCGAACCCGCGATGTGTTTGAAGATTTTGTCAAAGTGCTTTCCACAGTAGATGTGTTATTGCTGGCGGAAGTTTATGCCGCAGGAGAAGCCCCTATTGTGGCTGCGGATGGCCGTGCACTGACAAGAGCTATTCGAGTCGGTGGCAAGCTGGAGCCGATATTTGTCGAAAATGTAGCGGAATTACCCCAGATGATTCGCGATATCGCGCAAGACGGCGATGTTGTGCTCACCATGGGGGCCGGTTCAATCGGCCAGGTACCTGGCCTGTTAGAAAAGGGTGAGCTATGAGACGAAGTGAAGAAGTCAATCATGGGCGATCATGCGGCGGCGTATCTCCAGCCTGTTTTAAAGCTGAACCCAGTGGATTTCGCGGAGAACTTCGACAAAATGAACCCATGCAGAAGCACACTAGCTGGCGTGCAGGCGGGGTAGCTGACCAGGCATATATTCCGGCGGACCTGGCGGACCTGTCTGCTTTTCTTCGCAATTTGCCTAAGGATGAAGCCGTACACATGGTAGGGCTTGGTAGTAATTTACTGGTACGGGATGGTGGGTTGCGCGGTACGGTCGTATTACTGCATGGCGCGCTGAAACGGATTTGTATTGAACAACGCAAAAACGGGTTTGCAACCTCGCAGGGTGAAAATATCGATCTGGTTTATGCCGAAGCAGGTGTGGCGAGCCCTAAAGTTGCACGATATGCAGCAAGGCACAATCTGGCAGGTGCAGAGTTTCTGGCAGGAATACCCGGAACAGTTGGCGGTGCGCTGGCAATGAATGCGGGATGCTATGGGGCGGAAACCTGGGAAGTGGTAGCAAAAGTTCTGACCTTGAATCGGAATGGTGAGCTTCATAAAAGAATGCCGTCAGATTATGAAATTGGCTACCGTCATGTGCTGCAGAAAATGTCAGGAGATAACGTACCGCTGGCAAGGGAATGGTATGTAGGAGCCTGGTTCAAATTGCCAAAAGGAGAAGGCAAAGCTTCATTGGCAAAAATTAAAGCGCTGCTGCAAAAGCGTATAGCCAGCCAGCCGTTAAATATGCCCAATGCGGGCTCGGTATTTCGTAATCCGGAAGGGGATCATGCGGCACGATTGATTGAAGAGACTGGTTTAAAGGGTGTGTCGATTGGAGGAGCAATGGTGTCAACCAAACATGCCAACTTCATCGTCAATACAGGTTCAGCCACAGCAACAGATATAGAAATGTTGATTGATAAAGTGCAAGAAGCCGTTCATGCAAAGCATGGTATTCAACTGGTAAGAGAAGTCAGAATTGTTGGAGAAAGTGTCAAGTGAAGGATTTCGGAAAAGTGGGCGTACTCCTGGGAGGACGCTCAGCAGAAAGAGAAGTTTCACTGAAAAGTGGAAATGCGGTACTCGCTGCGTTGAAGAGCCGGGGGGTGGATGCCCATGCCTTTGATACAGGCAAAAGAAATCTGGATGAATTATTTGATGAAAATTTTGATCGCGTGTTTATCGCCTTGCATGGACGGTATGGTGAAGATGGCACTATGCAAGGTGCGCTTGAGTTAATGGGCATCCCTTACACGGGAAGCGGGGTCATGGCATCTGCATTGGCAATGGACAAATGGCGCACCAAATTGATGTGGCTGTCAGCAGGGATCTCAACGCCTGAGTATGCATTGCTGGATGAGCATACAAATTATGAACAGGTAGCAGAAAAGCTGGGCTTTCCCATCTTTGTGAAACCTGCCAGGGAAGGCTCTAGCATTGGCATGAGCAAAGTCAATACAGTAGCTGAACTGGAAAAAGCCTATCAACTGGCAGTGAAATTCGATGCACTGGTGCTGGCGGAACAGTTCATCGAGGGTAGTGAATATACGGCAGCAATTTTGGGAGAGGAACCTTTGCCGCTGATTCGTCTTGAAACGCCACGTACTTTTTACGATTACGAAGCAAAGTATTTGCTGAATGACACGCGTTACTTATGTCCTTGCGGTTTGCCGGAAGAGCAGGAAAAGGCTATTCAAGCGCAGGCGCTCAAAGCATTCCAGGTAATAGGTTGCCGTGGGTGGGGTCGTGCCGACGTGATGATAGACAAGAGTGGTGTGGCTTATTTTCTTGAGATAAATACCTCTCCGGGAATGACTGATCATAGTCTGGTGCCCATGGCAGCACGTGGGAAGAACATCGCATTTGATGAACTGGTAGTGCAGATTTTGGAATTGGCCCATGTGGGATAAGCCACAACTGCTGTTATGGATTGCAAACCTGTTTTACGCGGTATCAGCGATTCTGGTGTTGTACGCAATACTGTTCATGGTGGTGCATCTCCCGGTGTTTCCATTGCGTGACATCACGGTGAACGGGGATTTGAAATACGTGACGAGAGAACAGGTTAAATACATTGTCGATCAGCAACTAAAAGGTAATTTTTTCACGCTGGATTTGAAAAAGGCAAGGGGTGCATTTGAGAAGCTACCTTGGGTGCGCAATGTCAGTATGCGTCGTCGCTGGCCTGATGGATTGGAAGTATCGCTGGAAGAGCACATCGCAATGGCTCGCTGGGGAAATATGGCGCTGGTGAATACCAAGGGCGAACTGTTTCAGGCTGCGTCGAGTGACATCAGTCTGCCGGAGTTTGTAGGGCAGCCAGGCAGTGAAAAGGAAGTGGCAGAGAATTATATGCGTTTCAAGCAGCAATTGGTTGCGCTTAAGCTGGCGCCGTCACAGGTGATTTTGTCTCCACGCCGAGCCTGGCAGTTGAAGCTGGATAACGGCATGGTGGTGGAGCTAGGGCGTGATCAGGTAGCAACGCGTCTGACAAAGTTTATCTCTGTATATGACAGAACGCTGGGCACGCTTCAAAGGAAAATACAGTACGTAGATTTACGTTATCCGAATGGATTCGCAGTTCGGGTGCCGCAACAACAATTGAGAGGCAAGGAGCCGGCTAGTAATGCCAAGCCAGCATAGTTGGCATGCATACCGGACAAGGGGAAAAGCAGGATGAGCAAGATTAAGGAACAAAAGAATCTGATTGTGGGGCTGGATATCGGTACATCCAAGATTGTCGCAATCGTCGCAGAAGTGCTACCTGAAGGCCGGATGGAAATCATCGGCATGGGTAACCATCCCTCGCGCGGGTTGAAAAAAGGTGTCGTGGTAAACATTGAGTCGACAGTGAGCGCCATTCAGCGCGCACTGGAAGAAGCTGAATTAATGGCGGACTGCAAGATACGGGAGGTGTATACCGGGATCGCGGGCAGCCACATTAAAGGGTTTAACTCCCACGGCATGGTTGCAATTAAAGACAAGGAAGTCACGCAGGCAGATGTTGACCGCGTAATTGAAACCGCAAGAGCCGTCAATATTCCGATGGATCAGCAAATCCTGCATATCCTCACACAGGAATTTATTATCGATGGGCAGGAAGATGTTCGCGAGCCAATTGGTATGAGCGGCGTCAGGCTGGAAGTGAAGGTGCATATTGTTACCGGTGCTGTATCAGCGGCACAAAACATTGTTAAGTGTGTGCGCCGATGCGGGTTGGACGTCACAGATCTGATCCTGCAGCCGCTAGCATCGGCCTTGGCAGTCCTTTCAGAAGATGAAAAGGATTTGGGTGTTTGTCTGGTGGATATTGGGGGAGGAACTACCGATATCGCCGTATTTATTGATGGCGCTATACGCCACACAGCGGTCATTCCCATAGCGGGCGATCAGGTTACCAGCGATATAGCCATGGCGTTACGCACCCCGACCAAGGATGCGGAAGATATTAAACGCACCTATGGATGCGCCTTGCGTCAATTGGCAGATCCTCATGAAATGCTGGAAGTACCTGGCGTGGGTGAGCGCGGAGCCCGCCAGTTGTCGCGGCAGACATTGGCTGAAGTGATTGAGCCAAGAGTAGAAGAGCTTTATTCGCTGGTGCAGGCAGAATTGCGGCGCAGCGGATTTGAAGACTTGCTGTCATCCGGCATCGTGATCACGGGTGGCAGCGCAGGAATGTCCGGCATGGTAGAGCTGGGTGAAGAAGTATTTCATATGCCAGTCAGATTGGGTAAGCCAACGTATGAAGGCGGGTTGGCTGAAGTGGTTCGGAATCCGAGATTTTCAACCGGTGTGGGTTTGTTGCTGGCTGGGCTGGATCAACATCAACGACATCAATTGGTGAAAATGCAAAGCACGTCATTTAAGCATGTACTGGAAAGAATGAAAAACTGGTTTCAGGGAAATTTTTAAAAAAGAAGTAAAGGGCAGGAAAAGTATCAGGCAGGTGGGGATATATTTAAATAGTGGGTTGAAGATAAATTTCATTTTGGCGCGATAATTAGGAGGCAACAATGTTTGAACTAATGGACACACAAACTCAGGAAGCTGTGATCAAAGTAATCGGAGTAGGTGGTTGTGGTGGTAACGCAGTCGACCACATGATCAACTATGGCGTGCAGGGTGTGGAATTCATTTGCGCCAATACCGATGCTCAGGCAGTTAAACGTAATCAGGCGAAAACTGTTCTGCAATTAGGCTCGAATGTCACAAAAGGCCTGGGTGCAGGGGCAAATCCGGAGATAGGTCGTGAAGCAGCGCTTGAAGATCGTGAGCGTATTGCTGAACTGATTGAAGGCGCAGACATGCTGTTCATTACTGCAGGTATGGGTGGTGGAACAGGTACAGGTGCCGCACCAATTGTAGCTGAAGTGGCAAAGGAAATGGGTATTCTGACCGTAGCCGTTGTCACCAAACCATTTGGATTCGAAGGAAAACGCCAGCGAATCGCGCAGGAAGGTATTGAGGCGCTCAGCAAGCATGTAGATTCACTTATTGTGATTCCAAATGACAAGTTGATGCAAGTTCTGGGCGACGATGTCAGTATGCTGGATGCTTTTAAAGCAGCAAATGATGTGCTGCATGGTGCTGTTTCAGGTATCGCAGAAGTGATTAATTGCCCTGGCCTGGTTAACGTGGATTTTGCAGACGTTAAAACAGTCATGTCAGAAATGGGAATGGCCATGATGGGTTCAGCATCGGCCTCTGGTGTGGATCGCGCAGTTATCGCAGCAGAAAAAGCGGTTGCAAGTCCCTTGCTGGAAGACATTAACCTGTCAGGTGCGCGTGGTGTGCTGGTAAATATCACCGCAAGCATGAGCATGAAAATGAAAGAAGTGCATGACGTGATGAATACCATCAAGGGCTTCACGGCTGAAGATGCAACCGTGATCGTAGGAACCGTGATCGATGAAAACATGGGCGATGATCTACGCGTGACCATGGTGGCAACCGGTTTGGGTAGCCCGTTAAATCGTCAGCAGAACAAGCCGTTGATGGTGATCAGAACGGGAACAGACAATGCGCCTCTGCAAGTGGACTCCCAAGTGGACTATGCAACATTGGATCAGCCAGCGGTAATGCGTCGTCGTCGCGACGCAACAATCGAAGCAATGAAACAGTCAGGAGTTGAGCTGCTGGATATACCGGCATTTCTTCGCAAACAAGCGGATTAATGACCCGATTGAACTAGGTGTCCAATATTTAAAGTGAAAATTCAGGTGTTACATTTTTGCAACAAATAAGCAATTTTTGTTGCAAATGTATCATCGGCAAGGAATTGAATTCTTGCTGCACAGGGATTTTCAATTTAAAATGAAGGACTAATAGTTTAGGGAAAACGCGCATGATCAAACAGCGCACATTGAAAAACATTATTCGTGCCACGGGAGTGGGGCTGCATACCGGGGAAAAGGTATACCTTACCCTGCGCCCGGCTGCCATTAACACAGGTATTGTTTTTCGTCGTATTGATCTGCCGGAACCGGTTGAAATAAAAGCCGCACCTCATCATGTTGGTGATACCCGTCTTTCTTCCACATTGGAAAATGGAGAAGTCAAAGTATCAACCGTTGAACATTTGATGTCAGCACTTGCCGGGCTGGGAATTGATAATGTGTATATCGATCTGACTTCTGCCGAAGTGCCCATTATGGATGGCAGTGCAGGGCCTTTTGTGTTTTTGCTCCAGTCAGCCGGCATCGAAGAGCAGTCCGCGCCCAAAAAATTTATTCGCATCAAAAAAACAGTGCAAGTAATGGAAGGGGATAAATGGGTGCGCTTTGAGCCGTATGATGGCTTCAAGGTGAGCTTTACCATTGATTTCAGTCATCCGGTTCTGGATAGTTCCAGTCAGTCGCTGACAGTTGATTTTGCCACTACTTCCTATATAAAAGAAGTCAGTCGTGCCAGAACCTTTGGTTTTATGCAGGATGTAGAAATGCTGCGCTCTCAGGGGCTGGCATTAGGTGGTAGCCTGGATAACGCTATTGTAATGGATGAATTCCGTATTCTGAATAGTGATGGTTTGCGCTATGAAGATGAGTTTGTGAAGCATAAAGTGCTCGACGCAATAGGTGATTTGTATCTGCTTGGGCATCCGCTGGTTGGCGCCTTTACCGGGTATAAGTCGGGACACGCACTTAACAACCGTTTGTTGCGTTGTCTGTTGTCAGAAGCGGATGCCTGGGAATATGTTTCTTTTGATAATACAGAGTCTGCACCTGTTGCATTTGTCAAACTGCAAAAACAGGCTGCCTGATTTACATACCAAAGCCATTGATCATTAAAATGGGGCGAATGTGATCGTTTTACGATTGCTTGTTCTGCTAGCCTTGATAGCGATTGGCGCTTCAATCGTCGTATATTTCTTCTCCCGCGATAAACGATATCTTCAGTTTGCTTGGCAAATATTCAGATTTACCATTGTTTTTTTACTGATTTTTGCTGCGCTCTTCATGCTCGAAAGATTGGTCCTGATTTAAATATTTTTAACTTTTGTTTATTGTGTGTCGTTGTAACATTGTCTGAAGGGCAAGCTTGAGAGGGGATTCACTTAAGCTTTCTGCAAGCGTTTCCAGGCTTTGTGTTGCACCAGGGCTGAGCTCTATCTCTTTCATTTTGTTAGGATTCGTGCTGCGGGGCTGGGCTTGCACTTCTACCCGAATTGAAGTAACCTCAAAACCCCGTTTATGAAATTTGGCAAGAACAGACGGAATTTGTTGTTTCAGTTTTGCCGCAATTGCGCCGTTAACAGTATAAACAACCAGTATGTTGTTCTCAAAAGAGGCAATGCTGGAATAATTAACAAGAGACTGCGGCGCAAGGTGATTGAAAACTTTTTGCAGATCCAGAAGACGCTGTGCCTTGATAGCCAGGCTGTCAAGAATGGGGGATGCATGCAGGTAAGTATTCAGTTTATTGGCGGACATTAATTGCACTATAAAGGATTCAAGGTGGGGCAATGAATATTATTCTTGTTTCCAATTCATTAGGAAAAAGTCGAACAATACAGTTGAACAAGGCGCAAGTAGCACTTGCTTCGGCACTAATATTATTAGTGTTCCCTGTATTGCTTGCATCTTCATTATATTATTTTTCTTTGCATTTTGCTGCGGATATCAAAAGCCCTTATTTGCAATCATTCATTGCTGCTGCGATGCCACAGCAAAAAAAAGCTGCATATTTTAAGGATGACTTGAGTTCCCTGGCGGTACGAGTGGGAAAGATGCAGGCGCAGTTGTTTCGTTTGGATGCTTTGGGTGAACGGCTATCTAAAACCGCCGGTCTAAAGCCTCAGGAATTTAATTTTCAGCAATCCCCCGGGCAAGGTGGAGCCATTCCATCCAAAACGTTGGGTGATCTGTCGCCTGCCGAAGTAAGTGATCAATTGCAACAATTATCCTCGAAAATGGTGGATAGATCTGACCGTTTGGCTGTTTTGGATGCTCTGCTGTCCAAAGAGTATCAGAAGGAAATCAGGCTTCCTTCGGCGGCGCCTGTTACGACTGAATGGCATTCATCGGATTTTGGATTCCGTATCGATCCATTTACGGGCAAAAAATCACTGCATGAAGGCATAGATTTTTCAGCTGAGACTGGTGCCCCGATAAAGGCCGCTGCCGCAGGGATTGTGGTCTACTCGGAATATCATCATGACTATGGTAATATGGTCGAGATTGACCACGGGAATGGTTTGGTAAGTCGATATGCTCATGCTTCTCAACGCTTGGTAAAGCTGGGCGATGTTGTGCTGAAGGGCCAGCAGATTGCCAAAGTAGGCAGCACTGGACGCTCAACCGGCCCGCATTTGCATTTCGAAGTACGTTTTAAAGGTGTAGCGCAAAACCCGGCTCGGTTTTTGCAGGCAGCAAATTAGGGAATTGTAGACTCACCGCAGGTGACAGAAAAAGTCCGGTGTGTGCATGAGGCGTGAGGTTTTTCGTGTTATGAACACTTGAAGCCTGGCGCCTCATAATTTTATAAGATAAATATCAAGAAGATACATGTTATCCAATCTGCTTAAAAAAGTTTTCGGTAGCCGCAATGAGCGGCTGGTCAAGCAATACATGCAAAAGGTTCGCGCCATAAACGCGCTGGAGCCGGAAATAGCGAAACTCACAGACGATGAGTTGCGCGCGAAAACAGATGTATTCAAACAGCGCTATCAAAACGGCGAAGCACTAGATGCGCTACTGCCCGAAGCTTTTGCTGTGGTGAGAGAAGCAAGTAGCCGCGTACTGTCAATGCGCCACTACGATGTGCAGATGATTGGTGGCATGGTGCTCCATTACGGAAAAATTGCCGAAATGCGTACCGGTGAAGGTAAAACGCTGGTGTCAACACTGCCTGCGTACCTTAACGCCATCACGGGTAAAGGTGTACATGTGGTAACCGTGAATGATTATCTCGCGAAACGGGATGCAGGCTGGATGGGACGTGTTCATAACTTCCTTGGGCTTTCCGTCGGGGTTAATCTTTCGCAAATGTCTCACGAAGAAAAACAGCAGGCCTATGCTGCAGACATTACCTATGGCACGAATAACGAATTTGGTTTTGATTACCTGCGTGACAATATGGTGTTCCAGCCTTCTGAGCGTGTGCAACGCAGTTTGCATTACGGCATCATAGACGAGGTTGACTCCATTCTGATTGACGAAGCGCGCACGCCTCTGATTATTTCAGGACAGGCAGATGACAATATCGACCTTTATATCAGTGTAAATAAATTAGCCCCCAAGCTGGTCAAGCAGGAAGCAGAAGATGGGCCCGGTGACTACAGTGTTGATGAAAAAGCGCATCAGGTTCTGCTGACAGAAGAAGGGCATGAACATGCAGAAGATCTGCTTGTGGAAGCAGGATTGCTTCTGCCAGGCAGCAGTTTATACGATGCTGCTAATATTAACCTGATGCATCATGTTTACGCCGCATTGCGCGCACATTCACTGTATCACCTTAATCAGCACTACGTGGTGCAGGAAGGTGAAGTAGTTATTGTGGATGAGTTCTCCGGTCGTTTGATGTCCGGCCGACGCTGGTCAGATGGGTTGCATCAGGCTGTGGAAGCCAAGGAAGGCGTGGCCATCCTCAAGGAAAACCAGACTCTCGCTTCGATCACATTCCAGAATTATTTCCGTATGTACGAGAAATTATCCGGAATGACCGGTACGGCAGATACCGAAGCATATGAATTCCAGCAAATTTATGGTTTGGAAACGGTTGTTATTCCAACGCATCGCCCAATGGTGCGGCAAGATCGAATGGATCAGGTTTACCGTACCACCGGGGAGAAATACCAGGCAGTCATTAACGATATCAAAGCTTGCTACACAAGTGGTCAGCCGGTGTTGGTTGGTACAACTTCCATTGAGACAAACGAATATCTTTCTTCTTTGCTGAATAAAGAAAAAATTCCTCACCAGGTACTTAATGCGAAACAGCATGCGCGGGAAGCTGAAATTGTCGCCCAGGCTGGTCGCCCTAAAATGATCACTATTGCAACCAATATGGCCGGTCGTGGTACGGATATTGTACTGGGTGGCAGCATCGAAACTGATCTGGATAAAATCCGTGAAGATGAAAAGCTGTCTGCAGAACAAAAAGATAGTGCCACAAAAGCGCTCAAGGAAGATTGGAAAAAGATTCATGACCAAGTGCTGCAATTAGGTGGGCTGCACATTATTGGTACCGAGCGGCACGAGTCTCGCCGGGTGGATAACCAGTTGCGTGGCCGGGCTGGTCGACAGGGTGACCAGGGATCCAGCCGGTTCTATTTATCGTTAGAAGATTCATTGCTAAGAATATTTGCTTCTGATCGCGTGGCGTCTATTATGGATCGCCTTAAAATGCCTGAGGGTGAAGCGATTGAACATCCATGGGTAACTCGAGCGATCGAAAATGCACAGCGAAAAGTTGAAGCCCGTAACTTTGATATGCGCAAGCAATTACTGGAATACGATGATGTTTCCAATGATCAGCGTCGTGTGATTTATCAGCAGCGTAACGAACTTCTGGAAGTGCAGGATATCTCTGAAACGATTCGTGATATGCGGGAAAATGTTATTCTCGATTTGATCAGTCAACACATTGTTCCTCACAGTATGGAAGAAGAGTGGGAAGTGGCTGATCTGGAAAAAGTGCTTGCGTCAGAGTTTCAGTTGCAATTACCGCTGCAGGATTGGTTGGACAAAGAATCCAGTTTAAATGAAGAAGGATTGCGTCAGCGCATCATTGATGCTGCCCATACTCAATACCAGGCAAAACTGGAGAAAGTGGGCCCGGAAGTCATGCATCATTTTGAACGTGCAGTCATGCTGCAGGGATTGGATAATCATTGGCGCGAGCATTTGGCGGCTTTAGATCATTTGCGCCAGGGGATTCATTTACGTGGTTATGCGCAGAAGAATCCAAAGCAGGAATATAAGCGTGAAGCGTTTGAATTGTTCTCGAGCATGCTTGAAACCATCAAGTATGAAGTAACCAAGCTGGTAATGACTGTCCAGGTTCGTAGTGAAGAAGATGTTGAGGCGGTTGAGCCCAGTGAGCTTGAAAACGTGCAATATCACCATGCAGACTATGAGGATGCCTTGGCGGGTACCGATGAGGGAGAGACTGCACAGCAAACGGTTGTTCGCGAGGGAGACAAGGTTGGGCGAAATGATCCATGCCCATGTGGCTCTGGTAAAAAATATAAACAGTGTCATGGGAAATTAAATTAATGACGTGTTTTGGTCTTTGCTGATCAAATATGTTTATGTGTTATTTTTAAAAAGCGGGAATTTATTCCCGCTTTTTTATTCAGTCAACTTTATGCATATTAACGTGAACCCGGTAGTAGGGCAGATTGTAGTGTGAGCTCTTCGCGGTGCAGGGTAAGTCAGGGCAATTCTTAACCATAAGTTGCGATAGGTGTGCAATATAGTCCTTAGCAAATCACGGCACTCATGGAACCTGAAAGCGTAAAATAATCCTAGAAACCTTAGTTGGATGGGTTGGAGTGTGCTGTTTTTGGTGCGCAGGGCAAGGCGCAATGACGCAGAATGGTCATTCCATTTCAAGGAATTGCAACGCAGCCCTGCTATGCGAAAACTGTGCAATTCCAACCCATAGCGGTCTCACCAACCGGATGAACCAGGGAATCATTAAAAATTCTATTTGAATTATTAGTTCAATGTTACGTTTAGCGGTTAACTGAGGTTTCTAGGATAATTGTAGATTCAATAAAGCTAATTCATCGAACGAGTGGCCTGTTGCCTTATTCAGGTTTATGGTGGTTAAACCACTTATTCAGTTTTGGTTTAGAATAGAAACAGTTGAATTCGATACTAACTTAAATCGGAATATTTATGCCAGTTAACTTAATACCACCAACATCAGAACAACTTATCCCTGTTAAAGGGGTGTCCTTGGGTATCGCAGAAGCCCATATCAAAAAACCTAATCGCAAAGATTTATTACTGATAACGGTGAATGAAGGGGCACATGTTGCAGGCGTTTTTACGCAAAATCGTTTTTGTGCTGCACCCGTCCTGGTTGCGCGTGAGCACTTGCACTCAAAACTTCCGGTGAAAGCATTGGTTGTGAATACAGGTAATGCCAATGCTGGCACGGGCGAGGAAGGGCTGGCCCGAACAAAACGCACTTGTGCCGAATTAGCCAAGTTATTGGATTGTGAAGCGAATCAAATTTTGCCTTTTTCTACTGGCGTCATCATGGAGCCACTGCCAATTGATAGAGTGGTAGCAGGATTGCCAGCTTGTGTAGCCGATTTGCGTGAAGATAACTGGTTCAATGCCGCACAGGCAATCATGACAACAGATATTTTACCCAAAGCTAATTCAAAACAGATTCAGTTGAATGGCACTGTTATTACGATCACGGGTATTGCCAAGGGATCAGGCATGATTCATCCCAATATGGCGACGATGCTGGGCTATATTGCAACAGATGCTAAGGTTCGTAATGATTTATTGGAAACCATGCTGCATCACGCGGTAAAGCGGTCATTTAACCGTATTACCGTAGATGGAGATACCTCGACCAATGATTCACTGATTCTAATCGCCTCTGGCACAGCTGATATGGCGGAGATTACCGATCCGGGTAGTCATGAATTCATTGCGCTTCAGGCTGCAATAACAGAAGTGGCTACTTTCCTAGCTCAGGCGATTGTTCGGGATGGGGAGGGGGCAACCAAATTCATGACGATTAACATCGAAAGTGGGCATGACGAGGCAGAATGCTCAAAGGTAGCGTATGCGATTGCTCACTCGCCCTTGGTTAAAACAGCATTTTTTGCCTCTGATCCTAATCTGGGGCGAATACTGGCTGCCATCGGTTATGCGGGTATTGCTGATCTGGATGTTAATCGCATTGCGCTCTATCTGGGCGATGTATTGGTGGTTGAGAATGGTGGTAGAGCGGTGAGCTATCAGGAAGCAGATGGACAAAGAATTATGAAACAGGATGAAATAACCATTCGGGTAGTGCTCAACAGAGGATCAGCTGAAACCACTGTATGGACATGCGATTTTTCATATGACTATGTAAAAATCAATGCGGAATATCGGAGCTAGGCTCACTCAGAATAAAGTTGTTTTGGTGTTCCATGAAGCAGCGTTATTGCTTCAATAATAAGTGCTTAAATCCCCAGGTAATTTGTTTGAATGACTGATTTTGTAAATTTGATAACCAAAGCAGAATCCCTGCTTGCTCGCCTTGAGCAATGTATACCCCATTTACCCGGGGAGACGGACTGGTCCGCATCCATTGCATTTCGCTGGCGCAAGCGAAATGGAACAGGGTTTATTCAGCCCGTTAGCCAACCCCATCGCATTCTTCTCAAAGATTTGCAGGATATCGATGACCAGAAGAAACAGATAGAGCGCAATACCCGTCAATTTGTGCAGGGATTTCCGGCAAACAATGTATTGCTGACCGGCGCGCATGGAACAGGTAAATCGTCTTTAGTAAAAGCAGTGCTCAATAAATTTGCAGCAAAGGGATTGAGGCTGATTGAAGTTGAAAAGCAAGATCTGATTGATTTGCCTGAGATCGTGGAACAGATTTGCAATCGCCCTGAACGATTTCTGATTTTTTGTGATGATTTATCCTTTGAGGCAGACGAGCCTGGTTATAAAGCATTAAAAGTTGTGCTGGATGGGTCTATCGCCGCGACATCAGAGAATGTATTGATTTACGCAACATCCAATCGCCGCCATCTGATGCCGGAGTATATGGAAGAGAATTTGGTTGCACGTCACGTAGGGTCGGAAATTCATCCTGGCGAGGCGGTGGAGGAAAAAATATCCTTGTCAGAGCGCTTTGGTTTATGGGTGTCATTCTATCCTTTTACGCAAGATGAATATTTAAAAATAGTGGATTACTGGGTGGCTTATCTTAAAGCGGATTCTGAAAATATCGATGTTTTACATATGGATGCGCTGCAGTGGGCGCTTACACGCGGATCGCGTAGCGGTCGGGTGGCCTGGCAATTTGCGCGAGACTGGGCAGGGCAGCAACGAGTTTCTAGGCGTTCATGAGCGAGAGGAAGCTGGTTGATGTTGCTGCTGCTGTCATCGTGCATGAAGATGGAAAATTTCTGCTTGCACAGCGACCAGAAGGAAAGCCTTATGCCGGATATTGGGAATTTCCAGGGGGAAAAGTTGAGCCAGGTGAAAGCGTCTACGATGCACTGGTTCGTGAAATTCAGGAAGAGTTGGGTATCCAGGTTATGCAAGCCGATCCTTGGATAACACAAATTTTTTCATACCCACATGCATTGGTTAAATTGCATTTTTACCGTGTTACTCAGTGGCAGGGGGAACCTTATCCCCATGAAAATCAGGCATTCTCCTGGCAGTATATTAATAAAGTGAACGTATCCCCTTTGTTGCCAGCCAATGGGCCTGTATTGCAAGCCCTTTCACTTCCTGCAATCTATGGAATCAGCAATGCAGTTGAGTTGGGTAAAGAGGGTTTTCTGGCGCGTTTGGAATCAGCGTTAAAATCAGGCTTGAAAATAGTGCAGGTACGTGAAAAGCAAATGACTGCAAAAGATCTGACCAGTTTTGCGACAGAAGTGGTTTCACTTGGCAAAACTTATGGCGCTAAGGTGGTTATCAATAGTGATGTGGTTCTTGCAGCCAAGGTGGGGGCAGAAGGGGTTCATTTGACTTCACAACAGTTGATGCATATTGAAGCGAGGCCGGATGCCGGTTTAGTTGGTGCTTCCTGTCATAATCGGGAAGATTTGGAGCGCGCAGCAGCATTGAATCTGGATTACGCTTTGCTCGGGCCAGTTTTGCCTACGCTAAGCCATCCAGATAGTCCTGTTTTAGGATGGGCAGCTTTTGGTGAAGTAATGAAGGATCTTCCAATGCCTGTTTATGCTTTAGGTGGTTTGGAGTCAGCTGATTTGGTCACTGCCTGGCGTTACGGAGCTCATGGTATAGCAATGCTGCGTGGCGTATGGGAAGATGTGGATTAATGAAAGCAGGCGCAGAAAGGGTGAAAACGCTATCGGTTGCACTCATCATGGTTGCTCTGGCTGGATTGATGCTATACCAATTTTTGCAAACGCCTCTTCCGATAAATTCAAAATTGGAAAAATGTACTGATTTGCTCCAGGGATGCAAGATCATGCTAAATGGCCAGGCTGTGGCTGTTCAGTTCTCTAAGTCCCCTGGTGCTCTAAAGCCTTTTTTGATAACGATTACAGCACCCGGAATGCAGTCGGTGTATGCTGATTTCAAGATGGATGGGATGGAAATGGGGCCAACCAGGTACCAGCTGACGCAAGCTCAGGAAAGTGTGTGGGAGGCTAAGGTAATGTTGCCTGTTTGTGTTGCCGGCCGACGTGACTGGATGCTGATTCTGGAAATAGATCAGCGAATGGTGTTTATTCCTTTTGCAACTTGAGTTTAAATTTAACTTGGATGGTCTGGTTCAGGTCAACGTCACTTTACCTTAGTGTCAATACTGATCACGGAATCAGTGTTACCTGCCCCCTTGATTGTTAGCTTGATTGGGACAGAATCTCCCGCTTTTAGCTGCCTGGACAGGTTGATTAGCATGATATGAAAACCTCCGGGTGCTAACTGGACGGTTTTGCCAGCAGGTAATTCCAGTTCCTTGATTTCTCGCATTTGCATTACGCCATTATTCATGGACATACTGTGAATTTCCACGATCTCAGCAACCGGGCTTTCAGCCTTAATGAGCCGAGCATTGGTTTTGCTGGTCAGGTTCATAAAAGCGCCGCTTACTTCCTGCCCTGGAACTGTGGCGCGAACCCATGCCTGGCTAACGGTAAGGTTGTCACTTTTAGCCAGTGCATGGCTTCCAGAAAATAATAATGTGCAAAGCATCGCTGCCTTAAAGAAGCGAAGAGAATGGAATGATTGAAAGAAGGTTGAAAGGTTACTCGTCATCATAAGGCGTATCTTTGAGTTCGCTGGGTTCTTCAACAGGGATGCGATAATCTTCGTTTGCCCAATTCCCAAGGTCAATTGCCTTACACCTTTCCGAGCAAAAAGGGCGGTAAGGATTTTCTGTGCTCCATATAAGGGTTTTTTTGCAAACAGGGCATGAAGTGATTTTTTTCGTATGAGATGTCATGTCTGAATGTAATCAAAGGTTGCAAAAGGTAAGTTTGAAATCAATGTCCATTTCACAAACTTTAGGCCGCTGATAAACGTCAGGTGTGGTAAAACGAATGTTCAAAGCGTATTTGTTGGCGCTGATTTCCGGAATGCATGGGATATCATGCGGAAGTGTAATTCGCAGCATTTGCGCCAGTTTGCTGCCGGCCAGCATTTGCTGGAATATGCCTTGACGTGCAACATAGCTACTTGACTTGCCACTGTCTCGCAAAAGTCGAAGCACGATACTTAACCCGTCGTAAATAGGCAAAAATGGTTCTAACCATTCGGCAAGATCCTGTTTCCGGCTATCAGGCGGCAGATTTAACCAGAAGTGATAGGAAGGGAGATCGAATTCACATACACCGCCTGGTATGCCTGAACGTTGCTTGATGCTCATCAGCCACTCATTTTCACGCATATGATGGCCGACTTTTCCTGCTACTTTCAGCAGGTTAGCGCTGGTTCTGTCAATATTCTGTAACACTTCCTCCAATGCGTCCTCAGCAATTGCAGGATTGTTTCTCAGCGCTTCCAGAATGTGTTTTTGTCTGTCTAATTCTTGCAGTAAATCAGATTTTAAATCTGCACGGCTGGCAACTTCGAGGATTTCAAATAGCACAAGTAATGCGACATGGTGCTCTGCCCCATCATTTTTGGCAAAAAAGTAATGAACTTTTTCATACAAATTCTCAAGCCGAAGCAAGGTGCGAATTCGTTCATTGAGTGGATATTCGTAGCTAATCACAGTCTATTATGGCGGGCAATGTTCTATCATAAGCAGGCAGATGAATAAATTCATCATGAATATACCAATTCTGACGGATTCGGCGCTATTTGACAAATAAAATCATGTTTAGTCTAAAACAGAATGATTTTTAATGGAAAATTGCTGGTTGATATGTACTAGTGGCTAACTTTTTTTGTGGCTTGAAGGTAGGATTCGTGTAATTGCAAGATCTGCGGTTGCATGCTGTTAAAATCACCGGAGTTCGTGATGATGTCATCTGCCAAGGCTAAGCGTTCGATCCGGGGGATTTGAGTAGCCATGATGGCTTGAACCTCTTGTGCAGTCAACTTGCTACGCGCCATCGTTCTTGCTATTTGTCGTTCTTCCGTGCAGTCAACAATCAGTTTGCGCTGGATCAGTGCATGGTAACTTCCTGTTTCCAGAAGCAGGGGCACAACAACAAGGGCGTAAGGAGTGGTGCACTCACCAAGTTTCTTCATTACTTTTTGTCTGATCAGCGGATGCAGGATATTTTCAAGCTTGAGTTTTGCAGTCTGATCAGAAAATATAAGCTGCCGCATTCTTGCGCGGTCAAGATTGCCATCTGAATGAAAATATTCATTACCGAAGGCAGTTGCAATGAATTCGAGCGCTGGCTGGCCGAGGGCTGTCAGCTGGTGTGCGATTTCATCCGTGTCGATCACTGTTGCACCCAGCGTAGCAAATAACCGGGCTGCGCAACTTTTGCCGCAACCAATACCACCTGTCAGGCCAACTGTATAAACCATGCTGAATTTAGAGAGTGCCTAAATATAGTTGGGTCAGATCATGCCCCCAGAGCATGGCGATCAAGCCACCACCCGCGAGGTATGGCCCAAAGGGGATGGGAATGTTACGGCCATGCTTTGTGAAGAGTATCAGACTGACGCCCACTACCGCGCCTACTACGGAGGATAGCAGGATAACCAGGGGCAGCATCTGCCATCCGAGCCAGGCGCCTATGAGAGCAAGGAGTTTGAAATCACCGAACCCCATGCCTTCTTTTCCGGTTGCCAGCTTGAATAGCCAATAAACAGACCATAAAGAAAGATAACCTGCAACAGCACCAATAACCGCTGCAGAAAGCGGAACGTAAACATTCCAAAGGTTGAGTAACAATCCTGCCCAAATCATGGGCAGGGTGATGCTGTCCGGTAACAATTGGGTGTCAAAGTCAATGAAGGTAAGCGCGATCAAGGCCCAGGTAAATACTATGGCAGCTATTCCTGCGGCGCTAAACCCGAAATGCCAGGCCATTATTCCGGACAATATACCAGTAATGAGTTCGACTAAAGGGTAACGTGCTCCGATAGGTGCATGGCACTGAGAGCACTTTCCTCGCAGGAAAATATAACTTAAAAGCGGTATATTTTCTGCAGCAGTAATTTTATGCCCGCAGGATGGGCAGGCTGATCTTGGTATGGATAACGTAAAAGGAGGGAGAGCAGGCGGAGTCTCCCCTTTTAGATCGGCGCATTGTGCTTCCCAATCCCGTTGCATGATAAGTGGAAGGCGGTAGATAACAACATTCAGAAAACTGCCAACCATCAGGCCTAGAATAGAGCTTAAAAATATGAAAGCGAACGGAGAGGATTGGAGAGTTTCTAGAAAGAGCATGGTTTATTGGTATATTAAGATAATTGAGAAAGTAAGAGAAACTATTTTCCGTGAAAACGCTTGAATAGACAAATCAGTCTCGCAGTCTTAAGGGCGCTGCAATTTGCAGGCTTGTTAGTTTGACTATACGGGCATTGCGTCGTTCATCATTATGCAATGCCCTTAATACCGAGATTATTTTAGGCTAAAGAGTGTAAATCATGCCCTATCTTTAAACAACCTGACCCATCTTGAAGATTGGCAGGTACATAGCAATCACAAGACCACCAATCAATGTGCCCAATACAACCATAATGACTGGTTCCATCAAGCTGCTCAAAGCGTCGACCATGTCATCCACCTCAGCTTCATAAAAATCGGCGACCTTACCTAACATCGCATCCAAAGCGCCTGATTCCTCTCCAATTGCAACCATTTGTAATACCATGTTGGGAAACAAGCCGGTATTTTGCATGGAATTGGTCAGATTAGTACCAGTGCTGACTTCGCCCTGAATTTTTTTTGTGGCATCGTAGTAAATAATATTTCCTGCTGCACCTGCTACAGACTCTAATGCCTCCACTAGTGGAACGCCAGCGGCAAACATGGTGGATAGTGTTCTGGTCCATCGTGCAATAGCCGATTTTTCAAGGAGTGTTCCGAAAATTGGCAGCTTAAGGAGTAAGCGGTCCATAAAATACTGCATTTTTCGAGAGCGTTTCCAAGTGTAGAAAAAGAACCACAATCCGCCTCCGATGCTGCCAAAAATAGCCCACCAATAAGCTATAAAGAAGTCTGAAATGGCCATGACAATCAAAGTAGGTGCCGGAAGATCTGCCCCAAAGCTGGAAAACAGTTCTTTGAAAGCAGGTATAACAAATAGCATGATTACTGCAGTAATCACAAATGCCACTACAAGGATAGAAATAGGGTAAAACATGGCTGACTTGATTTTTCCCTTGATGGCAAGGATTTTCTCGCTATAGGTGGCTAATCGCTCAAGAACCGTATCTAAAATACCAGCCTGCTCACCTGCATTCACCAAGTTGCAATAGAGGGCATCAAAGTAAAGGGGGTGTTTACCGAACGCCTGAGTCAAGCTGCTGCCTGTTTCTACGTCCGCTTTGATGTCGAGCAAAAGTTTTTGAACGGCTGGGTTGCTATGGCCCTTGGCAACAATATCAAAAGCTTGTAGTAAGGGTACTCCGGCTTTCATCATCGTAGCCAATTGTCGGGTAAATAATGCAATATCTTTTTCGGTGATTTTCTTGCCTTTGCCTAGCGCACTTTGTTTTTTTACTTTGAGTACGGTAACGCCTTGTCTGCGCAGGTTGACTTTGACGACAGCTTCACCCGCAGCGATCATATCCCCTTTGACCTTCTTGCCTTTTTTGTCCACGCCTTCCCAAGTAAACGGAAATTCTTTGGCGGCGGTTTTTTTTGCGGCTGTTGCCATGGATGCTTCCTTATTCGTTGGTGACGGCTTCAACTTCTTCAAGGGAAGTCAGGCCTGCTTTTACTTTGAGTAAACCGGATTGACGGAGGTCGCGCACCCCCTCAATTTTAGCTTGGTCAGCAATGTCGATGGCTGTACCATTTTTCATGATAATGCGGCTGATTTCATCGGAAATTGGCATGACTTGGTATATACCAACCCGGCCTTTGTATCCAGTCCCTTTGCAGAGTTCACAGCCATCCGGTTTGTGGGCATACAGAGTCCATGAACCATCCAGGTCTTCTTCCGTAAAACCAGCGCGTAATAGCGCTTCGCGGGGAATATCGGCAGGTTGTTTGCAGCTGCACAGTTTGCGCGCCAGTCGCTGAGCGGTAATCAGAATAACGGAAGATGCGATATTAAATGGCGCAACTCCCATGTTCATGAGTCGGGTTAACGTACTAGGCGCATCGTTGGTATGCAGTGTAGACATCACCATATGACCGGTTTGTGCTGCCTTGATGGATATCTCTGCAGTGTCTATGTCGCGAATCTCACCCACCATGATAATGTCTGGATCTTGCCTCAAAAAAGCTTTTAGTGCTGCAGCAAAAGTGAGTCCGGCCTTGTCGTTGACATTGACCTGGTTGATTCCGGGCAAATTAATTTCGGCCGGATCTTCTGCGGTAGAGATATTTCTGTCAGGTTGATTCAAAATATTCAGGCATGTGTATAGTGAAACGGTTTTTCCGCTTCCTGTTGGTCCCGTTACAAGTACCATTCCATAAGGGCGCTGAATTGCATTCATCAGCATTTCCTTTTGGTCAGGCTCATAACCCAGCGCATCGATACCTAATTTTGCACTGGATGGATCCAAAATACGCATTACAATTTTTTCACCAAACAGGGTTGGCAAAGTGCTAACGCGAAAATCAATCGCGCGGTTCTTGGAAAGCACCAGTTTCATGCGGCCATCTTGCGGCACCCGCTTTTCCGAGATGTCCATCTTGGAAATTACTTTGATACGAGAGGAAATTTTTTCCTTAATTGCCAAAGGGGGTTGCGCATGTTCGTATAGCACACCATCCATCCGGTAGCGTATGCGGTAATATTTCTCGAAAGGTTCGAAGTGGATATCGGATGCGCCGGCATTAATGGCATCCAGCAGGATTTTTTGAAGGTATTTGACTACCGGAGCATCATCTACCTCACCGCTTGCAGCTTCAGACTGTTTGTTTACGGCTTCTTCGTCAACAAAATCCAGATCATCAAAATCTTCTGCCACCAGATCTTTCATGCTGGTGTCGGAAGATTCGACAAATCTTTCAACCAATTTGCTTAATTTGTCGTTTTCGACAATAACGGGTTCTACCGTCAGGCCGGTTTGAAATTTGACGTCATCCAGGGCCTGCAAATTAGTGGGGTCTGAAATGGCAAGAAAAAGCTTTGTGCCACGTTGTTGTAATGGCAACACCTGACGTTTCTGAATCAACGCTGCATCAAGCAATCCCTTAAGCAAATGGTCCTGGTCGATAGCATTAAGGTCCATTAACGGGAAACCAAAAGTTAACGAAGCGAATTCGGCTATCTCATAAGCGTTGAGTTTTTTGCTTTGAACGAGTTGTGCGACAAAGCTGTTTTTCTCTGTGTTTGCCTGACTTTGGATCGCCTCGGCATCAGCATTGGGTAAACGGCCATGTTGCACTAGCGCGTAAGCAAGACCACTTAAATTACTTGAACTTGATACAGCTGCCATTATTTTTCCAAGTGGATGAATCTAAAAAACAAGTAAATGATGCACTTGTGAATTTGTTTTGTAAAGCCTGTAGGCCCGCTATTGTTTCTCTGGTGCGGGCGGAAAGATGCGAACCACCTTCACTACCCGGTCGTGGGTTTGTACTATTTCGATAGTGTGGTCAGCAATTTTAAGACTGGTTCCCGCTTCAGGAATGTCTTCCAAATGCTCAAGAATCAAGCCGTTCAGGGTTTTTGGGCCGTCAAGTGGAAGCTTGAGCTGAAGTTTCCGGTTCAGATCACGCAGCATGCTGCTGCCTTCTACCATCCAGCTGCCATCTTCCTGTTTACGATAAAGTCCCGTTTGGGAGGGCGCGTGGGTGGTAAATTCTCCGACGATTTCTTCTAAGATATCCTCCAGCGTCACTAAACCCATTATTTCACCATATTCGTCAACAACCAGGCCCATGCGTTCCTGATTTTCCTGGAAGTGTTGAAGTTGTGAAAATAACGGGGTGCCAGCGGGGATGAAATAGGGCTCGCGCAGGATTTCGCGGAGTAATGTGACGTCCAGTTCGCCTCCCTGTATCTGATGCAGGACGCGACGCACATGAATGATACCGATGATGTTGTCTAACTCATCCTGATAGACAAGAACGCGCGTGTGATGACTAGTGGATAGCTGTTCAATCAGAACAGAAGTGGGTGCTTCGATGTTAATGGCTTCAATATGGTTACGTGGAATCATGACATCATCCACGGTGATGTTTTCCAGTTCAAATAAATTAAGCAAAATGCTTTTGTGTTTTTGGGGAACAAAATGACCGGCTTCCAATACCATGGTGCGAAGTTCTTCCATACCTAAATGCTGATCTCCTGCACTTGAATCTGGTTTTAGGCGCATTAACCACAGCAGAGCGCGGACAAACAAGTTGATAAACCATACGATAGGATAGGCTAACTTCAGTAAGGGTGATAGAACGTAGCTTGCAGGTAAGGCAATTTGTTCGGGGAAAGCTGCACCCAGTACTTTAGGGGTTACTTCGCTGAACACGAGAATGGCAAATGTAATGGCAAGCGTCCCCATGGTCAGGACGAATTCACCCTGACCAAATAATCGGAAACTGATGACCGTAACGAGCGCTGCAGCTGCGGCATTAATCAGATTGTTGCCTAATAAAATGACGCCAAGCAGTTTGTCAGTTTTTGCAAGCAGTTTTGCTGTAATGATGGCACCGCGATGACCTTGTTGTACCAGGCGCTTCAACCTGTAGCGGTTGAGGGCCATCATGCTGGTTTCAGAAGTTGAGAAGAATGCAGAAAGAAGCAGTAAAACCACGAGCGAGCTTAGTAACACGCTTACAGGAATCTCATCCAAGGAGAAAATGCCTTAAGTAACAAGAAGGTTGAATTCTAGTGTGGGTGGTGCCTATTCCGCAAGTCATGTTTTTCTTGAAAACAAGTATGTACAGGTTTTGTGACGGTGTTTAGCGGTGCAAAATCACTTCCAAAACAAATTTACTGCCAAAATAGGCTAAAAATAACATGGCAAATCCACTGATTGTCCAACGCACAGCAATCCTTCCGCGCCAACCATAGATTTTTCTGCCGCTGAGTAGCGCTGCAAAAATACCCCAGGAAATAATAGCGAATATGGTTTTGTGGTTAAACGGCATGGGTTTGCCAAATACTTCATCAGAGAAAAGCATGCCGCTTCCCAGCGAAAGTGTCAGCAAGATAAAACCAATGGAAATAATCCTGAAAAGCAGTGTTTCCATTGTGAGCAGCGGGGGCATATTGGAGAGCATGAACGGGAGAGATCCATGATGTAACTGGCGTTCTATCAAAGTCATCAGCGTTGCATGAAGTGCAGCAATCGTGAAAAGGCTGTAAGCAATCATCGAGATGAGCAAGTGAAAGCGGAAGGCCGGGAAATTGGCGTAAGGAATGGGGTGGCTCTCGGGGAATGCCGCAGGCAGTAACACACAGATTGCTGCAATCGGAAGAACCAGGGCCTGTAAACCTTCAAACTTATAGCTGAAACTGGCTAACCAATAAATAAGAACAGTCAGGAATGCCATGGTTGATACAGCATTGCTGACGCCCATATTGAAATCACTTCCACCAAACAGGGATTGATATACCAGTGCAGCGTGAATAACTAAAGGAACTAGAAGCGCCCACTTTTCCCAAGATGATTTTTCAGGCAGTTGTTTTTTTGCGTGCCAGTGCGTGCGCCAAAAGTGCAAGCCTAGCGCAGCATACAATAAGGAAGTGACAATGGACGGTAAAATTTGAATCATTCTGATGTAAACTATGTGTTTCTCATAAGTCTACACTATCTCAAACGAGAAGGCATTACTCAGGAAGCTCAGTATTATGTTTGATAATCTTACAAACCGACTTTCAGGCGTCATTAAATCACTGCGTGGCCAGTCGCGTCTGACGGAAAGCAATGTTCAGGATGCACTTAGAGAAGTCCGCATGGCATTGCTGGAGGCAGACGTTGCACTACCAGTAGTGAAAGAATTTATATCGCATGTCAAAGAACGGGCAATGGGGCAGGAAGTCTTGTCCAGCCTGACCCCTGGACAGGCAATCATTGGAATTGTTCACCAGGAATTAACTCGCCTCATGGGTGAGCACAATGATGCTCTGGATTTGAATACGACACCGCCGGCAGTTATTTTAATGGCGGGTTTGCAAGGTGCAGGTAAAACCACTACATCAGGCAAGTTAGCTAAACTGTTACTAGAGCAAAACAAGAAAAAAGTATTGCTGGTCAGTTGTGACGTATACAGGCCGGCAGCTATAGAGCAGCTAAAAACCTTGGCAGGACAGCTTGGGGTGGATTTTTTCCCGTCCGAAGTTGGACAATTGCCGATCGATATTGCAAAAAATGCGCATGACTTTGCACGCAAACATTTTCATGATGTATTAATTGTAGATACAGCAGGTCGTCTGGCAATTGATCAGGCCATGATGGACGAAATAAAAGCGCTGCATGCGGCGCTTAAGCCAATTGAAACATTGTTTGTAGTGGATGCAATGCAGGGGCAGGATGCCGTCAATACAGCAAAAGCCTTCTCTGAAGCGTTGCCATTAACGGGTGTGGTGCTTACCAAGCTGGATGGGGATTCAAGAGGTGGGGCAGCGTTATCGGTGCGCCATATAACGGGTAAACCCATCAAGTTTGCTGGGGTAGGGGAAAAGCTGACTGGCCTGGAAGCATTTCATCCGGAGCGTATGGCGTCCCGTATTCTAGGCATGGGTGATGTACTTTCATTAATTGAAGAAGCGCAGCGCGGTGTTGATCAGGAAGAAGCGCAAAAACTGGCAAAAAAACTCAAGTCAGGTAAAGATTTTGATTTGGAAGATTTCAAGCAGCAGTTGCTGCAAATGAAAAAAATGGGCGGGATGAGCGCTTTCATGGATAAATTGCCGGCACAATTGGGTCAGGCCGCCATGGGTGCGCAAGTAGACGATAAGGCGATTAATCGTATTGAAGGGATTATCAATTCCATGACCCCCGCAGAACGTCAGCACCCGCTTATACTTAAAGCTTCCCGTAAACGCCGTATAGCAGCAGGTGCCGGGGTGCAGGTGCAGGAAATCAATCGATTGCTGAATCAATTTGGACAAACCCAAAAAATGATGAAGATGATGTCCAAAGGTGGGATGAGCAAAATGATGCGAGGTATGAAGGGAATGATCCCGGGTATGCGTTAAAGTGCGCGTCTGAACGCTGTTTATGCCAGGCCAACGTGTTTCTTGAATGGTCAGGTGAAAACAGGTCTTGCCAAGCGTGGCAAAAATAGCTTAAAATCGCTGTCTTTTTATTGACTCTTTTCAGGGTAGGCAAAGCTATGGTAGTGATTAGACTTGCGCGTGGCGGCGCCAAGAACCGTCCGTTCTACAATTTGGTTGTGGCAGATTCACGTAATCGCCGTGACGGCAGATTTATTGAACGTGTAGGATTTTATAACCCGCTGGCTAAAGAAGGTATTGAAGGTCTGCGTATTAATATGGATCGTCTTACTCATTGGCAAGGTCAGGGTGCTCAGCTCTCCGATGCAGTAGCCAAGCTAGTTAAACGTGCTGGTGCAAAAGCAGCTGCCTGATAGCATGGTTGTGATGGGGCATGTAACGGCCCCATTCGGCGTGCGTGGTTGGATAAAGGTTAAACCTTATACTGAAACGCTGGATTCTCTTCTTGATTACCCGGTGTGGTGGTTGGGGAAAGATGGTAACTGGCGTGAGTATACCGTTCTTGAAGCGGATGTTCATAACAAAGGGCTGGTAGCAAGTCTGGAAGGATGTGCGAGCCGTGAAGCTTCTGAAATATTGCAAGGTAGTCAGATAGCATTACCTCGAGCGCAGCTACCTGAAGCTGATGAAAATGAATATTACTGGTCCGATCTGATCGGGCGCAGTGTAGTCAATGTTCAAGGTGACATATTAGGTCAGGTCAGTGAGTTGCTGGAAACCGGAGCCAGTGATGTGCTGGTGGTGAAAGGTGACCGCGAACGCCTTATTCCGTTTGTAAAGTCGGTTGTTCTGGAAGTCGATCTGACCAAAGATCTGATTAAGGTAGACTGGGCTGCGGACTATTAGCGCAGTGGATGTTAAGCAATTTGACGTTGTAACGCTTTTCCCTCCGATGTTCGAAGCGATATCTCAATTCGGGATTACGCGCCGCGCCGGGGAAGAAGGCCGCTATCAGTTACATTTGTGGAATCCTCGTGATTTTACTGATGATAATTACCGAACGATTGATGACAGGCCTTATGGTGGCGGTCCAGGTATGGTGATGCTGGTTGATCCCCTGGAAAAAGCGGTGCAAGCAGCTAAGCAGCGGCAGGTTGCGAATGGTGTAGAAAAGCCAAAAGTGATTTATATGTCACCTCAAGGCCGGCACTTAACGCATTCAGTTGTAATGGAGTTGGTGTCGCAATCGGGTTTGATTTTTCTGGCAGGACGTTACGAAGGCGTTGATGAGCGACTTGTCAGGCGTCAGGTGGATGATGAAATCTCTATCGGAGATTATGTCCTGTCAGGTGGTGAATTGGCGGCAATGGTAGTAATTGACGCGATTGTCAGGCAATTGCCTGGTGTTTTAGGTGATGCGGATTCAGCGGAACAGGATTCCTTTGTAAATGGATTGCTGGATTATCCGCACTATACGCGTCCAGAGAATTATCAGGGTGAGCCGGTACCGGAAGTGTTATTGTCTGGTAATCATGCACACATAAAGAAATGGCGTTTGAAACAAGCGTTAGGCAGGACCTGGCTAAGGCGACCGGATTTGTTGGCAGCCCGTCAGTTAACAAAAGAGGAATCCGGGCTGCTGGCCGCATTTCAAGCGGAGCATGAGCAGGAACAGGAATCCGATAAGTAAATGATAAGGAGTTTTAAATGAATTTAATTCAACAACTAGAGCAGGAAGAAATTGCTCGTTTAGGTAAAACCATCCCGGAATTCTCTCCTGGAGATACCGTGATCGTGAGCGTGAATGTAGTGGAAGGTGAGCGTAAACGTCTCCAGGCCTATGAAGGCGTGGTAATCGCAAAACGTAACCGTGGTTTGAATTCCTCTTTCATTGTTCGTAAAATCTCTTCAGGTGAAGGCGTGGAACGTACATTCCAGACCTATTCTCCATTGATCGCCAGTATTGAAGTGAAGCGCCGCGGTGATGTACGACGTGCTAAACTGTATTACCTGCGTGATCGCTCAGGCAAGTCTGCGCGTATTAAAGAGAAACTGCCAGCACGTAAAGTTAAGACAGCAGTATAAATTTATTGCTGCAGGACTAAAGGGCGCAAGGTTAACCTTGCGCCCTTTGTCGTTTTTATCTGGCAACCTGACTGAGGTGCATTAAAGATGAAGACATATCAGGCTAAATTAGTTACACCTTTTTCCGTGCTGGGTATCTTAACGGAAGGCAATGTATTGGTAGGCATTGATTTTTTGCCACTCAATACGTTGCCGTTAGCACCCCAGGACGAAATTGCAATAGCGGTTTGTGATCAAATTGGGATTTATCTGCAGGATGCGGGGCATTGTTTTAATTTGCCCATGTCTCTTGGGAACGCCACACCCCATCGGATGAAGGTGTGGGAAAGTTTGAAAAATATTCCGAGTGGCAGTGTGTTGCACTATGGCGAACTGGCTGAAACCTTGCAATCGAGCCCTCGTGCGGTAGGGCAGGCGTGTGGTGCAAATCCTGTTCCTATTATTATCCCCTGCCATCGGGTACTCGCCAAAAATGGCTTGGGCGGGTTCATGAATCATAGTGGCGGTGATCCGCTTCAGATTAAAAAGTGGCTATTGAGACATGAAGGAATCCAGTGATGGTTTGCTAGACGAGTTTTGCGATGCGTTGTGGTTGGAGGATGGACTTTCACGCAACACATTGGAAAGTTATCGACGTGATTTACGTCAATTAACTGTCTGGTTGGCGCAAGAGCGCAGTAAAACCTTGCTGGACGTAGAACATTTTGATTTGCTGGATTATTTATCTTATAAAGTGAGTCTTAAAGCACGGCCAAGCAGCACCAGTCGTGTGCTTTCGAGTGTTAAACGGTTTTATCAATATCAGTTGCGTCAGGGAAAAATCACTGCGGACCCCAGTTTGCAGATTGAGTCGCCCAAAATGGTTCGGCTGTTGCCAAGAAGCTTGACTGAAGCAGATGTTGAAGCTTTGCTGAATGCTCCAGATGTTAATACGGCGTTGGGTTTGCGAGACAGAACCATGCTTGAAACGCTGTACGCTACAGGTTTGCGGGTTTCAGAACTGGTTGCGTTGAAAATTTCCGAAGTTTCTCTGGATATGGGAGTTGTGCGTATATCGGGAAAGGGAAATAAAGAAAGGCTGGTGCCGTTAGGCGAAGAGGCGCTGGACTGGATCCGTCGTTTTGCTCAGGAGGCGCGGCCTGGATTGTCAAACGGAAAGTTGCACGATGCGCTTTTTCTCACGCAGCGTGGTGAGTCAATGACGCGCCAGGCTTTTTGGTATCTGATCAAGCGTTATGTTGCCCAGACAGGTCTGCACCAGACGGTTTCTCCCCATACACTGCGGCATGCTTTTGCAACGCATCTTTTGAACCATGGTGCGGATTTGCGTGTAGTGCAGATGTTGCTCGGGCATTCCGATATATCGACTACACAGATTTACACCCATGTAGCACGGGAAAGATTGAAATTGCTGCATGCTGCCCATCATCCCAGGGGGTGACAGGTTTTAAAGCCATGCTTTCCACAGCAGTGATGAACCGCTCACAATAAGTAGCAGGCCGATGAGCTTGAAGATTTGCTGGTGGGAAATGCCGATATGGGTTTTGTTTCCAAGATAGAGCCCAATCGCCATGACGGGAATGGCGCTGAGAATCGCCCAGCCGATATTCGCTTGCAGAAAAAGCCCAGCGATCATAAATGCCACAATTCTTGCGCCGCCTTCAATCATAAACAAGACTGAAGTGGTTGCGCGCATGATGGATTTATCATGTAATCGATGGGATAGATAAATAACATAAGGTGGACCGCCGGTGCCAAATAAAGCGCTGACAGTACCGCCGGTTAACCCGGCCGGGATGCCCCACCAGCGCGAAACAATCTTGCTCCCATGTATATTTAAAGCGTTGCGGATGCCGAATGCCAGTACAAATACGCCTAATCCGCCTAACAAAGGTCCTTTAGGGAGGCTGATGAGCAAGGTAACACCCAACACAACACCGATGAGGCCGCCGGGTAGCAGTATTTTCAGCTCAGTCCATGAGGCTTGATTCCGCGTGCCAGTGCTGAGTACCACGGACCCAATAAAATCCAGCACTAAAACAAACGGAACAACAAACTGCAAGGGAAAAAGGTGTGCGAGTAAAGGTACGGCAATTAAGCCTGAACCGAATCCGGTAATGCCACGAATGAAGTAAGCGGTAAAAATAATGACAAAAGCCGGCGCCAGGACTTCCCAGTTCAACCTTTCGTGCCTCGCTCAATGACCACACCCAATTGCTTGATCCCGCGGATCAGCCCTAATTTGGCAACCGAGACTTTTACCCAGGGCGCACCGAATTCGCTTCTGATTAATTGTGCAATATGCTCGGCCAATGCTTCTACAAGTGAAAATGGCTTGGCCGCTAGTGTTTCCTGAATTCGAGCAACGATTTTGGCGTAGTCTATGGTATCCTCCACTTTATCGGTTTCGCAGGCACGGGAGTTGGGTAAACCAATTTCTACATCGAGTTGAATGGTTTGCGGAATTTTGCGTTCCCAGTCATAGATGCCGATAATTGTGTCAAGTTTGAATTCACGTAAAAAAAGTATATCCATGAGTGTGGTTAGTTGTAGTCCTGCAGTTGTGGCATTTAGCCTTAAAATCAAAAAACAGCCATTGTATGATATTTAATATGACGACGATAGTTTTGCCCTTTTTCGCCTATTTGATTGGTTCTCTTTCCTTTGCCATTATTACCAGTAAACTTTTTGGCCTGCCAGATCCGAGAAGTTTTGGTTCGAAAAACCCCGGTGCTACCAATGTATTGCGCACTGGTAAAAAGCTGGCGGCTGCATTAACGTTGCTGGGTGATGCTGCCAAAGGCTGGGTGGCAGTTGTTTTGGCGCAACATTTTTCATCCAGTTACGGATATGGTGATTATGTCATTGCCTCTGTCGCGTTGGCCGTTTTTATTGGCCATATTTACCCAGTATTTTTCAATTTTTACGGTGGAAAAGGTGTAGCGACAGCGCTGGGGATTTTGCTGGCATTAAATCCCTGGATGGGATTGGGGGTGTTTGGCACATGGTTGCTTGCCACGTATATGTGGCGTGTGTCTTCCCTTTCCGCGCTCATTGCGGCAGGGCTCGCACCGTTATTTGCCCTTACCCTGTTTGGTTTCTCTATCTACACTGGCACTGTGCTGATTTTGTCTCTATTATTGTTCTGGCGGCACCAAAGTAATATCAAAAATCTGCTGGCCGGGAAAGAAAGTGGTATTGGTAAGGGTACGGACAGGCCTGGAGACATGCCCCCAGAGTAGGTAATGGAAGTGAATTAGTTGATTTCATGTTCGGAGGTGAACATGGTGTGGTTTAAAGACGAGATGGATTACGCTCGGGAAAGTCTCCAGCAGACTTCCGAGTCGGCAATTGAGCGTGCTGGTGACAAACTGAGCGAAGTAGTGCGCGAAGGGATTGCTGGCGCCAGTGGTGAGCTTAAGGATGTTGTTCTGGGGGCGAGTCGTGAAGTAGATGCAAAGCTGGAGAAAATTTCAACAGAGCTCCACAATCAGCGCAGTTTTACCAAATCTGATGTGAAAGAGCTGGTGGATTACGCGGCGGATAGGCTGAGCGTGACGATTGATGATCGCATTCATGTCATGAAAGAAGAAATTACCTCTCTTGTCCAAACTAAAGTCGAATATCTCAAAAAAGAAGTAGATGATTTTTTTGTTCAGCGGCAACAGGATCTGGCACGTGAGCGACGCAGATTGATTGCCAATGTGCTGATTGCTGTATCAGCTTCAGTTCTGGTTGGCGCGATGTCCTTGATGTATCAGCGTTATGTACAAGGTTCATTAAATCTGTTTGGTATCTTCCGTGTAGTGTTCGCTTCTCTGGCGGGGGGGTATAGCGTGTATGTACTGGTCAAACTGGTGCAACGCTACTCGCGAATGTCGGAGCATAAAAAAGATCTCGTCTACCTCAGCATGCGGTACTGGGGGGTATTACGTCCGGAAAGTATTTTTTCGCACTTGATGTTGATGGTCTTTTTGCTGCTGATGTTCGGGGTACTGTTTTTTCCGGAACAGTTGGCGCAATTCAGTGGGAGCGACACCATTGCCCATTGGTTGAGAGTATTGCGGGGAGGGTAGTTTTGAACGTGGATTCATACGCGAATTATCCCTTAAAGATTACGCTTTATCGCTCAAGGGTGTAGTCAGCATTTCCATGTCCCAGCGGGGTTTTACCGTAAAACAGGATTCACCTGCAGGTGCGTGCTTTAACCGCATGGCCCCGGCATAAGCAATCATTGCGCCATTGTCAGTGCAAAATTCAAGTTTTGGATAAAATACCTTAACGCCTTTTTTATGAGCATTCTGGGTGAGTTGTTCGCGTAATTGCCTGTTTGCGCCTACGCCCCCAGCGACTACGAGCTGAGTAAGGCCCGTTTTTTCCATTGCGCCCATAGATTTGGTGATTAATACCTCTACCATTGCTTCCTGGAAAGCGAGTGCAATATCTGCTTTGGTCTGGTCATCGAGCGTCTGTTTGTTTACCAAGGTCAATACGGCAGTTTTCAAGCCGCTAAAACTAAAATTCAGATCGCCGCTGTGCAACATGGGACGCGGCAGTTTAAAGCGCTTTGGTTGGCCTTTATGTGCTATTTCAGAAAGTGCCGGGCCACCAGGATAGCCCAATCCAAGCAATTTTGCTGTTTTGTCAAAAGCTTCGCCTGCTGCGTCATCCAGCGTTTCACCAAGCAATGCGTATTGGCCAACACCTGAAACCTGCATCAGTTGGGTATGGCCGCCAGAAACCAGCAGGGCGACAAAAGGAAAGGCTGGGGGGGTGTCGGAAATTAAGGGGGAAAGAAGATGGCCTTCCAGATGATGCACGCCCAAGGTGGGAATTTTTAACGTAAAGGCCAGCGCGCAACCAATACTCGCGCCAACCAGAAGGGCGCCAGCTAATCCGGGCCCTTTTGTATAGGCAACAGCGTCCAGATCTTGTAGTGTTTTGCCTGATTCATCCAGAATTTGCTGTGTCAAAGGTAAAACACGCCGAATATGATCGCGCGAGGCCAGTTCGGGAACCACGCCGCCGTATTCTGCGTGCATGGCTACCTGAGAATAGATTGCATGGGATAACAGGCCAAGCTCCGTATCATAAAGCGCGATACCGGTTTCATCGCAGGAAGATTCTATTCCAAGTACCAGCATAATTTATTGAATTCAAAAAACTGACATCTTATCGGGTTTGTTGAAAATCACAAAAGACTGGGAGGAATAATATAGAGGGATTAGAAAAAAAGTGCATCAGTGCTTTGAAAAAGGAAACTTTGTTGATATAATCCTTGTTTTTTCCGAATTCGATAAAAGGGTTGAGCCTCGATGTCACATGTACGAGTTAAAGAAAACGAACCATTTGAAGTGGCGATGAGGCGTTTCAAGCGTTCTGTTGAAAAGACAGGCTTGCTAACCGAATTACGCGCTCGTGAGTTTTACGAAAAACCAACAGCTGAGCGTAAGCGCAAGCTGGCAGCAGCGGTGAAGCGCCATTACAAGCGCATTCGCAGCCAAATGTTGCCAACCAAGCTTTACTAAGTAAAGTTTTCTGGCGGGTAGCAATTTCAAGCCGACTTTTTCAAGTGTAGCAATACTCATGTGATGCGTTAGCAAGAAATGAAGAAATTCTGTAAACGGCTTGCCTTTAATTAGGCAGGCCGTTTTGCATTGAAGTCTGTTTTTAGTTGTCGCGTGATTTTGGGTGCTGATAGTTATTTCTTGCCTTTAAATGGTGCAATTAATTTTCTAATCACGTTGTAGTCCTGATCTTCTGCCAATTCGAATCCGTCATACCCTTGGTCAAGTGCGTGAAGTACTGCCTTGTTGTCAGGCGTGTCGGTATTCAATGCGAGCATTGCACTTTTGATTTTGGTTATGGCATCAGGTGCAATGCGGTTGCTGACTGCAAAAAGGTAGGAAGCCAGGGGTGGGGAAATATGAATGATGCGCAAACCTTGTGGTTCAAATTTTTCTGCGACCGTGTCTTTCAAAATACCTGCATCAAAATCGCCGTTTAACACTGCTTTGGCAATATTATCGTAATGCTTGAGATAGTCGTATGAAGCAAAGTCCTCTAATTTTATCCCCGTTCTCACCACGACTGCGGGTTGAAGTAAGGCATTTTTGTCGCCGAATGCAAATTTTTTGCCCCGCAAATCGCTTATGGCTTTAATGGGGCTATTTTTTTTGACCACAATGACCAGGTTGAATGTGGATTTTCCACGAGTCAGTGGGCTAACAAGAGGAACTGCGCCGTATTTATCATGAGCTTCAATGTAAGCGACAGGAGTGAGGTAAGCAATCTGGGTGTGGCCCATGCCCAAGTCTTCAACTGCTGATGCAAGATTTGGGGATGCGCGAAATGAAATATTATAGCCGGTTTGCGTGCTGAGGTATTTTGCTAAAGGGGTCATGCGCCTGACCATTTCAGCAGGGACATCCATGGCAACCGAGCCTAGATATAACTCGGGTGGTGAGTTTTCGGCGGCATGTACCTGGATGGTAGTGCTAGCCATGGAAAAGCATGTAACAAAACTAATAAGCGTAAAGCGTAACCAGTCGTATGTTTTCATGGGATCCTTCGCCAAGTTTTTTTATTGATTAGTTTGTAGACTAGCGTGAGGGCGAACTATTGTCAAAGCGACTATTCGAAAGGATGGATGACCGCTTGATTTCGCCCCCGTCTTTTTGCTTCGTAGAGTGCGTTGTCAGTGGCATTATAAAGCGCTTCAATGCTATGGTTATCAGATGTTATCTGAGCAATGCCGATGCTGAGTGTGACGGTGAGAGTGACTCCTGCTTCTGTGAAAGTATGTGCGCGGATAATGTCCAAGAGATGTTGTGACCATTTCAGCGCATCATGAATTTCTGCACGGTAAAGCAGGATGGCAAATTCATCGCCACCCAGGCGGGCGCACACATCTGTTTCCCGTATCCTGGATTTAAATAACTTGCCCAGTTCTTTCAATACATAATCACCAGCAGCGTGGCCTTGTGTATCGTTAATTTGTTTAAAGTGATCAATATCAAGCAGAATCATGCAGAGAGGTTCTTTGAAGCGAACCGCGCGCGAGAAAGTAGTGGTAAGGTAATCATCAAAGTGTCGTCGGTTTGGTAAATTGGTCAGACTGTCCGTAATGGCCAGTTTCTCTACCAGGCTTAATGCTTTTTCCAGATCGGCCGTGCGGTTTTTAAGTTGTTCATTGGTTGCTACCAATGCAGAATCTGCCAGATTGTATTTATCCTTCAAGCGTTGTTGATATTCATGAACCTGGTCATTCATACTGTTGAAAATCTGTGCTAAATCGCCTATTTCATCTTTATTATCGATTACCAGTTTTTGTTGCGATGATTCGCTGGGGTTGTTGAGGATGGTATTCATCAGGTCACGAAAATGGCCAATGGGCTTGACGATAACCCGGGAAGTGACGACGTAGATGAGAATGCTGAGAAAAATGGCGAAAAAAACCTGTTCCAGAATGATGCTGGTGTAAGTGTCTTGGATGGAGGACTCAAGACGTTTAAGGGAAATTTTAAGTTCTACGCTTCCTGCCGGTTCGCCCCCAAACTGAATTGCCGATTTAAAAAGCAATCCCTCTGAGCGCGATGGCGTATAGTCATCACTTATTCGGCTGACCATGATTTTTCCGGCTTTGTTGCGGACATCAATCTGCAGGACGTCATCCTGTTTGGCAATACGTTCTGAAAGCGACTCCATATTGCTGTAATCATATCCAATGATTAAATTGGAGAAGGCTTCAGCAATGAGAGTTACGCGTTCATTTCCTGAACGATTTATTTACAGGGTGATTTTCTGTTTGGCCTGATTCAGTCTGAAAACACCAATGATGGTGAAGCCGATGACAATGCCGGTCACCACGATGACCACCAGTTTTCCCCGGAGACCGAAACTGAATTTTTTACTCATTTGCATGATGAGTTTCAGATAAATTTTTTATGCGCAGCTTCATCAGAAAATAAGATTTTTATTATGGTGCGCTAAATAAATGAAGTGCATTCCCAATTTTATACAGTATGGTGGAAATGTACACGAAAAAACAGGGTAGTTTATAATATTACGAAATTTCGGGATTTTGTGAAATTTCGGGTACGTAGTGATGAAAAATTCTCATATTTTAATTTGATAGGTAGGATGCATGAGCTTAAAACAACAGATTACTGAAGATATGAAAACTGCGATGCGAGCCAAAGATGTTTCCCGGCTGTCGGCTATTCGTATGTTATTGGCTGCAATCAAGCAGCGAGAAGTCGATGAGCGAATTGAACTGGATGATGAGCAGATTTTGACCGTAATAGAAAAAATGCTGAAGCAGCGCCGTGATTCCCTCTCGCAATATGAGGCGGCAAACCGACAGGATTTGGCCGATGTTGAAAAGTTGGAAATTTCTGTACTTCAAACCTATTTACCTCAGCCGTTAACCGATGCTGAAGTTGCAGCGTTACTGGATCAGGCGGTTGAAGCGAGTGGAGCTGCGGGCATGAAAGACATGGGCAAGGTCATGGCAATTTTGAAACCGCAAATTACCGGGCGGGCAGATGCGGCAAAAGTATCGGCGCTCGTAAAGGCAAAATTAGGCTGATGTTGTGGGCAGGGTTTGCATTATGCGGGGTTTGATCTGAAGTTCAGAAAACAATGATTCCGCAATCTTTTATTCAGGATCTGTTGAATCGCGTTGATATTGTCGACGTAGTAGAAAGTTATATCCCGCTCAAGAAGGCGGGGGCGAACTTTGCTGCCTGCTGTCCATTCCATGGAGAAAAAACGCCTTCATTTACTGTCAGCCCCAGCAAGCAGTTTTATCATTGCTTTGGGTGTGGTGCCCATGGTACGGCCATTAGCTTTGTGATGGAATACGCAGGGTTGGGGTTTGTCGAGGCCGTTAAAGAGCTGGCTGTAAACGCGGGTATGCCGGTTCCGGATGAAAAGGATGACAATTTCAGCAAGAAGGTGCAGCCTGAAACTGAAGATTTGTACGAAATCATGCGGCAGGCGACGCAATATTATCGCAGTCAACTCAAACAGTCCGAAACAGCCATTGAATATCTGAAAAAACGAGGTCTGTCGGGAGAGATCGCAGCCAGGTTTGGCATTGGATATGCGCCAGGCGGCTGGCAAAATCTTGCAGCGGTATTTCAGGATTACAACGCAAAGCCATTGGTGGAGTGTGGGCTGGTTATAGAGTCAGAAGAAGGGAAGCGGTATGACCGTTTTCGTGATCGTATCATGTTCCCGATTCAGAACCAGCGGGGCATGGTTATCGGGTTTGGTGGCCGCGTGTTGGGTCAGGGTGAGCCGAAGTATCTGAATTCGCCTGAAACGCCCTTGTTTGAAAAAGGATTGGAGCTATATGGATTGCCTCAGGCGCGTAAGGCAATCCGCGATGCGGGTCGGGTGCTGGTTGTCGAAGGCTATATGGATGTAGTGGCATTGGCGCAGCATAGCGTGGAATATGCCGTAGCTACCCTTGGCACCGCGACTACGCCGATGCATGTTCAAAAGCTCCTGCGACAAAGTGATAGCGTCATGTTTTGTTTTGATGGGGATGATGCAGGTCGTCGAGCAGCCTGGCGTGCGCTGGAAAATAGCCTGGGATTGATAGTGGATGGCAAGGATCTCAGTTTTCTGTTTTTGCCTCAGGGTGAAGATCCTGACAGTTACATCAGGCAGGCTGGTAAAGACGGTTTTGAGAAACTCTTGCAGCAGGAAGCCTTGCCGCTCTCTGCTTTTTTGTTGCGAGAGCTGGTTGCAAAAGTGGATATGCAAACTCAAGAAGGGCGGGCAAAATTATTGGAGCTGGCACGTCCTTTACAAGGACAAATCAAGGCACCTGTTTTTGGGCTGATGTTACGTAAGCGCCTTGCCGAGCTTGCGGGGATTTCTCAGGCAGAGTTGGAAGAAGTGTTTCAGGTTAAATCAGATTCAAAAACGTCGGCACCGCAGCAGCAAAACGACTCGGCGGGGAGTCATTCACGTCGGCGCGCTTCGGTTGCTCAGCCTCAAAAACTTCGCAGGAAAGCGCCTTCATTGCCTCGGCGCATGTTGCAGATGTTGTTGTTTCAGCCGCAACTTGCCGTTGAGGTCCAAGGCAAATTGCCGGTAAGTGATCAAGGTGAGATGGCCGCGCTTGTCATGCTGCTTGAAATATTGCAGAGCAGCCCTCATGTTAATTCCACGGCAGCAGTGATGGAGCAATTTCGTAGCGGCACTTATGCGTCATTGCTGGGGGAAATTGCGGGTGAGGTGCTGGATCAAGGGAGTTTTGACGTAGATGAGCTCAAGGCTGAATTCAGCGATGGTATGAACCAACTGCGGATAATGGAACGTAATAAGAGATTGGATGTCCTAAGGGTGAAAGCAAGTTCACAAGGATTGAGTCAAGAAGAAAAAAGGGAGTTCCAGGAATTGGCTCAGCGGCTGACTTTTTAGGTCAGTTGCTCCGGACTCCGCATAAAATAAGCTATTGCTAATAGATATGCAATGGTTTGAAATTCATGTATAATTGTTCGATTTTTCAACGCAAAAAATGCTAGCGAGAATTAGGTAATGGCGACGGAAAAAACACAGTCGAATGCGCTTGCGCAAGCGGCCAATTTACAAAATGATAAATCAGATATTAAGCCTACGGATGCCGAAGAACGGCGCATGCGTTTAAAAAATCTGATTGTGCTGGGTAAAGAACGTAGTTATCTGACCTACGCCGAAATCAATGATCATCTTCCTGACGATATGCTCGATGCGGAGCAAATTGAAGGGATCATCAGCATGATCAATGATATGGGTATTTCAGTCTACGATGAAGCCCCGGATGCGGAAGCATTGTTGATGTCGGACGCAGCACCTTCGGTAACAGATGAAGATGTAGTGGAAGAAGCCGAGGCGGCCCTTAGTACTGTAGATTCTGATTTTGGTCGCACAACAGACCCTGTGCGCATGTATATGCGTGAAATGGGTTCGGTAGAGTTGCTGACTCGCGAAGGCGAAATCGAAATTGCCAAGCGTATTGAAGATGGCCTGAAACACATGATTCAGGCTATTTCAGCGTGCCCGACGACAATTCTTGAAATTTTAAGCCTGGTGCAGCAAGTTGAACGCGATGAAATGCGCATCGATGAGCTGGTTGATGGTTTGATGACCCATAGTGGTGAAGATGAAATTATCGTCGGTGTTGCTGAGTCGTCGGTAGAAGATACCGACGAAGAAGAAAGCGAAGACGAAGATGGCGATGAGGAAGAAGAAGGTGCCGCTGCTGCTGCCGCCAATCTTGCTCAGCTGAAAGTGGACGCGATGGAACGTTTTGACGTTATCAGCAAAGCGTTTGCCGGTTTGATCAAAGTGTTGCCTAAGAAAGGCCCGCATAGTAAAGAATACCTCGCGTTTCAGGAGCAGATTTCAAATGAATTGCTGGGGATACGTTTTTCAGCAAAACAAGTTGAGAAGTTATGCGACAGCCTCCGTGCTTTGGTCGAAAATGTTCGCACCCGTGAACGGGAAATTATGGAAATGTGTGTGAATAAGGCAGGCATGCCGCGCAAACACTTCATCAAAGTATTTCCTGGTAACGAAGAGAATCTTGATTGGTTGCCGAATGAAGCCAAGGCCAAGAAACCTTATGCGGAAGCATTGTTGCGCTACGAGCCTGCGATTGTTGAACAGCAGCAAAAGCTGGTGGAGTTGCGCGAGCATGTAGGGATTCCGATCAAGGACCTGAAAGAAATCAATCGCCAAATGTCTACCGGTGAGGCAAAAGCACGACGCGCCAAACGCGAGATGATTGAAGCTAACTTGCGTCTGGTGATATCGATTGCCAAAAAATATACCAATCGTGGCTTGCAGTTCCTGGATTTGATTCAGGAAGGTAACATTGGCCTGATGAAGGCGGTAGATAAATTCGAATACCGTCGGGGCTACAAATTTTCTACCTATGCAACTTGGTGGATTCGTCAGGCTATTACCCGCTCTATTGCAGATCAGGCAAGAACCATCCGGATTCCGGTGCACATGATCGAAACCATCAACAAGATGAATCGCATCTCACGCCAGATATTGCAGGAAACAGGATTAGAGCCTGATCCGGCCGAACTGGCAGAAAAAATGGAAATGCCTGAGGAAAAAATTCGTAAAATCCTCAAGATTTCTAAAGAGCCAATCTCGATGGAAACACCGATTGGTGACGATGAAGACTCTCATCTGGGAGACTTCATTGAAGATTCGGCCACCTTGGCACCGATTGAAGCGGCTGTATATGCCAGCCTTCAGGATGCAACCAAGGATGTGCTGGATTCACTGACGCCACGTGAAGCAAAAGTATTGCGTATGCGTTTTGGTATTGAAATGAACACGGATCACACGCTGGAAGAAGTAGGCAAGCAGTTTGATGTCACCCGCGAGCGTATTCGTCAAATCGAAGCCAAGGCATTGCGTAAGTTACGTCACCCTTCTCGTTCAGAAAGGCTGAAAAGCTTTCTTGACACGGAAACGTAATCCAAGTCTAATACTGGCCTGGCCTAAGGGCCGGATTCAAGTTTGGGCCCGTAGCTCAGTTGGTTAGAGCAGAGGACTCATAATCCTTTGGTCCACGGTTCAAGTCCGTGCGGGCCCACCATAAAAGGGCATCAGGTAATAACCTGAAGTCTTTGAGACTTACCAGGCGTGTCCTGGGTTGTATTGCGAAAGTGGCGGAATTGGTAGACGCACTGGATTTAGGTTCCAGCGCCGTAAGGTGTGGGGGTTCGAGTCCCCCCTTTCGCACCAAATAATAAAGAGGTTAGCTTTACGGCTAGCCTCTTTTGTTTTTTAGCGGTTATATTTTCGAGAAATAATGTCATGACTGAACAACACCTCTGTATTAAACATGAAGGGAGTGAATTCTGGAACGCGACCATCTGGTTTCCGGTCCGGGAGGGGCATGTTTATGGCTACTTTATTGATGCAACGGATACACAGTTCATCTGGGAAGTGAAAGACGGGGTCAAGCGTATTAGCGATGGGTTGGTAGCCGAGTGGCATCTGCAGGATGGCCAATTTGTCGACGCAAAAGGTTCTCAGGCAACACCAGGCGAAAGCATTACCATGGATGCGGAATTATTTGATCAAGTAGAGCTGGCGGCGGCTAATTTGATAAGCCAGTATTTGTGGCATGACTCGGTCGAAGAGGCATTTGAGCAGTACAGTCCCTACTTCTATGAAAACGGGCTGGAAATGATGGCGGTTAATTTTAAACCAGAAGAATGTGAAGAATTATTCCGTCATTCAGACGGTTTTGTCATTTGTGATGAAGAAATTGATGAATTACACGATGACCTGAATGAAATGTTCGGTTGGTTATACGCAGAGTAAGCGCTGGAATCAGCAATCACTGCAAGCTCGGGCTTTTTCCTCTGCGATGTTTATTTGAAGTCACGCTATACCTTTATGTAGTCCCATCCCTGTTGTACGCGTTTAGTGATCTGATCTACAGCTGAGGGCGCAACGCCAGTGTGTGGCAAGAGCTTGACCTTAACACCGCTTTCTTCAAGTTTGTTCAACGTTTGCTGGCATGCTACAAGTGCCAGATTAGGGTATTTTTCCTGCAATTGTGCGATACGCAGACTATAAGGGGAGGTGCTGCTGCGTAGCAAATTTATTCCTCTTCCATTTGCAACTATTTCAACTTCGAGTTCCTGATTGTTCTGGCGAGACGAGCTGAGTAAACTTTCAGTTTCATCCAGTGCTGTTTTCAACCTGACTGGATTGGATGTGCCGACGTGAACAATAATTTTTTTTGGTTCCAGCCCAGGATTATTTCGCTGGGTTGCCTGAAGCATGTTAATCATGGTGCTATCACTGTCTGGGTTTGTCCAGGCGTGAGTGAGCCAACCGGAAGTGCCACCAATGAATAGAAGCAGGCCGGCAGCCAGGACTTGGTAAAATGGAGGCCATGCAGAGGCGCCTTTTGCGGGTGATCGTCTGACTATAGGCGGATCCTGGTAGGCATGCTGCATCACCTCTTTCAAGCCTCGAAGGTCGCACGCGCGTTCTTTCAGGAGGGCGTCTAGTTCAATCAGGTCAAATGCTTGACCCTTTTCTGTAGAATCCAGTTGATCGTCCACAAAGGCATTCAGGAATTCATCTGAAATGGGTTGATTGGGTTTCATTTGATTCTCCGGATTTTGTTGGCTTGCTCAGGTTGAGGCGGGGCAAGTTCTTGCAAGTGAGCCTTCAGGGATTGACGTGCCCTGCACAGGCGGCTCATGACGGTGCCAATGGGTATGTCCAGAATGGCAGCCACTTCAACATAGGAAAATTCTTCTAAATCCACCAGCGTTAAAACTTGACGCTGCCCCAGGGGGAGTTTTTCGACGGCAGCGCGCACGCGTGTTACAGTTTGCGTCTGGCTGCTTATATGCTCGGGGGTGGTTTCATGGCTGCACTGAAAATCTTCAATATCTTCTATATTGTCAGTTTCCCTCAACTGGCGGAAATGATCGCGCCAGCAATTGGTCATAATGCTGAAAAGCCAGGCATTTAATTGTTTCATGTCGCGTAGTTTTCCGGCGTTTTTGAGTGCCTTGGATAAAGTCTCCTGCACAATATCGTCAGCCAGCATCGGATCGTGACTCCAAGAGTAAGCAACGCGATAAAGTCGAGCGCGGCTTGCTTCCAGTTGGATATTGAAAGCTTTAGAACGGCTGAAGAGAGAAAGTAATTTCATCGCATTTAGATGTGGCAAAAAATAGGAGAGAAGTATCGATATTTAATAAGACGTACTAACTCGCTGATTTATTCCATTAATTAAATTATGTTTTGAAATTCAAAAATAAATGGAATAAAGTAGAGCGGTATTACGTCTAAGTAAGTAGTGGTACAAAATATCACAATACAACATAACTATATTGGAGGTTTTAAAAATGACACAAATGAGACGTTTAAACTTATTTTCCACAACGATATTGGCTGTGTTTCTTTCGATGTCTTTTTTTGCAGGGCAAGCAGTTGCGTCCAGTAAAGCTAAAGCTAAGGTAGAAGCTCAGGCTGAAGTTCCAGCGCCAGCAGGTAAGGTGGTTTTTCAGGTGAGTGAAGGCGATCCAAAAAACTGGAATCTTACGTTGAATAATGCGAAAAATGTTCGGCAAGAGCTGGGCGAGAAAGCAGAAATTGAAATTGTCGTTTATGGTCCTGGCATTGGCATGCTTAAGATGGACTCTCCTGTAGCAAGCCGAATTGATGAGGCGCAAGCATCTGGTGTTAAAGTAGTTGCTTGTGAAAACACCATGAAAGGTCAGAAACTGACTAAAGATGATATGTTGCCTACAATTGGCTACGTTCCAGCAGGTGTTGTTGAGCTGATGAAGAAACAGCGCGAAGGTTATGCTTACATTCGTCCATAATTAAAAACATTGAACAGAAGAAGTCATGAATTGTCTGGCAATTTGGTGTGATTGGCGTATGAGTTTTCCAGCGCAGTAATTTATTGGGTGATAAGTGAGGAAAAGAGACCTGAAGTTTAGGTCTCTTTTTTTATGTCAGGTGATTAGTGCTCAAAAGATTGATCTAATCTATAAATATTTGCATTGTAAATTCCCTTATGTAACAACATAGTTGAGAATAGTAAACTGGGAAATGCGCATCCCTAAAGTCATTTTTCATTTTGAGCATCTATACTGCAAAGGCAGGATTGCTATCGATTCAATAAGAAATGCGCATTTGTGTTAGATAGTTTTGGGGGTTGCTTTTTTTTGGCCAATCCATGAACCGAAATTTATGAGGTTTAACAATCTGCTTTTGATCAGTCAGAGTAATCCCTGTAACATAAGCAGTCTATGACGTTTCCATTAATTTGCTGTTTGTATTATTGGGTAATGTTCAAGAGGCTCTGAAATAAGAGTAGCCATTTAGATGAGATTGAAAAGGACTGTACAAGTGAGATTGAATTCGCGGAAGTCTTCATGTCTAAATAACATCATTATTACCTGCGTATTTTTTCTTCTGTTTATTTTAACTACCCATGCTGAAGCGGGTGAATGGGTATATGTAGTGAAAGCAGGGGACACGCTAATTGATGTGTCACAAACCTTTCTGAAAGCGCCCAATAGGTGGCCGCAGTTACAAGAACGTAATCATGTCCCGATACCAGAACACCTGCAACCAGGAACAAAGATTCATATACCGGTTGCGTGGCTGAAAAAAATGGATTCAGTGGCTGAGGTGGTGCGTATTCAGGGCAAGGCAAAGCTCATGGCGAAAGACAGCGATGTGTCATCAATGTTGGTTGCAGGTGCGCAGGTGCATGTGGGCGACACCATTGAGACGGAGCGTGAGAGCTCGCTGACTTTGCGGTTTGTCGATGGTTCAAGGTTGCTGGTGGCGGAAAACAGCAAATTGACATTAAATAATCTGAGTTTATTTGGCGGTACGGATATGGCTCAGACGGTTCTGTTTTTACATCAAGGGGCTGTCGATACGCAGGTTTCGCATCAATCAGGTCCCGCAGCTAAATACGAAATCAGAACGCCAGCAATTAACCTGGCGGTTAAAGGAACGGATTTTAGAGCCCGAGTGGATAGTGCAGATAACTCAACGCGAAGTGAAGTGATTGGCGGGCGTGTTGTGGGAATCGCCAAGAAAGGACGGGTATCATTGACTGCAGGTTATGGGACTTTGGCTTTGCCAGGTCAGGTACCTAATCCTCCCAAAAAATTGCTGAGTGTTCCGGATATTGGAAAATTGCCGGTGTTGCTGGAAAAAATTCCATTACGTTTTAAATGGCAATGCGATTCGCTTACTCATCAATACCATGCTCAGATTTTTACAGATCGAACCTTTGGCCAGTTGCTGCTGGATGGCGTTTTTAAAGGCTGCACTGCAAAATGGGCTGATTTACCAGATGGAAAATACGTTTTGCGCGTCAGAGAAATAGATTCTGATGGATTGGAGGGGTTAAATGCAGAACATGATTTTGTATTGAAAGCGAGACCAGAGGCGCCTTTTGTTACTGCTCCCCAGGATGGTAAAACGGTTCGTGGAAGCAATGTATCATTTGAATGGACTCAACCCGTTAATATCCAGAAGTTTCATTTGCAACTGTCAGATTCATCAGGTTTTACGAAATTATTTATTGATTTGCCTGAATTTACTGGCAATATTTATAAGGCAGAACTGATACCTGGGAAATACTTCTGGCGCATTGCAAGCTTGACAGACAAAGGCGATATGGGGCCTTACTCTGATGTTTACTCGTTTACGTTGAAAAAAATGCCGGAAACCCCATCTGTTGCGCCACCAGCAATTGATGAAAAACAACTGAATTTTAGCTGGAAGGCAGGGGGTGACGGAGATAAATATCAGATTCAGATGGCTGATGATTCAACATTCAAACATGTGCTTGCAGATCAGATTGTAACGGAACCGCAAGTGAGCATACCTCGACCTAATTCGGGCGGTACCTATTTTTTGCGAATAAAAACCATAGAGGCGGATGGATTTGCTGGCGCATATGGACCAGCTCAAAGCTTTGAAGTCCCGGGTTCTTTTCCATGGTGGCTGGGATTGCCGTTGCTATTGCTTTTCTAGGTGAAATAATAAGAGGGGTGGATTTGCTTTTTGCTTAATGCCATGCGGGTGCAAGGTCAATTTAAAGGGGGGAGGATGTCTGCACTTATAGATGAAATGAGCTTGCAGGATTCAATTCTTGATGTTCTGGGTGTGTCTTAATGAGTCAACAGAATTTAACAGCTTCGATTTTCAGCAAAATGGCCAAGTTATTGTGGATTCCACTGATTTCTTTATTGTTGGCATGGTCAGTAACCCTCCTTCCCTTTTATTCACGGCTGGACTTATGGTTGTTTGATGCGCAGCAGCAGTTTTCTGCCAAAGAGCGTTATTTCCAGGATGCACTGATTATCGATATCGATGAAGAGTCTGTCCAGAAACTGGAACCTTATTTTGGTAGCTGGCCTTATCAACGTGACACTTACGGGCTTGTGCTGGATTATCTGGGGGAAAAGGGAGCAAGGGTTGTTGTGTTTGATATGTTGTTTCCCGATGCGCGTAAGGGCGACAGTGTTTTTCAGAATGCCATTGCCAGAAATAAAAATGTCATATTGGCTGCCAGTGCATTTAATGGGGCGGAAACACTCAATAAAGCCAATCTGACTCATATTTCAGCACTTGAATGGCAAGCTCAAGGGGCGTTGCCCGCATTAAATTGGGGCGCCGCGGTTTTCCCTAACCCCGCCTTTGCAGGTTCAGCAGAAGGCAAAGCCCGTGTTGGGCTGGTTTCGGTGGTTGCGGATACGGATGGGGTATTACGTCGTCTCCCACTTTTGTATAATATTGATGGTCATTATCTGCCTTCGCTTGTCCTTGCGGCAAACTTCCCTAGTGGTAAATTGCCTGATGTTACTTTTAAATCAGGCACGGGAATGCTGCATGTGGGAAATGATGATTGGCCCGTGGATCATCAGGGGGCGGTGCAATTAAATTACCCAAGTAATGCAAACTCTGTGCTGGTCATGCGATTTTCCAGGTTGGCAGGGGCAGTGCTTGGCTTGCCAGGTCAGGCTCTGGATGCCCATCTGTTTAAGGATAAGACCATTTTTGTTGGTAGCACGGCTTATTTTACTGACAGGGTCAATACGCCTTATGGTCTTATGAGCGGCATTCATATGCTGGCCATCGTAAATCAGGCTTTAAAAAATAATTTGGTATTAAAGCAGCCGCAATGGGGATGGAATGCGTTGCTGGTTCTGATGGCTTTATCGCCCTCCCTTATTATTCGTGCGAGGTCAAAAAAGTCTGCGATATTTGTTGGTACAGTAATATTGGGTGCGGTAGCGGCAATTTATATATTGAATTTTGCATTACTTGCACGCTATCAACAACAAAGTATGTTGTTTTTTCCTTTACTCGTTGTATTTTTAGCCTATTTGCTCGAAACAATCAGCGGGCTGAAAACGGCCAACAAGATGCAAACTGCTGAACTCCATAATCTGACGCATCAGGATGGTTTGACAGGTTTGCCTAATCGATTTGCTTTGCAGCAGCATTTGGATCACACCATTAACCTTTCCAGTCAAGGCAAGCAATCAGCATTTGCGGTGATGCTGATTGATCTGGACCGCTTTAAAATTATCAATGACACACTGGGTAATCTGGTTGGAGACAAATTACTGATTGAGGTTGCGGGTCGGTTGAAAGGGTGTGTTCGGACAGGGGATATTGTGGCACGGCTAGGAGGGGATGAGTTCGTTGTAGTGGTTCATGATGTCAGGCTAGAAAATGATATAGAAAAATTGGCAAAAAAAATTGTTCATACATTATCTCAAACTTATCTTGTGGCAGGCCACGAGTTGCATACTAGTCCGAGCATTGGGGTCAGTTTTTATCCGGTTGATGCTGAAAGTGTGGATGTGTTGATGAGAAATGCCGATTCGGCAATGTACCACGCAAAATCTCTTGGTCGGAACAATTACCAGCTTTTTACAAATGAAATGAACCAGGTCGCCACTGAAAGACTGGAATTGGAAAACAGTCTGCACCAGGCGCTAGAGCGTAATGAATTATTTTTGAACTATCAGCCACAGATAGATAGTCATACGGGCTATGTAGTTGGGGTGGAAGCGCTAATGCGCTGGATGCATCCAGAAAAAGGATTGGTGATGCCAGATCAGTTCATCCCCATTGCCGAAGAAACCGGTCTGATTTTGCCAATGGGCGAATGGGCTCTACGCACTGCCTGCCAACAGTTTCGATCCTGGCAGCTTGCGGGAATGTCGCATATTAAACTGATGGCGGTGAATCTGTCGGCTCTTCAGTTTCAAAGAGGGGATTTGCCAACCCTTGTGGCAACGGTGTTAAGGGAAACCGGCATGGATGCAAAAAATCTTGAGTTGGAGATTACAGAATCTGCTGCAATGAAAAACCCCAAACAAACCATCGAGATACTCAATACCTTGTCAGAGATGGGGGTACGCCTGGCAATAGATGATTTTGGAACAGGTCACTCTTCACTCAACTATCTTAAATTGTTTCCGATTCATTGTTTGAAGCTTGATGGTTCATTTGTCAGAGGAATAGGCAGTGACAGCAATGATGCCGCAATTTGTGATGCCTCAATAAAGCTGGCGCATAATCTGGGGTTGGAGGTTGTAGCAGAGGGTGTGGAAACAGTTGGGCAGTTTGAATATCTTAAAGAGCTGGATTGTGGAAAAATCCAGGGTTATTATTTTAGCAAACCGTTGTCTTCGGAAGATGCAGGTGCATTTGTCCGGCAAAATAATACTCTCTGAACTAAGCAATTTGTGTGTTATATGACCCTCTGAATAAAATGGATGTATTCAGGAAGGGAATGAATACACTAATCCCAAAGCCATTGACGCTGCTTGTGAAGATTAATTTCCAGATGAAAAAAAGTCAGGCTGTAAAGGGCTAAGCGATTGGTTTTGGCAGTAAAGCAACTAAAAGCAGTCTTGCCTTGTTTGATCTGTAATGTAAATCTGTCAGATAACTTGAATAGCATCGCTGTTTAGTCCAGAAGATATTTTGGGTATACCCTTGAAGACGCAAATTTCATGCCAGGAAAAGTGTTTTGGATAAAGGGTGGTAGCTACCGTGATAAGGTTGAATTGAAGCAAAATGATTATATTGCTGTGTTGAAATTGCCTCGGTGTTGGCAATTTTTTGACAGTGTGAAGGGGAGGGGTAAGCAGTTTGTTATGCACCGCATAAAAGCCGTTTAAAATGACTACAGTTAAAAAGATGCTGCGAGGTTGATATTTTTTTATCTGTATGATTTAAAATGATATTTTATTTGGTTAAATAATGGGCAACTTGAAAAAAACCTATTTCTTACAAACAGGTTACAGTGGTATTCATGTGTTGTTCACAGAGTTATCCACAGAATTTGTGGAGAGAATTAAATGTTGCTATCTGACAGTGTGTTACCGTAGTTTTGTTGAAATTGGGTTAAGAATGCTCGCTAACTGAAACTTTTGGAAAGGGTCAACAAACCATCCCTGTTTTAGCTTCCATCAAATTAAAAGGGCACGTAGCACGACAAGGCTGGGTATCACAGTCTAATTCGCGCAAGTCCAGTGATATGGGAAGGCGGTAGAGTTTTCGATGGTCTTTGCATAAAGGATAATTGATGTCCTCACAAGCCTGTATTTGCAAGAGTACATCACGCGTTGCAGCGAAAAAATGATCTACGGTATGAGTCATGGAGCAATTCCTTTCAGTTTCTGATACCAGAAGTGAGAGCAATTCGCGTGCCAGTTATTCGGGGCAGTAAATTTTCTTTTTTATTTGCAGGGTGGATTTCTCGTAATAATGTAAATCTTGATCAGGTGGATTAGTGATACCAAATTTACCACTTGGATTAAACCAGAAACCTCGGTTAAACGCTAAACGTAACATTTAACTCAATAATTCTAATGGAATTTTTAATGTTTCCCTGGTTCTCCCGGTTGGTGAGTATTATGGGATGGATTGAACAGTTTTCGCAGTACAGGGCAGCGTTGCAACGCCTTGAAATGGAATGACCATTCTGCGTCATTGCGCCTTGTCCTGAGCCCCAAAAACAGCACACTCCAACCCATTTGCATCAATTGGCGGAGCAGGGACGTTTGGCGGGGTATTTGTCACAGGAATTGTGGCAGTACTCCTGACCTGCGCTTTTCTTGATACATGAAGCAGATGGTTTACTCGATCATAATCGAGCCTGCAGCGTTAATCATCAGCGTGCTTGTACCGGGTTCTACAGCGGGAGAAACAGACGCTTCGCGCATCGAAGCAGATAAGCTGCGTACGGCCATTTCCGGGCGAAAGGTGCTTTCCCCGCTGCTGATGTTACATTCTTTTATTTTGTAAGTTTTCGCATTGAAACTGGTGCTGATTAACATTGCGCGTTGTTTAAATGCAGTGATGGCCTCTGTGATCAGTTCGTTTTCAGTTTTCCGTCTTGCTTCGGGGGAGACCGAGAAGGTCATCCGGGTAAGCTGCATGCTATCTTGCAGTTTACCAATCAGTGTGGTGACATCTTCTGTATTGGCGCTTTCTAGTTTGAGTTCGTTTCTGGCACGCCATTGAATCAGTTTGTTCTTATCATATACCGGGTAAGTTTGATAATCGCCTGACCTGAGTTTGACAGATTTGTATGTTTGCGCAATCTTGAGTGCTCGACCCATCGCTCCGTTAACGGAATCCGCTAGTTTTTTTGGATCGCTGTCGGTCATCTCAATCGTTAATACGGCATTGACGATATCATTGGAAACTTCTCTGCTTGCCTGTGCCTGGAAGTTCACAACATTGAATAGTGTTTCGCCAGGGGTGGCTGCAAACAGGGCGGGGGGAAACAAGAGACACGCCACTACGAAAAGTTTTTTCATCAGTTTAATCCGGGTTTTTGAGAAAGGATTGCATCTAATCTGATCATGAATATCTGCGGCAAAGGTAGTGCTCAGCTTCAATATAGCCGATAATCTTACAAAACTAAATAAGCGTTTAAAGAAGAGCTATGCGAGTTAAACATTCAGGCCCCCCCCCTAAAAACCGTAATGACTGGAAAACCATCCGTTCCCTATTCCCTTATTTGCTGGAATTCAAAGGGCGGGTTGTGCTGGCATTGGTACTTCTGGTTGTAGCAAAAATCGCCAATGTGACCGTGCCCCTGTTTTTAAAAGAAGTGGTGGATTCGCTGAATCATCCTCAAACCGTTTTGGTGCTGCCAGTTGCATTGTTGCTGGGATATGGTGCAATGCGGTTTGCCAGCACGGCTTTTGGTGAGTTAAGGGATGCCGTATTTGCCAAGGTCACGCAGCGTGCTATCCGGCGAGTGGCATTGAAAGTGTTTGGCCATTTACATCAGCTGGCCCTGCGCTTCCATCTGGAGCGCCAGACAGGTGGCGTGTCCCGTGATATAGAACGCGGTACACGCGGTATCAGCTTTTTGCTGAATTTCATGTTGTTCAATATCTTGCCAACCCTTATAGAAATTGCGCTGGTAGCAGGTATTTTGCTGAAAAAATACGACATCATGTTTTCGGTAGTGATTTTTGTCAGCCTGATTGTCTATATTGCTTTCACTCTGGTTATTACCGAATGGCGCATGATTTTTCGGCGCACCATGAATGATATGGATTCCAAGGCGAATACCCGTGCCATCGATAGCTTGCTGAATTATGAAACCGTTAAATATTTCGGAAATGAAGAATATGAAGCGCGCCGCTACGATGACAACCTTAAAGTGTGGGAAACCGCAGCGGTAAAAAATCAGACCTCCTTGGCCGCGCTGAATACTGGCCAAAGCGTGATTATTGCTATAGGGGTGACAGTGCTGATGTTGCTTGCTGGAAATGGCGTAGTAAAAGGCACCATGACCCTGGGCGACCTGGTGTTGGTGAATGCTTACATGTTGCAGTTATATATACCCCTGCACTTTTTGGGATTCATCTATCGCGAAATACGACATTCTCTGGCTGACATGGAAAAAATGTTCACTTTGCTGGAAGTGAATACCGAAGTGTCAGACAAGCCGAATGCGCCGGAGTTGGTGGTTAAAAATAGCGCGGTGCGTTTTGATCATGTGAGTTTTGGTTACGATGCCAACCGCCAGATTTTGTTTGACGTGAGTTTTGATATCCCTCCTGGTCATACCGTTGCAGTAGTGGGGTCAAGCGGTGCAGGAAAATCGACCTTATCCCGTTTGCTATTTCGCTTTTATGACGTGAATCAGGGAAAGGTCATGATTGATGGTCAGGATATTCGTGACGTCACGCAAAAAAGCATGCGCGCCTCTATCGGTATCGTTCCTCAGGATACAGTGTTGTTCAATGACAGCATTTTTTACAACATCGCCTATGGTCGTCCGGATGCTACCGAAGAAGAAATTTATCAAGCGGCAAAATATGCGCATATCCATGGGTTTATAGAAACTTTGCCGGATAAATATGAAACCATCGTAGGTGAACGTGGACTTAAACTTTCAGGGGGAGAGAAGCAGCGCGTAGCTATTGCACGAACCATACTTAAAAACCCCCCTATTCTGATATTTGATGAAGCCACCTCCGCACTGGATTCTAAATCGGAGAAAAACATTCAGGCAGAACTGAAACTCATTGCGCAAAATCGCACTACGCTGGTGATTGCACACCGTCTTTCAACGGTAGTGGATGCCAATCAGATACTGGTGATGGATCATGGCCGGATTATCGAGCGTGGCACGCACAGAGAACTGCTGGATAAGGGGGGAACCTATGCGCAGATGTGGGCATTGCAGCAGCAGGAAGAAGAAATAATAAAACCTTTGTATGTTTCTTGAATGGTTTGAAGACACCCCCCTGTCACTGCTGGCAGTTCTTCAGTATCAGAAAGGCAGATATTTCAACTTTCGGTGGCGACGCTAAAGTGAATGGGGTTGCAATTTTAACTAACAAGTCCCATGCATCCTCGGGAATTACGAGCGCACTAAATTTTTCGAAAAATTAGCTGGGTGTCAGGACAATAATCAATGAGCCTCTATGAAAACGGCAAAAGCATAAAAATACTTTTTTCCTTGATCGAATCCCCATTCCACCCTGATTTCAGGGATTTGTATCAGAAAATGGGCCTTGTGGAGGAGTATTTCGATACGGCCCGCAATCTGCACAGAGCGTTGCAGAAGCAGCCACCAGATTTTTTTGTGGGGGAATTCATTTATGGCTATGGCAACAATTATGCCGGAGCCAACGTCTCTAATCTGGATGTCACCCTCAGGACCCTGCAATGCATTGCGCCACAGGCGAAGGTCATTGTGTTCGTGCATCCTCGTGAAGAATCTCATATTGGTAAGTTGCTGGAACTGTTTCCTATTCATGCAGTGTTGCACTACCCGGTGAGCGAGCAAGATATGCAGGCAGCTCTGCAAACCCCAGAATAATCTCTTTATCAGTCATGCATTCAGAGCCTTATTATTTCTTTTGAGTGGTTGTTTTTTTATAGCAATAGTAGTTATGCCAACAGGAGTTATTGAAGTCACATGCGTTGTCGGGGCTTGATAGAGAAAATATAGTCTGTAAGAGGCGCACGCAAGAAGCAATGTCGGTGAGTTCCGAAACCATTGTGTAATTAACCAGATTGTTACTGAGGCACGAACTACCACCCTCGACCCAAACCGGCCACATGCCGTTTTCATCGACAATGACCGCTTTCTGGAAGGATGGCTGAAGTAGGCAGCAGGAACTAATGGCCGCTCCACCTCCAACTGCGGACACTTGCAATTTGCTGGTAAGAAAATTCGCAATTTTATTTCGAGCGCCAGCTCTTCAAAATGCTGATCGGCAGCCCCCGACCCCGAACCGCTAGTCATGGTCTGCTCGGCGATGGGCAGTTCAGTTACGTCAAGCAGCTATTTAATTCCAGTTCTCCGGTGACACACTCTGGCATATAGTCAATTACCAGCTATATCCCAGTTTACAGCCTCGAAGCGCCCTTCACTAATTTTGACTTCTTCCACAAACAACCGTGCACATTCGAGCTAGAGCATCACCTGAGTGCCGAGTTCCACCACCCGATTCGGTGGCAGATTGAAGTAGCTTGAGGCACCTTCTGACTGCCGTGTCATCCAGGCATATAGCCCACACCGCCAAGCTGGTAAACCGCCAGGACCGTCGATGACAGTGGATCGCGCCACAAAAAAAGTGGTAGTCATGCCGTCGAGATCGATTCCATAATCCGCCGCGCTCTCCAGAGCTTGCGTCAGGTCCGGCTCCTCGCGAAAACCAAAACGCACTGCCATGCTGTAGATCCCGGCCGCCAGTTCGGTTACCTGCATGCGTTGGGCGGGACCGATGCGTGGTACATCCTCATTGATGACGTTGAGGAAAATGGTTCGGGCATGCATGACCTTGAAGTGTTTAAGGTTATGGAATAGCGCACTGGGTACGAGCATCGGGTCCGAAGTAAGGTACACTGCCGTCCCCGCCACGCGCGGCACATTAGGCTGCGGGCCGGCCAGGAAATTCTTGAGCGGTATGTCGATCTTGCGTCGCTGGTTTGCAATCATGCGGCTACCTTCTTTCCAGGTGGTGAGCAACAGGAATATAACGGCCCCCAATGCCAGCGGAAGCCAGCCACCATGCAGAATCTTGGTTAGATTCGACCCAAAAAACAGCAGTTCGAGTACACCGAAGAGCGCAAGGGAGAGCAATATTCCAGTACGAGCGCGACCAGGCAGTCTTAAAGCGACGACCGCGGTGAGCAGTGTGGTGATGATCATGGTGCCGGATACTGCGATGCCATAAGCAGCGGCCAAGCCGCTCGATGAGCCGAAGGTGAGCACCAGCACGATTACGGCGATGAGCATCAGCCAGTTGACGCTGGGAATGTATATCTGGCCACGCATCGTCTCGGAAGTGTGCAGCAGCCGCACACGTGGCAGGTAACCCAAACGCGACGCCTGCAGTGTCATGGAATATGCCCCGGTAATCGTCGCTTGGGAAGCGATCACCGTAGCGGCGGTGGCAAGTACTACCAGCGGCAATAGGAACCAGTCTGGCGCCAGCAGATAGAATGGATTCTCTACCGCCTTGCCCGAACGCAGGATAAGTGCGCCTTGCCCGAAGTAGTTGATGAGCAACGCCGGACAGACCAAGACGTACCAGGCGAGGCGTACAGCCTTCGCGCCAAAATGCCCCATGTCTGCATACAGAGCCTCGCCGCCGGTGAGCGCGAGAAACACCGCACTCAACAGCAGAAACATCGAGCCGGGATGATTTCCAGCGAAATGTATGGCGTACATCGGATTGATCGCCTGCAACACGGCGGGTGTCTGCACGATACTGACAGCGCCGAGCATAGCCAGTACGAGAAACCATATGATCGTTACTGGGCCGAACAAACCGCCGACTCGGCCGGTGCCGTGACGCTGGATCAGAAAAAGGCCGGTCAGAATGCCGATGGTGATGGGTACCACCATATGCTCGAATTGCGGCGTGGCGATGCTTAATCCCTCAACCGCGGAAAGCACTGAGATGGCAGGGGTGATGATAGCGTCGCCATAGAATAGTGCGGCAGCGAACACGCCCGCGCCAATCACGAACAGCGACCATTTCGGTGCCTTGTTCGAAATCCGGTGTGCCAATGCAGTGAGCGCGAGTACGCCACCCTCGCCATCGTTGTCGAACTTGAGCACGATCCACACATACTTGATCGAGATGATCAGCATCATGGCCCAGAAAAAGGCGGACAACGCCGCGAGTATATTCAGCTCCGTCGGAGCAAGGCCATGCGGGCCGGTGAACGCTTCTTTGAAGGCATACAAGGGGCTGGTGCCAATGTCGCCGTAAACGATGCCCAAGGCGCCTACGGCCAGCGCGCCGAGGCGCGAGGGATTTGGATGGGTGGAATGAGTCATGGATGTTCCCTTAACCGGCTGAGATCGAATCTAATTTTGAAAACGGTAACCAACGCCGGTTTCAGTCAGGAAGTGCCGAGGCTGGGTCGGGTCAAGTTCCAGTTTCTGTCGCAGATGGCTGACGTAGATACGCAGGTAATGATTGCTCTCGATGTAGGATGGCCCCCATACCTCTCGTAGCAAATGACGATGCGTCATAACCTTGCCTGTATTCGCCAGCATGGTGCACAGCAGGCGATACTCGATCGGTGTCAGGTGGACCGGCGCGCCATGCCGCAGGACTTGGCGCCGCGTTAAATCAACCTCTACATCGCCGAAGAGAACGAGGGGGCTCCCAGCCTCACCTCCCAACTTGCTGCGCCGCAGCAGCGCGCGCATTCGTGCCAACAGTTCGCCCACAGCAAAAGGTTTGGTGAGGTAGTCATCTGCACCTGCATCCAGCACGCCGATCTTGTCGCTTTCGGTCGAGCGCGCAGACAGAATCAATACCGGCATACTGGCCCAGCTACGCAAGTCTTGTACGAAGTGCTGTCCATCGCCATCTGGCAGGCCAAGATCGAGAATGATCAAATCGGGCTTGCGTGTGCCGGCGTCGATCAGGCCTTGCGCCATGGTTGCCGCCTCCACCACGCGGCAACCTTCACCCTCTAGTGCGGCACGGACAAAGCGGCGAATCTGCATTTCGTCTTCGACTACGAGTACGAGCGGACCGTGAAGGCTCATTGCGATTCTCCCGAAGCGCTCTCACCTTCGATCTGTGGTGGGGTGCCGCGTGGCAGCGTGAAGCGCACGCAGCCTCCCCCAGCTTCGGGGTTGAACGCACGAATGGTGCCACCATGCGCCTCAATAATGGCGCGGCAAATGGCAAGTCCCACACCAAAACCGGGCACCGCAGATTCAACCCTACCGCGTTCAAACAGACCAAAAACCCGAGTGAGGCTGTCCGGTGGAAATCCGGCACCTGCATTGCAGATTGATATTTCGATCGTTGCAGCGCGTTCTTGAGCGCTTACGTCAATACCAGCCGAGTCGGGTGAGTATTTCGCTGCATTCTCGATTAGATTGCAGAACACACGCTCCATCAGCACCGCGTCGAATTCCAATAGTGGCAAGTCGAGTGGCAATGACACCTTGACGGCGTGTCCCTGCAATCCTGTACCCAATAATTTGATGCTGGCACCAATCACTTCTTCCAATGGCTGCCATTCCTTGCGTAGCCTGACCTGCCCGGCCTGCAGGCGCGCCATATCGAGCAGGTTGCCGACCATATTATTGAGATTCAGCGCCTGGTCGCGAATCGTGATCACCGTTTCCTGCACCGATGGCGACAAGGGCGGTTTGGACAGCGCGAGCGAATCGGCCAGGCCGTACATAACCGTCAGGGGAGTGCGCACGTCATGGGAAAGCGCTGAGAGAATCGAACTCCGCAAGCGCTCCGAGGCAACCTGCAACTGTGAATTTTGCGCAACTTCCACAAAATGCAGGCGCTCGATAGCAATCGCCATCAGGGAGGCTACAGTCATCAGCAAAGAGCGTAGGCGCTGCAATTGCTCCTTATCATCGTACTTGACAGAAACTACCAGTACGCCGCGCATTCGTGTCGACCCTTTAAGCGGAAGCAATAGGCTGCGTCCCTCGCCACCGCAAATGACTTCGGCTTCGGTAACTTCGCCGCTGTCGAAAACCGAGCGCATAGTGTATTCAGCAGCAAGAGTAATCGGGTTGGCCGGCGCGACTATCGAATGCAGGTTGTCCTGCGCGTCTGGCAACAGCAAGAACGTTTCGGCACGCATATTCTCGCGCAGGAAACGAGCTCCGGCTTCGAGCACCTGTTTTTGCGTCAATGCACCAGCCAGCGCCTTGGCAAGCTCGTAGAGCGAGCGGGTCTGAAGTTCTCGTGCTTCGGCAGCGTGGGTCTGGCGCGCTAACCCATATGTCAAGTGGCTGATAATTAAGGCAACCGCAAGCATCACGGCGAAGGTGACCAAGTATTGCACGTCGCTCACTGCGAACGAAAGGCGTGGCGGCACGAAAAAGAAATCGAATAGAGCGACGCTGCAGAATGCCGCGAGAATCGCCGGCCCGCGGCCCAGTCGCACTGCGACCAGTACCACCGCGAGCAGGAACAGCATGACGGTGTTTGCAAGGTCGAGGCGATTACGCAACGGCACGGCAATCAATGCGATTAGGCCACAGGTCGCGAGTGCCAGCAGGTAGGGGGTACTAACCACACGGAATGAAGGTGAAAAAGATGGTGCGGCTTGAGCCATTATATACATTGCATCCTAGTCATTTACCAAACCCAGTATAGGATAGCTGGCGTAAAGGTCGTGACAATTTTGCAGTCTGTGCTGTAAAAAAGGTGTAAAGAAGTTGCAATCACACCATCCTAATGAAGACGGTCTGTTGAATCGCCGTCTTCGAGAGCCGCACACCTTCGCTGGTTAGTGGCACCTGCTCACAATTTACCCCTGAATGTCTGCATTAAGCATCAACCAGCCATCTGTTGCCGATTAGTGAAGGTCAGAAATTGGCACTTTGGCGACCGGTAAAATAACCCCCTTACATGATGCGAAATTGAATTGAAACAGCTAGCAAACCTTGTTTCGATTTAGATGACGGGTTTGGAATGAAATACGCAGTCACGTTTGGCGAAGCTGGATTTTCTCTGGTGAACAGAGCAAACTATGGTTCTTGCCATATGACAGTGGCTGCCTTGGGCACATTTCCTAGCAAAGGCATTGTTTAGTCAACGCCAACGATTCAGCACCCTACAACTGATATTTGGCTCCTGTGGATGAAATGCCTGGCCGCTATTGATGTTCTGTGATCGCTTCACTTTTACCGTGTTTTTGTCAGCCAAATAACACGCATTTTAATTTTTTGATATTTTGTGATTTTAAGAAAATGGATGCTCCCGTACCGCTCTCCTTTACTGCGTTTCTCCAATGTGCAGACTATTCGCTGCTTCGATCTCTCACTGCCGATCCCGAGCAGGCCCGTCACGCTCCAAACAAGACGCTTCGCCAGGTCAAGTCTGGCCACTATGTTGAGGTTCTTCCGACGCCTCTGCCGAACCCCCGCTACGTTATCCACAGCCGAAGTTTCTTCCGTGAGCTGAACTTGTCCGAAAGCGCAGCCAGTGAAGATTCCTTTATGCAATTCTTCACTGGCAATCCGACAGTTGCCGTGGGTGCAGCAAACGTCGATGCCGCGTCTCCCCATGCGCGAGCCAGTGGCTGGGCGAGCGGATACGCTCTCAGCATCTACGGGCAAGAGATGGTTCATAACTGCCCCTTCAAAAACGGCAACGGTTACGGGGACGGGCGCGCCATCTCCGTGCTTGAGGTGCTGCTCTCTAACGGTCATCGCTGGGAGTTTCAGCTCAAGGGCGGCGGAACGACTCCATATTGCCGCGGTGGCGACGGCCGTGCGGTGCTGCGGTCCAGTATTCGTGAGTTTCTTGCGTCGGAAGCGATGGCGGCGATGGGGGTGCCGACATCCCGTGCTCTCTGCCTTTTTGTCTCTCAAAGCGAAACTGTTTCGCGTCCCTGGTATTCCCCTGGTGCCAAAACCGAAGAGCCGGACCGCATGGTGGAAGAGCCGGCCGCTATCACGACGCGCGCTGCGCCTTCCTTCCTCCGCGTCGGGCAGCTTGAACTGTTCGGGCGGCGGGCGAGGAAAAACGAGCACCCGAATGCCCTCGCGGAGCTCGAGGCGATCTTCCTGCATACGCTCGAACGAGAGTACCCTGATGTTGCTGTTCAGTTAAACGGCACTGATGCGACGCTTACTGACAAAGTCTTAGCCGTCGCGCAGGCGTTCGGTGTTCGCTTGTCTCAGTTGGCCGCCCATTGGATTCGGGTAGGATATTGCCAGGGAAACTTCAACAGCGACAACTGCGCGGTAGGGGGATGGACGCTGGATTACGGGCCTTTTGGTTTCTTGGAAGCGTATGACCCGATGTTTCAGATGTGGATCGGCGGTGGAGAGCACTTTTCCTTTATGAACCAGCCGATGGCCGCTGCGACAAATTTTCAGATGTTCTGCAAGGCCGTGGCGCCGCTACTGGGGCAGGACACGAACGCGATTCAGAAGCTGGGGGAGATTGTGGATACTCTGCCGGAGATCATGAACCACGAAATGCATCGCATGTGGGCGGAAAAGATGGGCCTTTGCAAGTTTCGCATGGAACTTTTCGCGGAGCTTCATCAGCTTATGGCAGAAACGCCGGTGGATTATACGATCTTCTGGCGGGAGCTATCGAGCCTGCCCAAGGATGTGGCAGCTTTGCGTTTGGGGTTCTACGAGACACGTGGGGCATATGCTCAAAACAGCGTTGAAATGGAAACACGTTGGGCAATGTGGCTGCAGAAGTGGCACGCGGCACTGGAACAAGAGGGTCGCGATCCGGCGGAGGTGTCGGCAGCAATGAAGCGGGTCAACCCTAAGTACATTCCGAGGGAGTGGATGATGGTAGAGGCCTATCGAAGCGCCACGGACGCCGGGGATTACAGCCTGGTGCAGAGGTTGCACGATGTTCTGGCCGATCCGTACGGCGAACAGTCAGAGACAGTGGCAGCGCTATATTACAAGAAGAAAGAGGAGGAATTCTTTGACTTGGGGGGCACTTCGCACTGCAGTTGTTCGTCGTAGGGGAGGGAAAGATTCAGGCGCGAAGGAGGCTGGCGAAAAAGAGTTGCGCTGCCTTGTAGCCTATACAGTAACCAGAATAGTTGGTTCTATCAGATTTGTTGTATGACCTCAATCGGCTGGAGCGAATGATTTGAATGAGTCTGAAGCTCTCTTCAGGATGCAAAGCTGAGTATCTTGATTGCACAAAACAGACCAGTAGATTACCCACTAAAATGAACTGATATTTTTTGGTCAGAATTACCGTATTTTCACTTTAATCAATTCCTCCCCGTCCGGATCTACCACATGCACAGCACAGGCAATGCAGGGATCAAAGCTGTGGATGGTGCGTAAAATTTCGATCGGTTGTTTGAGGTCGTACAGTTTGTGTCCTTTGAGTGCGGCTTCATAGGGGCCATCTTTGCCTTGGTCATCACGTGGCCCGGCATTCCATGTGGAAGGGACGACTGCCTGGTAGTTGTCGATTTTGGTGTCTTTGATCACAATCCAGTGTGCTAGCGCGCCACGAGGAGCTTCCATGTAACCTACGCCTTTGGCTGTTTTTGGCCAGGTGGAAGGGTCCCATTGTTTTTCGTTGAAGGTTTTGATATCTCCCGCTTTGATGTTGGTAATGAGGTTGTCGTACCAGGTTTGCATGGCGTCAACAATAATTTTGGTTTCCAGCGTGCGTGCGGCGGTTCTGCCTAACGTGGAGTAGAGCCCCTCAACAGGCAAATCCAGTTTTTTCAGGGTCATGCCGACGAGTTCTTTGGTCTGGGCGTGTCCATTTGCGTATAGCATCAGTACCCGTGCCAGTGGTCCGACTTCCATCGCGTGGCCTTTCCAGCGCGGAGATTTCATCCAGGAGTAGGATTTGTCTGTTTCCAGATTCTGGTAAGGGGGCTTGGGGCCAGTGTAATTTAAGGTGGTTTCGCCTTTATAGGGGTGCAGGCCTTTGTCTTTACCGCCGCTATAGTCGTACCAGGAGTGAGCGACGAATTCTTGAATCTGGTCGTCGGCATTTAAATCCACAGGGTGTATGACTGACAGGTCTCGGTTCAGAATCACACCGGAAGGGATCAGGTAGCTGGCGGGATCGGACATGCCTTTTTCAGGGAAATCGCCGTAAGTCATGAAATTGCCGATGCCTTCGCCCTGAAATGCCCAGTCTTTGTAGAAACCTGCAATGGCTAAAGTGTCTGGAACATAGACCTGATCAACAAAATCGCGCATTTTATTGATGATGTTTTTAACCATTTCCAGACCAACCATGTTGAGGCTGGTCGCAGCTTCTCCTCCGCCGCGATAATGGGGGCCCTTGCCTTGCCCTTCGTGTTCCGGGTGTATGCTGATCGCACAGGGTACCCCGCCTACCAGAAAGTTGGGATGGGGGTTTTTTCCGCCGAAAATGGTGTGTAATTTTGCAACATCGCGCTGCCATGACAAGGCTTCAAGATAGTGCGCCACCGCCATGAGATTGGCTTCTGGTGGTAGCTTGTAGGCCGGGTGACCCCAGTAGCCATTGGTGAAAATTCCCAGTTGGCCTGATTCCACAAAGCCTTTAATTTTTTTCTGCATGTCCGCAAAATAACCGGGGGACGATTTTGCGTAGCTGGAGATGCTTTGTGCCAGTTCGGATGTCTGTTTGGGGTCCGCTTTCAACGCAGAGACTACATCTACCCAATCCAGAGCATGCAGATGGTAGAAATGCATGACATGATCGTGCACGTATTGGGCCGCAATCATCAGGTTGCGGATGAGCTGGGCGTTGGGGGGAATAGGATATTTCAGCGCATCTTCAACAGCACGAACAGACGCGATGCCATGCACCAGTGTGCACACGCCGCATATGCGCTGTGCGAAAGCCCATGCATCGCGCGGGTCTCTGCCTCGCAAAATAATCTCTATCCCTCGTACCATGGTGCCGGCGCTGGAAGCTCGGGTGATTTCTCCCTGGTCGTTGGTTTCCGCCTCGATGCGTAAATGGCCTTCAATGCGGGTGATAGGATCGACTACGACTGTTTGTGCGGTCATGCTGATTTATTCCTCTACCAGATTATCTGCAACAAGTTCCAGCAAGCTTTGCATGGTCTTGTCCCAATGGAAGTGCGCCTGACTGTCATCAAAAGTCTGACGGCAGTTGGAGCAACTGGTGGCTAAAATTTCTGCGCCGGTATTGTCTACTTGTTTCATCTTGATCTGGAATGCCTGATATCGGATTGCATCAGCACGATGGATGGTGACAACGCCACCTCCACCGCCACAACACCAGTTCATGCCTTTGGTGTCTTCCATTTCCCGAAGCTCCACTCCCAGTCCGGCCAGCACATCCCGTGGTGCCTGCGTGGCGCCACCGCGACGTGATACCTGGCAGGGGTCGTGGAACGTGAGTGATTTGTCAATTTTTTTGACCTTGATTTTGCCATTTTGAATGTTTTCGGCTAGAAACTCTGATATATGCCTGACTTTGAAAGGCAAGGGTTTACCATATATGTTGGCGCCATTCCAGCGCATTGCCCCGTATGCGTGTCCACACTCCGGCAGGATCAGCAGTTGTGCACCGCAGGCAATGGCAGCATTGATGAGCTTCATGCTCATGTCTTTTTGCCACTGGCTATTGCCGGACAGCATGCCGAAGTTGGTGGCTTCGTAGCCATCGGTTCGGAAAGTCCAGTTAAGCCCCATGTGATTAAGGACTTTGGCGGTGGCCACAATAGATTCCGGAAATTTCATGATTTCAATGGAGGACATGCTGACAAGGATGTCGGCTTTTTCCTTGTCTACCGGAATAGTGACTTCGTGATCATCCGCCAGCCATTCACAGCGGTCCTTGAATACATCGGCATTGGCGCCCAGCGGGCTGCCTTCGCGTTCAGCACGTTCGGCTACAGCCCATAATTCGTGGGGAACCAGCCCGGCCTGAAACATACCATGTCGCGCCATGCCCACCAGTGAAGAGATGTCGATCGCCATAGGGCAGATCAGGGTGCAACGGCCGCACATGGTGCAAGAGTCATAAATCAGTTCTTGCCACTCTTCCAGTTCCTTAACCGTGACTTTGCGTTTGAGGTTGAGTGCGCGATAAAAGAAGGCAAAGGGGCTGGCTTCTCTTTTATAGGCTTGCTTGAAAGGTTCCAGTTTCCATATGGGCGTATATTTGGGGTCTTTTGTGGCTTCGTAAAAATGGCAGGCATCGGCGCACATGCCGCAATGGATGCAAGATTCCATATACGTTGCAGCCACTGCTCCAAAATCCTTCACGAAGTGTTTGAGTGCGGTTTGCACCCGCGCATCATCTGTCAGGTCACCTTGCTTGTCGTACCGGATTTCTGGTTTTTTAATTGAGAAACGCGGTTTATCGAGTTCCAGAGGATGCTTGATATTCACGTCAGCATTGCTCATAGTTGCGCTCCTTTACGCGCGAAAAGTGCGCCTGTTGTACCGCGAGATACAAAAACCAGTGTGGCATGCATTAATTTGCCAAAGGGGAACCATATGAAGAGCAGTTCTATAGACAGAATATGAATAGCCAGCAGTGTTTCGTAGCGTGCTCCCAGATGTGCCGCAGCAAGCAGGCCTGTGAATACGGGTGTAATAGTAACAAACCAGCTGAAGTAATCGTCGAAGTTGGAGATGAGCTTTAGAACCGGATTGACCAGTCGCCTGACCATCACTGCAATCAGTGCGCCGATGGTCAGGGCACCGGCAAAATAAATCACGCTATTGGGTAAGCTGGGCCAGGAAATTCCGAAGACATCTTTTAAAAATACAATATGGGGTAAAAAGCCGAATACAATAATGGCCAGACCGATGTGGAACAAATAGCTGACTGTGACAGTAAATGCAGTACGAGATGCGAATTCTTTGTGGGGCCAGGAGCGTATCACAATCAGTTTCAGCGCACCCATCCAGGTGGCGGTGCTGCGTGGTTCAGAAAAATCTGGTTTGCGTTTTTGCAGCAGGATACCTGTTAGCCGCCAAAGCATCCCGAAAATTAAAATGGCGAGAGACCAGTAAAGTGCCGGTCCGCGAGCAAATGAAAGTAAATCCATGGCTATTTGCTCTCTGTGATTTTATCTTGTCTGCTCCGGGTAACCACTGCGGCAATTGCGCCAACTGCTAAGCCACCAACTGCTGCCACTGCGAGGGTTTCAGTGCTGTTCCAAGTGCTGGCAGAAAGGGGCTTGTAAAAGCTGCCTTTATCCCAGAAATCCGGTTCAGAGCAGCCCAGACACCCATGTCCTGACTGAATAGGGAAGCTGGTGCCTTCGTTCCATTTTTCAGTTGCGCAGGCGTTGTAGGTGGTTGGACCTTTACAACCCAGCTCATAAAGACACCAGCCATTGCGCGCGCCTTCATCATCAAAAGTTTTGGCAAATTTTCCCTGATCATAGAATGGACGACGGTAGCATCGGTCATGAATGGTATTTCCATAGAATGCTTTGGGGCGGCCATGTTCATCCAGTTCAGGAATACCGAAAGTCAGCACGTGCGCCAAAACACCCGTAATGACCGTTGGAATAGGCGGGCAGCCTGAGACGTTGATAATGGGTGTGTCTTTGATAACGTCAGATACGGAAACCGCACCGGTTGGATTTGGGTTGGCCTTGGGGATCCCGCCATAGGTTGCGCAAGTACCCACCGCCACAATGGCGGCAGCACCTTTGGCTGTTTCTTTCAGCATGTCCAGATTGCTTATCCCGGCGATGGTGGAGTAAACGCCACCATGCAAGGTAGGGATAGAGCCATCTACGATCAAAATGTACTTGCCGTAATTGTCTTTCATCGCTTGTTCGCGAGCTGCTTCTGCTGCTGTACCGGATGCAGCTTGCAATGTGTGATGATAGTCGAGTGAAATAATGTCAAAGATCAATCCTTCCAGCGTCGGGGAGTGCGAGCGGGTAAGGGATTCAGTGCAACCGGTACACTCCTGAAATGAAAGCCAGATAACCGACTGGCGTCTGGTTTTAGCGAGTGTCTCTGCCATTGCGTAAGCCGCCGATGGGGGCAGTGCCATCATGGATGCCATTGCAGTACAGAACTTGAGGAAGGAACGCCGGCTTATGCCACGTTTTGTAAGACTGACGCCAAGATTATCCTGAATCGACATATGCTACTCCCGCAGAAGAAACTCGCTTCTATATGGCTATGCCCGCTACATGATTACTTAAAGCGATTATTCTTTAAGTATTGATTGCGGCAGCTTCCTGTAAATACGCTTTCAACCTTTCGCTCGATTCACTGACATCATCGGGATGGCTTTGCAGGATCTCAGGTACAAAGCCGACCTCAATCACATCCGCCATGATGTCACCTTCTACATTATAGTGAGTAATCCACCAGACTCCAGGGAACATGGTTTCCCGAACTTCGGTAGGCCCGATGGCATCGATTGTGGCGTGTACTTCGCCTTCAGCTAGCACTTCTCGCAGTAACTCGTAGTCGCCGGGGGTGAGGGGGATGCCTTGTAAATCGATCGCGCCGCTTTCTCCCTTTTCGATCAATTCATCCAGCATTTCAGCGAGTTCATATAGAATTGCTACTGCATTGCCAGATTGTCCGGTTTCTTGGGGTTCACTGACTATTTTGATGCCAATCTCATCCAGTTTGCTCATTTTATTGCCATTCTCCAATTAAATTGAGTGCCATATGGCATGCTTGCGGAATAGCTGCCGCTACCGCCGGGCTGGGCGCATCGCCCCAGCCTAACAGGTGAGGTTGAATACCGATTAAAGCGCGTCGTGCTGGTAAATGGCCTGCCAGATGGGCGACTGCCATCAAATCCAGCAGCCCAACTTCGTGAACACTGAACTTGCGATTCGCACCCAGGAAGCGGTCCATATCCTCACCAATGAATATCTGCACTGTACCCGGTGCACATTGTAAGTCAGCTGCATCGATTACAATAAGATTTTCTGCGTCTTCGATAGACCCCGCCAGGATGAAACTCAGTGTGCCGCCGTCCATCAACGTGACATCATCGGGAAGGTTACCCGAAGCCTGTAATTGAGAAATGACATGCACGCCCACGCCTTCGTCGCTTAACAATGTATTACCGATACCCAGTACCAGAGTTGTCATTTTGTAGCGTCACTTTTGCGGATGGATGCAATGTACTCAAGCAGTGAGGCTATATTTCCGTCTGTAAGAGAAAATCGATGCTGTTTAATGTTGCCCTTTTTCAAAGTGTTTTGAATCGCATCACTATCAGAAGTGAATTGAATCGGGCCACTTCCATGGCATCGGATACATTTTTCCATAAAGATTTGCTGGCCTGAAGAGGGTTCGGCGTGAGCAGATCCAAAGTACAGAAAAATGCAAACCGACATTAACATAAAACAGGTGCGACTCATGGCCCAGTTCTCAATTTTTATTGTTATCTCAATTAGATATTAGCAGTTCAATAGGTAATTTCAACCAACTAGAATGGTCGGGTATTCTTGGGACGAGATGTGTTTTTTATTGATTAGCAGAGTGTGAATTCATTTTATTCAGCAATATTTAAAATTTAAATGGCGTGAAGTTAAATCAATCAGGTTTTTAAAAATAAATATAAAATCTGGCCCGATTTTTGCATTAACTTATTCTGTGGGTAGAGCAACAATAAATACAAGTAAGGGGGTGTTGCTCTAATGCCTTAATATTTTACATTTTTTGATTTTTTGTCTCATTTTTTGCTCAGATGATATCTCAGCACAATTGTTAACTTTTTGACAGAAATGGGCACATCATTATTTTAGGTGCACAAGAATGGGGCGGCATTTACATTCACTTTTAGTTTGATCTTTGCGTCACCTGTTTTATGCAACAAGCTGTTTTGCAATCATTTATCACCATATTAATCTTATTTGGAATTTTGGCTGTTTTTTTGTCTGAGGCAGATTTTTACGTATGCCTCGCGCAACCGGGATATCAAGCTGCCTTAAAAGGCACTGGTAACTCAGGCAATGCATAACAACTTTAATAAGTAAAAAAATAAGACAAGTATATGGAGCGTAAATGAGCATTCGTACACGGTTACTTTTTATCGTAATTTCCGCTTTTTTGTTAATTGGTATTGTAGGTGCTGTTTCCCTCAATCACCTTCAGAAGCTTTCAGAGCAATCTGCCATTGCAGATGCAACCCACAGTGCTGAATCGTTATCAGCATTGATTACCTATGAAGCTTATAAGGCAGGTGGGCTCAATTTTCTTGGAAAGCATAATAATCCCCTTTCGCGCGTAAACCAGGATGTGCTGCAGAATATGATTGACCATGTCTATGCTCGCAGCCATCGCAATTTGAAAGTGGTGGATAAGTCCAGCCGTATTGTTGCCGATTCCGGGCACAGCAAAATCGGCAGCCTGGTTAACACACTTCCTGATCACGCTATTTCACAATTACTCCAGGATGGAGAGCCAAGAGCTTTTGTGGAATATAGCCCCGCCTCACAAGAAGAGATACGACAGATTGTGGTCCCCGTGTATGGGAATGGACAGCAAATAATTGGTGCAACCATTTTTGAATACACGTCCTTGTATAAAGAAACAGAAAATTTACTGCGAAAGTCGGTATGGGCTGTGGGTTTGGCAACGCTGATCGCACTCTCGCTGGCATTGATAAGCGGTATTCTGGTTGCTAACAGACTCACTAATGCCTTGCGGGATTTGCGGCGATCAGCGCTCATGATTGCAGCAGGGAAAAACACCAAACACATTGCGCCTGCTTCTTGTCGTGAAATTCAGGATCTTGTGCGTGTATTTAATCGCATGACCCGGAAACTGACGCAAGGAAATGCTGATTTAAAGTATGAGGTGAGTGAACGCACGAAAGCTGAGGCAGCTCTGATTATTATTAATGGCGAGCTGGAACAGCGCGTTAATCAGCGTACCAGCGAACTGTTGGTGATCAATGAACAGATGAAAGGCGAACTTGAAGAGCGTGCGCGCATAGAAGCCAGACTGGAATTGCTTGCACAGTTTGACGGCCTTACCGGATTGCCTAACCGGAATTTGTTTCAGGACAGATTGGCAAAATCTGTCCTGCATGCCCGTTGTCATGATTGCATGTCTGCACTGATGTTTATTGATCTTGATCGTTTCAAGGAAATTAATGATTCGCTAGGCCATGCTGCTGGAGACATTGTGCTGAAAGAAGTGGGTAAGCGATTACTTTCTGTTGTGAGAACAGTAGATACAGTTGCAAGATTAAGTGGTGATGAATTTACCGTCATACTTGATCTTGTACAGTATGCAAACGATGCTGCTGTTGTAGCTGAAAAAATACTGGCCACGCTTTCCCGGCCGATCAATGTGGATGGCAGGGAAATTTTTGTCACAGCCAGCATTGGTATAGCGGTTTTCCCGGTTGGGGATGGTACACATGATGATTTCCTTAGATATGCGGATATTGCGTTGTACCAGGCCAAAGCGAACGGACGTAATACCTACCATGTATTTTCCACCGAGCTGAGTGAAGGGCTTACTCGCCGTATGGAAATTTCAGAGCAGTTAAGGCGTGCGGTTGAGCGCAATGAGTTTTCGTTGCATTACCAGCCGATTGTATCGGTTTCAACCAGGAAAATAACGGGGGTTGAAGCCTTGTTGCGCTGGAACAATCATCTGATTGGGGAAGTGCCTCCGGAGGAATTCATACCGATAGCAGAAGAAATTGGCATCATCGAAAAAATAGGCGAGTGGGTGCTCGCTACCGCATGCAGAGAATCAAAACTGTGGCGTGAGAGTGGTCACGATCCAATCCTGTTGTCCGTTAACTTGTCACCGAAACAATTTCGTAATCTGGAACTAGCAGAAATTATTGCGGGCATAATGAAAAATACCGGTTTTGATCCGGAGTAGCTTGAAATTGAAATTACCGAAAGTGCGCTGATGGACCGCTCAGAGGGAACGTTGCACAAGCTGGAGGCTCAGGGCGTCAAAATTGCCATTGATGATTTTGGAACGGGTTATTCCAGTCTGAGCTATTTAAAGCGCTTTCCTGTTCACCGGTTGAAAATTGATCAGTCCTTTATCCAGGATATCACCACCGATCCAGATGATGCCGCTATTGTGTCTGCAATGGTTGCCTTGGCAAAATCATTAAGGCTGGCCGTTACTGCTGAAGGTGTTGAAACAACGGAACAGCTTGGATACTTGCAATCCATACATTGTGATGATTTCCAGGGATACTATTACAGCAAATCACTTACTGCAGAGGATTTGCAGTCCATGTTGAATAAACAGGTAATGAACCAACAAACAGCATTTCTGGTTGCATAAACCTGTATTGGTTGGACCAAGGATAGGTTTCTCTTTGTGGAATGTTATCCATAAAATGTCTGATTTATCATCAATGTGAACCGCACAAAATAACATCTTGTGTTGAATTCAACGTTGATCACGTCTATTTTCCACTATACTGAATACACAATCTTTTTCGGTAGAAAACTGATGTGTCTTGGAATTCCCATGCAAGTTCTGGCAGTTGATGGCTTTATTGCACGTTGCGGTGCCAAAGGCATTGAACGGGATATAAGCCTTTTTCTGATGCAGGATGAGCCTGTTCAGCCGGGGGATTTTGTCATGGTGCATGTGGGATATGCCATTCAGAAAATGACTGAAGAACACGCCCGCTCCGCCTGGGAACTTTACGACGAAATGCTGGCTCTGGAGGGAGCGGCGCCAGGTGCATGAGTTATCAGTGTGCCAGGCGCTCATCACTCAAGTTCGGGAAATCGCCACACAACATGGTGCATTGGCTGTAAAACTGATCAGGCTGCAAATCGGACCATTATCAGGTGTTGAAGCCAGTTTGCTCGAAAATGCCTTCCCTTTGGCCAGTGCAGGCACCGTAGCTGAAAATGCGGTATTGTATATTGACCGATTGCCAGTGCGAGTCCGCTGCCAGCAATGCGGTGTAGAAACAGAAGCGGCAGTCAATCGGCTGATATGCGGGAAATGCGGGGATTATCATACGCAGTTGATTTCCGGAGATGAAATGATGCTGGCCAGCGTGGAACTGACTAAAGAATCCTGAGCGTATAAAGCGCAGATTGAAGTTATTCTGGCAAAGATAATTGGTGATAAATTCGAGGTAATTTATGTGCAATACCTGTGGCTGCAACATTACTCCCGGCAATAAGCACTTTGCCTTTAAGCCTGTAGAAGGCGGCAATACTGCCGTGTCTGTTTTAAAAAACCTGTTGGCTAAAAACGATGACCAGGCCATGCATAATCGACACCATTTTGATATGCATGGGGTACTCGTAATCAACCTGATGTCCTCCCCTGGTTCCGGAAAGACAGCATTGCTGGAAGCGACAATTGACGCCTTGAAACACGAATTTCGCATTGCCGTCATTGAGGGTGATCTTGAAACAGAAAATGATGCAGATCGCATTCGTGCCAAAGGCGTACCCGCGATCCAGATCACGACCGGGAGCGCGTGTCACCTGGATGCCCACATGGTGCATGAAGCGTTGCATAGCTTACCGCTGGAAGGGCTGGATATTCTATTTATCGAAAATGTAGGCAATCTGGTTTGCCCGGCCAGTTTTGATTTGGGGCAGCACCAGAATATTACGTTGCTTTCTGTCACCGAAGGAGACGATAAGCCCGCCAAATATCCTGTCATGTTTCGCGCTGCGGATGCCATTGTGCTGACCAAAACAGATTTGCTGTCTGTGCTGGATGATTTTGATCCGCAGCGTGCAGAGCGATTTGTGCGTGAATTGGCATCAAGCGCGCCTGTAATTCATTTATCTGCCAGAAAGCAGATTGGGATGGATGTCTGGTTTGACTGGCTGCGACAAGCGTTTCATTCCCAGCGCGAAAGAGTCGATCAGGGTCAAACCGTTCGCCCCAAAATTCAACCAGAGGGTGTTCAGTTACATGTGAGCACAGTGTAATTGTGTATCTGTATTGTCAGGCACTTTTGAATGAAATTATCTGCCAAAGATTGGCTGGACAAAATTCAGGCATTACCGCTGGAAAGAAAAATTAAAATCATGAACGTGTGTGGCGGCCATGAGCGTTCCATTACGATGGCGGGATTACGTAGTGCGCTGCCAAAGCATATTGAGCTGATTCCCGGGCCAGGCTGCCCGGTTTGTGTGTGTCCGGAAGAAGATGTGTATCAGGCAATTCAGCTCGCCCTCCACGAACCCATTGTTTTGGTGGCCTTTGGCGACATGTTGCGGGTGCCAGTGAATGTCGCCAAAGGTGAGATACGTTCCCTTGATGAAGCCAAAGCAGCGGGAGCAGATATCCGTCCCATTGCCTCACCCGCAGAAGCGGTACAGATTGCAAGGGAAAACTCGGGGAAACCAGTCGTTTTTTTCGCGGCGGGTTTTGAAACAACAACGGCACCTGTAGCAGCGATGCTGGCTGAAGGCATCCCGGAAAACTTGTCCATACTGCTCTCCGGAAGATTGACATGGCCAGCTGTAGCCATGTTGCTGGATAGTGAATTGCCGGGGTTCGATGCACTGATCGCACCCGGGCATGTGGCTACGGTAATGGGGCCGGAAGAATGGCAGTTTGTAGTAGAAAAACATAACATGCCTGCGGCTGTGGCAGGGTTTTCTCCTGAAAGCTTGTTGGCGGCGATGTATTCTGTATTGCGCCAGTTGCTGGAAGGCGAGCGCTTTTTAGATAATTGTTATCCGGAGGTCGTTCGTACAGGTGGAAATCCAGTTGCCCGGCGTTTTTTTTTACATACCATGGATATTGTGGATGCCAATTGGCGGGGGGTGGGTGTGATCCCGCATTCCGGGTTCGAGCTGAATGCTGTGTTTCAGGCTCATAACGCCCGGATTCTGTTTCCGTCCTATGAAGACACATCTCGTAAACGTGCTGGGCAAATGCCGCCAGGATGTGATTGTGCAAAAGTCGTGTTAGGTAAAATTTACCCCAATCAATGCCGCATATACGGCAAAGCCTGCACGCCACGTTCACCTGTTGGCCCGTGTATGGTTTCAGATGAAGGGGCGTGTCGCATATGGTGGTCTTCGGGTGTGCGTGAAGCACAAAATGCAGTGCTGACTTGATTCGGAAAACGGGAGGCAAGCATGCGTAGTCTGTATATAGTGATATTCATGAGTTTGTGCACAGTGTCAATGGCTGATGAAATCCCTTTTAAAAATTTCGGTTACTTGGCGATGGGATGACAGAAGCTGAAGTCGAGTTGTTAGCAGGAAAACCGGATAAAGAAACACGTGTTAAGTCCCATAAATGGGAGTCGAGAAAAATTTGGTATTACATACCCAAGGATCGATCAGGGTGGCTGACCACGATTACTTTTGATAACGCTGGGCAGGTTTTTTCGATAGAACGTGATAAGCCCTAAAGTATTTGGAAGGGTTGCCTTGTATCCAGTTAGGTGCTGATTTGCCTGAAAGATTTAAATATTGATATTACGTTAAGTCAAAACCATGCTAAATCAGACTTCATCCGGTTTCGCATCTCGAGCTGGAAGTTGCACCTGACGTGAGGGTGAAATGGTAGAGATGGCGTGCTTGAAAATGGTTTGGGTGACGTTGTCGTGGCCTTTAAGCATGATGATATATTGGTCGAACGATTCAATTTTGCCAACCAGCTTGATACCATTCACCAGGAAAATGGAAACAGGTATATGTTCCTTACGCAGTGTATTGAGGAACGGTTCTTGCAATGAAACATAATCTTTTTGGCCCATGCGGCCTCCCTAACTTATTAATATTTAGAAACTAAACTGGCATAAATGAAAATCGTACATAAGCTGAATATAGCATAGAACCGGGCACTAAAATATCAGCAATAAAATTATTAGGTGATTTGGAGTTTAAAGTCATTTTGAAAGAAGTGGGTTATGGTGTGCGTAGCGAAAAAAATATCAAGCAGATTTAACTATTTTTAAGCAATAAACCCCGCTCCCAGCCTGTATTCGCTTTAATAGCGGCCGGATGATAATCCGCCACAATCAAGTGATTTAACCAGTATAACCAGCCACTAAATAGAGGAACTAAATTCCCCGTGCATGGCGGAACTCATGGCTTCTTCAAACTGCTCGCAACTCATATGGATCAGTTCTTCATGGTCACCGGCTTCAAAGTAAATGTCACGGTTTTCCATCAGGCTGTCATCCAGAATGGTTTCAATGCCATAAGCCAGACCTAACGCTGGGATCGCACCTCTTTCGCAATCCTGAAATAAATCAGAAACTTCGCGCTCAGTCGCCATTCTGACTTGCCGCCCAGTCTGTTTGCGTATCTCACTCAGCTTAACGTGGTGAGTCGCGGGTAGCACCGCCATCATGTAGCCGTTGTCGTCTTCCAGTAACACAGCCTTGGCCAGACAATCACCTTCAATTTGCGCTGCATACGCAGTTTTAAGGCTGGTTTGTGTATGGGGATGTTTTACCACGTCATAGGAAATGTCGTGCATGTTCAGATATTTTTCAATGGTATAAGCAATAGCCATGATCTTTCTCCTTTATGGGAAATCACTGGTAAGCCTTTAATATAGTAGAAATATTGAATAATAAAAGAATAAATAGACGCTTTTTGCTTATAAATAGTATAGGAAGTTTATTTTTTCAGGTTTGGGGGTGAGTAATGCGGCCTTTGTTTCATCCAAAATTGGTAAATGAACCATTCGGAGACCCGGGACTGTTTGTTGATTTTCTGTTTGAAAAGCGCGCGCTGTTATTCGACCTGGGTGAAATTCATCATCTCGCACCTCGCAAGCTATTACGGGTCAGCCATGTATTTGTTTCGCACACGCATATGGACCATTTTATCGGGTTTGACTCGCAGTTGCGTATTTGTCTGGGGCGAGAGAAAAAGATGCATTTGTATGGCCCTCCGCATTTTCTGGAACAGGTAGAACACAAACTCGCTGCCTACACATGGAATCTGGTTGAAAGTTATGGAACGGATTTCACAATGGTAGTGACTGAAGTCCATCCTGAAGGGCGAGCACGTAGTGCCGAGTTTCATTGCCAGGCAGCTTTCAGACGTGAAAATGAGAAAGAGTGGCTGTTGCCTGATGATGTACTGCTGGATGAAGCGGTGTTTCGTGTGCGATATACCATGCTTGATCACAAAACGCCGTGTATGGCTTTTACACTGGAAGAAAAAGCGCACATCAATATATGGAAAAATCGGCTTGTGGAACTGGGGTTGCCAACCGGGCCCTGGTTAAAAGAATTGAAGCAGGCGGTATTATGCGGAAAGCAGGATGACAGCCTGTTTCAGGTATGGTGGTATGAAAATGGCAATCGGCAGGAAAAAGCCTTCAAACTGGGAGAATTAAAAGAACAGGTTGTTCGTATCGTATCAGGTCAAAAGCTGGCTTATGTCACAGATGTCGTTTTTCATGCGGAAAATATTGCCAAAATAGCAGCATTGGCAAACGGAGCATATGCGCTATATATTGAAAGCGCTTTCTTGCATCATGATGTGCAACGAGCGACAGAAAAATATCATTTAACCGCCTGTCAGGCCGGGATGATTGCGCGCCAGGCTGGCGTGGTGAATGTCATTCCCTTCCATTTCTCTCCTCTTTATTCTGGCAATGAGGCATTGTTGCGACAGGAGCTGGAAAATGCATTCAAACTGGGAAGTTGTCTACCTGTTTAAACCTGGAAACCTCAGTTAACCGCTAACCTTAACATTTAACTAGTTCTCATCCGGAAACGTAACCAATTGTTACAAATAGAGAAAAGATAACGAAAGAGGATGAAGGTCCCGGTGAAAAAGAGTATAGTTTGATT
>JAYVLG010000030.1:0-42043 GCA_043759595.1 Sulfurirhabdus sp. | reverse complement strand
TGTTCATCCTCGCCGGGAATGTAGCGATCGAGAGCATGGGTGGTCCCGTGTTCGGCTTCGGCGGCGGGCGCCGCGACGTCTACAGTTCCGAAGGCGACACGGTCTGGGGTGCCGAGGAAATCTGGGTCAGCGACGGCGCGCCGACGCGGATCACCGACGAGCTGCCCGAGCTCGAAGGCCCGCTGGCCGCGATCCAGATGGGCCTGATTTATGTCAATCCCGAAGGCCCGGGTGGCAATCCCGATCCCTTGCTGTCGGCGCGCGACATGAAGGCGACCTTCAGCCGCATGGCGATGAACAGCGAGGAAACGGTCGCATTGACCGCCGGCGGCCACGCCTTCGGCAAGGCGCATGGCGCCAAGCCCGCCGATAGCTTCCGCAACAACCCCGCATCGGAAGACATCCATCTCCAGGGCATGGGTTGGCTGACTGACGAGGGAGAGATCGGCAAGGGCCACATCACCACCTCGGGGATCGAGGGCGCATGGTCGAACAACCCGACCAAGTGGAGCGGCGACTATTTCCGGCTGCTGTTCAAGTATGACTATGAACTGGTCAGGAGCCCCGCGGGCGCGCAGCAGTGGCAGCCGGTGAATCCGACGCCCGAAGACATGGCCCCCGATGCCCGTGATCCTAACAAGCGCGTGCCGACAATGATGACCACCGCCGACATGGCGCTGAAGATGGACCCTGAGTTCCGCGCCATTTCCGAGCGGTTCCGCGACGACCAGTCGGCGCTTGACGACGCCTTCGCCCGCGCATGGTTCAAGCTGACCCACCGCGACATGGGGCCGAAGTCGCGTTATCTCGGAACAGAAGTGCCTGCAGAAGACTTGATCTGGCAAGACCCGATCCCAGCCGTCGATCACCCCCTGATCAACGACCAGGATATCGCTGCCCTCAAGGCTAAAGTACTGGCGTCCGGGCTGAGTGTTCCGGAACTGGTCTCGACCGCTTGGGCCTCGGCGTCCACGTTCCGCGGCTCCGACAAGCGTGGCGGTGCCAACGGCGCGCGCATTCGTCTCGCCCCGCAAAAGGACTGGGAAGCAAACCAGCCGACGCAACTGGCCAATGTACTTGGCAAGCTCGAACCCATCCAGCGTGAGTTCAATGCGGGCGGCAAAAAGGTCTCGATGGCCGACCTTATCGTGCTGGCCGGCTGCGCCGGCGTCGAAGAGGCTGCGAAGCAGGCGGGCCACACCATGACAGTACCGTTCACACCGGGCCGCATGGATACCTCGCAGGAACAAACCGACGTGGAAGCCTTCGCCGTACTCGAACCGATCGCCGATGGATTCCGCAACTACCAGAAGGGCAAGTACTCGGTCTCAGCTGAAGAACTGCTGCTCGATAAAGCGCAGTTACTGACACTCACCGCACCCGAAATGACGGTGCTGGTGGGCGGCATGCGAGCCCTCAATGCCAACTTCGGGCAATCCCAGCATGGTGTCTTCACCAAACAGCCGGGGGCACTCAGCAACGACTTCTTCGTCAACCTGCTCGACATGGGTACGGAATGGAAGCCGGTTTCAGACGATGCGGACGTGTTCGAAGGGCGCGACCGCAAGACGGGCGAAAAGAGGTGGACCGGCACGCGCGTCGACCTGGTCTTTGGCGCAAATTCGCAACTCCGTGCGTTGGCTGAAGCCTATGGCAGTTCGGATGCGAAGGAGAAATTCGTCCGCGACTTTGTGGCGGCATGGGACAAGGTGATGAATCTGGACCGCTTCGACATTGCGTAATCACAATTAAAAAGCCCGGCTATGCCGGGCTTTTTAAAACAACTTTCTAACTAAAGCGTATCAGAATTAAGCAAAGTTCTTTGCTACAAAATCCCAATTTACCAAGTTCGTCATGAATGTCTCAACGAACTTAGGACGCATATTGCGGTAATCAATGTAATAAGCATGTTCCCAAACGTCAACGCACAATAGTGCTTTGTCGGCTGTGGTCAATGGTGTGCCGGCAGCGCCCATGTTAACGATATCAACAGAACCGTCAGCTTTCTTTACCAACCATGTCCAGCCTGAACCGAAGTTGCCAACAGCTGAAGCCTGGAAGGCTTTCTTGAATTCATCTACTGAACCCCATTTTGCCTTGATTGCGTCAGCCAGTGCACCGGAAGGTTCGCCGCCGCCGTTTGGCTTCATGCAGTTCCAGAAGAATGTGTGGTTTGAAACTTGCGCAGCGTTATTGTAGATTCCGCCCGCTGGCGCTTTTTTAATAATGGCTTCCAGATCCAGGTTCTCGTATTCGGTTCCCTTGATCAGGTTGTTCAGGTTTGTGACATAAGCCTGATGATGCTTGGCATAGTGGTACTCAAATGTCTCTTTGGACATATGTGGCTGTAGTGCGTCCATGGCGTAAGGCAGTTCTGGTAACTTATGTTCCAATTGAATTCTCCTTTAATTAACATAAAAACCGGGACAAACCCGGTACGAGGCAAAATAGTTAGCTTCAAATTATATACTAGCCTATTGGCTGCAACAATAGTTGACTGAATTCATCATGTATTCCACTTTCCGCTTGTTTCTTGGCATTTAACTAGCTCCCATCCGGAAACATCTGTTTTCCCTCCTCCTTGATGAGGGAAAGCCAAGGAGAGGATGAGAACTAACTATGAAACAACCATTAAATAAAGCAGAAGCAGGTTAATCACGATTGAAATTATGGCGACTGCCTGCCATGTCCGCACAGGATTTCTGCCTGCCAGCGGTGTACGCTGCGGTGCCATCAGCGGGTTAAATTCCCCGCGTTCCAGTGCAATTAAAAACTCTTCTGTTGTTTCAAAGCGTTGATTGATATCTTTTGCTACGGCTTTCAACAGTATATTTTCCAGCCATTGCGGGATGTCCGGTCGATAACGGGTAGGTGGCACAGGCTCACCAAAGCGGGGATGCTGAAACGGTTCTATTTCGCCGTATGGATACTTGCGCGTTAACAGGTAGTAGAGGCTGACACCCGCTGCATAGATGTCCGTTTGCACAGTTGCGGGTTCCCCGACAAATAGCTCTGGCGCCATGTAACTTGGTGTTCCCGCATTGCCCTCAATCTGCTCGGTGATCATACTGGTATTCAGCGCAACGCCAAGATCCAGTATTCGCAGTTTGCCATCTTCGCCACTGTGTAAATTATCCGGCTTGATATCACGATGAATGATGTTCAGCCGATGGAGTGCGCTCAATCCTTTCATCAGGCGAATGCCTATCTGTGAGGCATCTGCGATGGAAAAGTGCTGCCCACTATCAATCTTTTGCTGAAGAGTGGCACCTTCATGAAAAGTCATGACGTAGTACAAATAGTGGCGTTTTTCAGTTGAAAGTGGAATGATTTGCGGAAAATAATGGGCTAAAACGCGCTTTGCCAGCCACTCCTCACTGATCAAGCCATTACAGCTTACCGGATCGTCCTTGAGCATGGGTTGCAGCGTTTTCAGAACGAGAATCTGGTTGCTGACGATATGCCGCACTTTATATAACAAGGTTGCACGGGAATCGTGTATGACTTCCAGCACTTCAAACTCGTCGAGCTGTTGCCCGGGTTTGAGTCGGGGGGGAACAGGCAAGTCACGCCCTTCTGCCAGTAAATCCAGCAGATTTTCATCCGGTAGCTTGTCTACCCGCACAACCAATGCGGTGGCATTATCCTGTCCGCCTCGCGCAAGGGCTTCGCTTACCAGTTGATCAGCCGCCCGCTGGGAGTCTTGATGCAAATGCAGCAACTCATGGATGGCTTTATCACCCAGCGGTTCCCACACACCGTCGGATACCAGCAGATAGCGGTCGCCTTCCAGTAACTCGCCATCGGCATAATCCATGACCAGATGTTGATCCAGCCCAACCGCCCGCTTTAACACATGACGCATATCCGGGCGATCCCACACATGATCGGTGGTGAGTTTTTCGAGCTGATGCCCGCGTATCCTATAAACACGACTATCGCCAATATGCGCGGTATAAAAACGGTTACCTCGCAATACCAGCATGCTCAAAGTGCAAGCCATGCCTGCCAGTTCACGATGAGCGTTACCATGAGCCAGAAGCCAGCGATTAATAGCGATTAACAGCTTATCCAGCGCAAAGGGAATCTCCCACGTATCAGGTGTCGCGTAATAATCAGCAAGCACGCCACGGACTGTATATTCGGATGCCTCGCGCCCGCCATTCCCTCCACTCACGCCGTCTGCCACTGCCAGAATGGCGCCTTTGGTAGTAAGCTGTCCATCTTCAGGCGTGACGATACCGCAATAATCCTCGTTACGATCACGCGGTCCTTTTTGACTGGATTGGCCAACACTGATTTCTAGCGGCATGATGTAGAGATTTTAAGGGTGCGAAATAAAAACAGATTAGCAGGGTTTCCTTGATTCAAGAATACCCTGCTAATCCGAGAGGAGATGCCGTTTAAATCTTTGCAGAGGTTAAATGTGCTGCACCCCAAGTGGTTCGCCACCGGGTTTTAACTCTAAACAATCCCACCAGCGCCAGAACGGCCAATGCAGCAAAAATCAGGAAGCCAATTTGATAACTGCCTGTAGCCTGTTTTGAATAGCCCAGACTGGAAGCAAGATAAAACCCACCGATACCGCCCGCCATACCAACCATGCCGGTCATGACACCGATTTCCTTGCGGAAGCGCTGAGGCACCAATTGAAATACCGCGCCATTACCCATACCCAGTGACAGCATTGCGCCAACAAACAAAGCCAGTGCAACATATTGGCTGCTTGGCCCGGCGCTCACTGATACCAGGAAGATGGCTGCCAATGTGTACATGACCAACAGTGATCGTATACCCCCTACACGATCTGCAAATGCGCCACCCATCGGTCGCACCATGGATCCGGCGAATACGCATGCTGCAGTGAAATAGCCGGCAACAACAGGGCTGAGGCCATATTGATCATGGAAATAAATCGTCAGGGAAGATGCGAGACCAACGAAGCCACCAAATGTCACGCTATAAAAGAACATGAACCACCATGCATCTTTGTCTTTCAGCACTTCCAGATACTGACTCATTGATTTGGCTGGTGGACATTCCGGGCTGTCTTTAGCCATCAGCATATATACAGCAAATGCAACACCCAGCGGAATCATGGCCAAACCGAACACATTATTCCAGCCATACCAGACTGCCAGCGTAGGGGCAAACAAGGCAGCCAGAACGGTTCCGGAGTTACCTGCACCCGCAATTCCCAGCGCTGTACCTTGATGCTCTGGCGGATACCAGCGAGAAGCCAAAGGCAATGCAACAGCAAATGCGGCACCGGCAAAACCAAGAAAAATACCGAGCAACAAGATCTGCTGGTAGCTGTGTATACCGAATTTCCAGGCTACTCCTAGTGCAGAAAGCACAATGATCTGCCCGATAATGCCTGCCATTTTTGGTTTAAGATGATCTACCAGTATCCCCATGACAAACCGCAACAATGCGCCTGCCAATACAGGAGTTGCAACCATCAGCCCTTTTTGGGAGGGTGATAATTGCAGGTCTGCGGCAATTTGCACGCCCAGCGGACCCAGCAACACCCAAACCATGAAAGACAGGTCAAAGTAAAAAAATGCTGCAAACAGTGTCGGCGGATGCCCGGCTTTCCAGAAACTCGTTTTCATCATTACTCCTTAAACTTCCATGAAGACAACACCGTCTTCCACCTTGGTTGGGTAAGTGGCAACACAGCCTTCATCGGGTTCCATCACTTTGCCGTCAGTGAGGCAGATATTCATGCCATGCAAAGGACATGTCACTTTATTGCCGGACACAATACCTTGTGATAACGGGCCGCCTTTATGCGGGCATTTATTATTGACGGCAAATACATCATCACCATCCGTGCGGAAAATCGCTATATCCACCCCGCTATGAGTCACAACTCTTGCACCCAATTTAGGGACTTCATTTAAAGGGACAACTTTTATCCAGGTAACCATAATATTTTCCATTCAATACAAAAAGTTTAAATTTCGGTGGGTTTTTCTAGTGCGTATTTGGCAACACACCTACCTGAGGCATATTAGCCAGGCCGGTTTCACGTGCATGTTCTTCAAATCCGCGGTTTTTCCAGAAAAACGCGCCTGGCATGGTGGTAGGAATAACCAGCACATAAAATAATGCCCGCCCTACCATTGACGTTGCCAGAATGATGACTGCAATGCTCGCCCAGGCTGTTAACCCGGCCATTCCGGCTGGCTGCGTTACGCTCAGAAAGATCACCATAAAAGCACTGAAAATCAAACCCAGATTACGGGCATGATAGCTCTTGCCAAAAGTCGTGGTTTGTTCAAGCTGGGAAGCAGAAGCCTCCCCTCCGCTACGCTTCAGATAATTGGCATGGGCCACCAATCCGGCACCTTCCAGAATCAGTCCTAACACCATCGGCACAGCCAGCGCCGAAAGCAGATGGGTATATGACTGCCCTGCATTTAACAACACAGCCGCGTAAGTAACCCCCACAACCAGACTACCCAGAACAAGCGTATTACCAAAGAAAGAGGTAAAGACTTGCCAGTGATTCCAGAATGGACGCGCCTTGATACGGTATATGCGATTCATGGCATAGATAGCCAGCGGTCCGGTGACCACTGCAAACCAGCCACTCAGCATTTGCAATCCCTGTGCGATATTTTCCGGCAACCAACTCACCAGACCCGGAAAGATACTTAACAACGTATATAACCCAAGCCCATTATAAAACAGGGCTAAGGCAGCTACTTCCCGACTGACGGGCGAATAACGCAGATTGTTAAACGCACGATAAAAACGGTGTGGTTTTCCGAGATGAGAGGTGGACAGCGCCAAAGCAAATGTTTCCATGCCCAGTAGCGAGATCAACAAAGCTGTATGAACATTTGGGTAAGCAGATGCCGACAGCACTTCCAGGCCAAATAATGGACCTAAAAACAGCACCAGAAATCCACCTACTACGGCTTGGGATATCAGTGTAAAAATCACCAGAGGATCTTCGCGTGAGCGTAATTTTTTCAGACTCCAGCGCATTTGCGAATTTTTAACCGCTACCACTGGTTGATGAAATCCTCCATCCTGAACATCTTTAACGTACTTCAGCGGCATGCTATCGGTACGGTGCATTTCACGCGGCAAAGATTTCTTTTGTTCAAACCGGATATTGGGATGGGTAATATCGGTTGAAGGAAAACCGGGAATACTGAGTTTTGCCTGCTCCCTGTTTTCCGGAGTGGATTCGATCACGCCAAAATCCAGCGCGCCCCCCAGACAGGCCGCAGCACAAGCTGGCTTAAGACCCACTTCCAGACGATCAACACACATATTGCATTTGGACACCTGACCTTTGACAGGGTCCAGTTGCGGTGCATTGTATGGACAAACCCACGTGCAATAACCACAACCAAAACAAATATCCGGGTCTTGCAACACTGCACCGTATTCAGCAAATTTGGTATAAGCGCGAGTCGGACAGCCTTTCAGACAAACCGGGTCGTCGCAATGGTTACAGGCCATGGAAATATTGACCCTTTTAAAGTCTGGATATGTTCCTCCTTCCACATAACCCACTGAACGGAAGCTGATATGCGCCGGCAGATCGTTCTTTTCACTGCAGGCGGCTTCGCAAGCATGGCAACCAATGCAATTATCAGCCGAAAAATGGAAGCCGTGTTGCTTATAGCGATCAGGATTTGTTCCGATTCCCGCATCGCCATTAATATTTAAACTTTTTCCAGTAAGCTCGTCAGCTTCGTCTACGAGCTGAATCGCTTTGCCGTATTGATTGACGGAAGAACACTTTCCTTGCGACAAAAATGCATATTCTGGCTCATTTACACGTACCTTAAACATAAATATCCCTGATTAAAATGTGCGTGACGCAACGTTGGTTGATGCGGCTGTCTGCTGACACACAGCCGGTTCAATTTTTACCGCGCACTGTTTGAATGCTGGCTGGCGCGAATGAGGATCCAGCAGCCCCAGAGTCAAACGGTTAACACATTCATGAAAATGGAATGGAATAAACGCCATATTGGGTGGCACACGCTGGGTAAGCTGAACCATTACTACTGCATCACCGCGGCGTGAAATCAGCCGCGCATAACCCATGTGTTCAATACCCAGTTTTTTTGCCGCATCCGGGTTCATTTCCATGTAAGGAGTCGGACTGAATTTGTTCATATTTCCGATTTTTCCGGTGCGGGTTCGGGTGTGGAAATGTTCCACTACCCGGCCTGAGTTCATCCAGAACGGATAGTCGTCATCAGGACGCTCGTTATTGTCGATGAATGGCAAGGGAATCAGCTTGGCCTTTCCATCCGGGTACTGGAAAACGCCATCGGTATACAAGCGTGGCGAACCAGTTTCAGCGCCTTCGGTACACGGCCACTGCAAGCCTCTTTGCTTCTCGATTTTATCGTGGTCCATACCGGAGTAATCGAGCATGCGCCCCTTTGAAAGCTCACGCATTTCATCAAATACTTCAGATGGCTTTTCCGGAAAACGCATCTTGCGGCCTTGTTCAAAGCGCTTGGCCAGCTGGTTAAATATCCACATATCCGACTTGGCATCTCCATGGGGTTCCATGACTTTACGCACCAGATTGACGCGCCTTTCCGTGTTGGTAAATACGCCTTCTTTTTCACCCCATAACGCTGCCGGCAAATACACGTGGGCATATTGCGTGGTTTCTACGTCCGAGTAAGCATCCTGCACCACCAGAAACTCCAGCTTTTCGAGTGTTTTGCGAATACGCGGTGTATTCGGCATGGAAGTCATCGGGTTGGTGGCGATTAACCACAACCCTTTAATTTGTCCGGTTTCAATTGCAGGCAATATATCAGTCATGAACATGCCGCGTTTTTTCGGGAAAAATTCCGGATCAATGCCCCAGTATTTTGCTATTTCTTCACGGTCTTTTTCTTTTTCAAGCGCGCGATAACCAGGCAAACCGGAACAGGAAGACCACTCACGGGTACCCATCGCATTGCACTGACCGGTGATCGATAAACTGGTACCGCCCGGCTTGCCGATATTCCCGGTAATCAGGTTCAAACTGTTAATCCCTACCACACCGTCACTGCCATGAGTGCTCTGATTGATGCCCATGGTCCAGATACTCATTGCCTGACCAGCCTTGGCATAAACACGTGCCACATGACGGATGGTATCTTCATCGATACCGCAGATTTTGGATGCAGTCACTGGATCATATTGCTCAACCAGTTTTGAGAATTCTTCAAAACCCGTTGTATAGGCATCGATATAAGTCTGATCTGCCAGCCCTTCTTTAAGAATGACATGGGCCATTGCATTCAGCAGCACCACATCGGTGCCTGGGGTAATTGGCAGGTGAATATCTGCCATCTGGGCAAACATGGTGACACGTGGATCGACCACGATCACGGGAAAATTGCGCTTTTCCAGCGCCATTTTCAAGCGCCAGTAAATAATCGGGTGCTGTTCCGGCAAATTGGAGCCGAATGCCATCAGGCATTCCGTATGATCAAAATCGTCGTAACATCCTGGAGGGCCGTCAGAGCCAAAAGAACGCTTATAGCCAGATACCGCTGAAGACATGCACAATGTGGTGTTGCCATCATAATTATTGGTACCGATAACACCACGGGCCAGCTTGCCCAAGGTATAAAACTCTTCGGTCAGTATCTGGCCGGTTGAGATGATGGCAAAACTGTCGCGTCCATATTTTTCCTGGATACGTGTAATTTCCCGTGCTGTAAAATCCAGCGCTTTATCCCAAGTGGATTCCAGGAAAGGACGGTAAACCTTATCACGCATCAATGGCACTTTACCGCGATTAGCAGAGTTGAATAGTTCGTATTCGAAAATACCTTTAATACATAACTTGCCCTGATTGACCGGCGCATCTCCTACACCGCGACCGGCTACGCCTTTTCCTTCTGCGTTCAAGCCAACTTCAATAGAGCATCCTGTAGAACAATATCCACAAGTGGTATATTTCCATTCCACTACCTTTTTATCGGCAATTTTGATTGGGTTTTTTTTGTTACGACCGAAAAGCATCAGAGACTCCTTTAAATTTTTAGACGTCTATTTTTCACCTTGAGGCACAAGGAAAGGCCCTGCCCTCACGGTAAAGCGCTGCAAATTTAAATTTCAATCGTCTCGAAATCGTGCTTGGCTACGCCCTCTTTAGCACGCTCATGCCATGGATCTTTTTCGATTGCCTGGATCGCATACTGCAAGCGCTGAAATAATGCTTTACGGTTTTCAGCATCATCCAGTATTTTTTTCTTTACATAATCCAGACCAACACGCTCCAGCCAATGTACGGTACGGTCCAGATAGCGAGCTTCTTCACGATACAGCTGAAGGAATGCACCGCTGTATTCAAGCACTTCCTTGTCTGTTTTCACTTTGACAAAAAACTGGGCCACTTCGGTCTTGATACCACCGTTACCCCCCACATAAATTTCCCAGCCAGAATCCACACCGATAATCCCTACGTCTTTAATACCGGACTCAGCACAATTCCGGGGGCAACCTGAAACGGCCAGTTTGACTTTATGTGGCGCCCACATTTTGTAAAACTCTTTTTCCAGATCAATACCCATTTGCGTAGAATTTTGCGTACCAAAGCGGCAGAATTCGCTTCCGATACAGGTTTTAACCGTACGTAATGCTTTCGCATAAGCATGACCGGAAGGCATATCCAGATCAGCCCATACTTTTGGAAGATCATCTTTCTTGATACCAAACAGATCAATGCGCTGTCCGCCCGTGACACGGATCATTGGCACCTTATATTTATCTGCCACATCTGCGATTTTGCGCAAATCGTTTGCGGTGGTCGTGCCGCCCCACATACGCGGCACCACGGAATAGGTACCATCCTTCTGAATATTGGCATGCACCCGCTCGTTGATGAAACGGGATTGCGGATCATCCTTCACTTCATGCGGCCATGCTGTAAGCAGGTAATAATTCAGGGCTGGACGGCAGGAGGCACAACCGTTGGGTGTCCGCCATTCCATAAATTTCATGGTATCGGGAATAGACAACAATTTTTGTTCAACGATAACCTTACGCACTTCTTCATGGGTATGATCGGTACAGCCGCACATGGGTTTAACGGCAGGTGCTGCAGAATAATCACCACCCAGTGTAGAAGCCAGTATCTGTTCCACCAGACCGGTACATGAGCCGCAGGAACTGGATGCCTTGGTATGTTTACGTACATCATCCAGCGTAAATAATCCCTTCTCCTTAATTGCGTTAACGATGGTTCCTTTGCACACACCATTACAACCGCACACTTCCATTTCATCCGTCATGGCAACGGCTTTACTTTGCCCTTGATGGCCAGCATTACCTAAATGGTCTTGTCCAAACATCAAATGATCACGAATTTCCGTGATATTTCTTCCTTCACGTAACAACTGAAAGTACCAGGCACCATCTGCAGTGTCACCATAGAGTACTGCACCTGCCAGTTTGTTGTCCTTGATGACGAGTTTTTTGTACACGCCGCCCATCGGGTCAGACAACACAATTTCTTCACAGCCTTCGCCACCATCAAATTCACCGGCAGAAAACAGATCAATACCGGTTACTTTCAATTTGGTTGAAACGACAGATCCCACATAGCGGCCAATACCCATTTCTGCAAGATGATTAGCACACACTTTAGCCATCTCGAATAATGGCGCAACCAGCCCGTATGCTATACCGCGATGAGACACACATTCACCAATTGCGTAAATGCGCGGATCGTAGGTCTGCATGGTATCGTTCACCACAATTCCGCGGTTACAATGAATACCAGCCGACTCAGCAAGCGTCGTATTGGGGCGAATTCCTACTGCCATCACCACCAGATCAGCCGGCACTTCCAGTCCATCCTTGAAGCGGATCGCTGTCACATGCCCATCTTTTCCGATGAGTTGTTCAGTCTGTTTTTGCAGCAGAAACTTAAGCCCTTTCTCTTCCAGACTCTTCTGCAACATTTTCCCTGAAACCTTGTCAAGCTGCCGTTCCATGAGCCATTCAGCAATATGCACCACGCTCACATCCATACCGCGCAACTTCAGTCCATTGGCGGCTTCCAGACCCAGCAAACCGCCGCCGATCACGACAGCATGTTTGTGGTTTTTTGAAGCTTCAATCATTTTCTCCACATCATATACATCGCGGAAACTGATTACCCCATCCAGATCATTGCCTGGAATAGGCAGCATAAACGGATTGGATCCTGTAGCCAGAATCAGGCGATCATATTCAGCAGAAGTGCCATCTTCCGCATGCACCACACGGTTTTTACGATCGATCTTGTTTACTTTCTTGTTGAGGTGGAGAGTGATACCGTTTTCTGCATACCAATCCACATCATTCAACATAATATCTTGAACGGTCTGCTCTCCGGCCAATACAGGCGAGAGCAGAATCCGATTGTAGTTAGCATAGGATTCTGCACCAAATACCGTTATCTCATACAAGTCCGGAGCCAGCTTCAGCAATTCTTCCAGGGTTCTCACCCCGGCCATTCCATTTCCCACCATAACTAGTTTCATTTTCTGCATTACCGACTCCTTGGTCCCGATATTTAAGTGCATTTTGTTGCCACCTTGACGTGCAACAAGATATACACACTTACAAGCAATCATCGTGCCAATACAGAAAATAATATATAACACATTGTTATATATGAAATATCAAAACATGATCATCATTAAAAAGATAAATTGTAAAAAAAATCACGCACAGAACTGGTGCACCCCTTGTTCTTTTGCACCAAAAGAAGATCAACTCAATTATTGAGAATTACTTCCTTATGGCGGATTCCCCCAATTCCGTTTGACACAATATTCGGGTACGCCATATCACCAATAAAACCCTCAACAAGACATCGAGACTGATTCGCGCTATGCTAATCTCCGAGAAAAACCTCAAACTACTAACAGGGAAGAGACATGAACAAGCTAATTGAGAATATTTCCACCATCGTGGCCTTTCTGGGCGTGACCCTTACCATTGGCTCTGGTCTTGCCAGGTTGTTTGGCATGTATCATATGGGTGGTTTTCAGACGATGACAGTTTTCAATGGCGGTATGGGTTTGATGCTGATCGGCATTGTCGGCAAGCTGCACGTACTCCAGCGCTAGCCCCTTTCCCTTTTCATCTGTTCATCTGGAAAATCGCTGCTCACTGATTTTTCAGCAACGAGGATTTCACGCTGCGGAAAGGCTACCGGTTTCCACTGCCACAATGGCTTTTGCCTGAATCAGATCATCCGTCATCCCTGCACCATATAGACAGCAGGCCAACTGATTCACCAGAGGAAGAGGTAAAGGTGACTCACCAGCCAGCAGTTGTCGCGTCAAGACTGCTGTAGATTTATCATCATGATGCTGCGAAAGCTGATTAAGGTTTCTGGCTAAGCCGGCCTCCTCTTCAAAAAGTATCTGTCTTTCGTAATTTGAAAACAATTCCATCCTGGGCCGCTTCACAGGGTCTACAACCGGCTCCCCTTCTGCATTACTTAACAATAAAGCTGTCCCTCCTGCCGCCAGCATTAATTCGCCCATCATTGCCAGAGACTCAGGGCTGTTTGCTCCAATTACACGCAAGCTGTTACCACCAAAAGGATCAATTACCGCAGCCAGAATGTGCGCCGTATTACGAATACCCAGCCGGTTTCGCAATCCAAGCAAAGTTGCCAATCCGGGAGCCAATACCGCTGTGGGCACAAATGCAAATTTATCACTGTTCAGCGCCAGTTGCGCCTGCGCAAGGCTGGCGCATGGCATAATATCCAACGCCCTGAGCACATAGGCACTGGCAACGCGCCCATTCGCTTCCAGTGAACCATGCACCAGAACCGGCACACCCAGCTTTCGCAACCACAAAGCCAATAAAGGGACCAGATTTGGTTGCTGAAAAGTCCCGTAATAACTGGGTAAAAGCACTGTACGCAACCCATTTATAGGGGAGTCCAGATGATAGACCCTTTCATTAAGCGCATCGTAAAACCCCAGCAATTCAGAAAGCCCTTCTGTTTTCATCCTAAGCGCAGCAAGAATTGCGCCAAGCTCCAGCTCAGGTACGCCACCGTCCAGCATAGCTGAATAGAGTTCGTGCGCTTCATCAATAGCCAGGGCATTCCCAATCTGGACCCCATGCACTATTTCCTTGATCGTTGCAGTCAGATTCATGGTCATAATGTACTCACTGCATTCACCCTGTTAAAATTATTCACTGAGACCCTCTGCTATTGTCTCGTTACATGCCACCATTCGCTTCAATTCCGGCACACAGGAACCACAATCCGTTCCACACTTCAGCTGCGCTTTTAAAGTCTCAAGATCAGCCCCTTTAGCCAGCGCTTCCAGTATTTCCTTCTCCGAAACATCTTTACAGCTACAAACGATCCGACCTCGATTTTCACCGCCTGCCGGCGGCACACTCACTGGGGCCAGAGCCCATGCTCTGATGGACTCGGCAGAAACGTTTTGCGCCATCAAGTCTTTCAGCCAATCCCTGGCTGCAGTTTCTCCTGTCAAACGGACGCCTTCTATTTGCTGTCCCACCACCAGAACTCGCTTTGAAATACCCCGCTTCTGATCTACATAAATCATGGACTGACTGTCATCATCCAGTTCCAGCAATCTGTCCATTTCGAGAATCAGCGATTCGTCTGCTGCCGCCGCATTTGCAACATGTACGACCAACACAGGTTCATCACGCCCATACAGGCCACAGCGCGCGTAATCAAAACGAGCAAGAAACGGCTGGATTTTCTCCATTAATGCAACCACGTTACCCCGCCGCATCATGACCATATTCCAGCCATAGTCCAGTTTTTCCACCTGAACGGCAGCATGTTTCAATTCAGGCTGTTTTGATACCGGATCAAAGCTGCTCGTAGTCAATGCATTACTGCCAGCACCATTCATAAACTGACTGCCCCAGTGCATAGGAATAAACACTTGGGAAACCCGCATTTCAATCGAAGTCTGAACACGAATAACCAACTCACCCCGACGGCTTTTTACACGAACAATATCCCCCTCTTTCAACCCTCTCCGGTGCATATCATCCGCGTGCATCGATACTACGGGCTCCTGTGCGTGATTAAAAAGGCGTGCTACTGAGCCGGTTCGGCTCATGCTGTGCCACTGATCCCGCAACCGCCCAGTGTTCAAGTGCAACGGATAGCGCGCATCGGTTTGCTCTGCAGTCTGCAAATATTGTGCATTGGCAAAACGGGCATGTCCGCTTGACGTTGGAAAAACACCATCTTCGTATAAACGCACTTTGCCCTGAGTTGCCCCCTCAGGGAACGGCCACTGCTGTGGACCCTTTTGATCCAGCACGGCATAAGACAGACCTGTGATATCCAGATCACGCCCCCGCGTGGTTTCACGATGTTCATTGAACACCTCTTCAACATTCTGATAAGGGAACAGCTTCTCAGCATCAACATTCCCCAGCCTTTGCGCCAGACGACGAGCAAAGTCCACCATGATTTCCCAGTCTGGCCGCGCATCACCAGGTGCATTGACTGCAGGTATGATATGCGTAATGCAACGTTCAGAATTTGTGACAGTCCCTTCTTTTTCCGACCAACTCGCTGCCGGCAACAAAATATCGGCATAAGCCGCTGTGTCAGTGTTGCGATACGCCTCTTGCAACACCACCAGCTCCGCACGTTCCAACGCTTCACGCATCAGCGTTTGATTTGGCATGGAATGGGCAGGGTTGGTACAGGCAATCCATACCGCCTTGATTTCCCCTTTATGCAGCGCCTCAAAAAGTTCTACCGCACTTTTTCCAGGCTTTTCTGGTACTGAATCCACACCCCACAAATTAGCCATTTCCTTTCTGTGTACAGGATTATCAAGACTGCGATGCGCAGACAACTGATTCGACATGCCGCCCACTTCACGACCACCCATGGCATTTGCCTGACCAGTCAGCGAAAAAGGGCCCGCACCGGGTTTGCCAATTTGCCCTGTCGCCAGATGCAAGTTAATCAGCGCACCATTTTTGTCTGTACCATGACTGGACTGATTGAGTCCCTGACAATAGAAAGACAGTGTGGCACCCGACTCGCCAAACCATTTTGCTGCCTGAATGATCGACTCCGGCTCAACCCCACACATTTGCCCTACTGCCTGAGGGGTGTACTCGCGTACCGTTTCTTTCAGCTCGTCAAACCCTTCTGTATGCGCACGGACATAAGCCATGTCACACAAACCTTCCCATAACATGACATGCAACATGCCATTAAACAGGGCAACATCCGTGCCCGGAAGAATAGGAAGGAACAGATCAGCGCTTTGGGCAGTGTCTGTTTTGCGCGGATCAACAACGATTAATTTAAGGTCGGGATTTTTTGCCCGTGCATCCTCAATACGGCGAAAAACAACAGGATGAGCAAAAGCCGTATTTGAACCCGCAATGAAAATACATTTTGCATGGTCTATATCTTCATAACTGGCTGGAGGTGCATCCATCCCGAGTGTCGATTTATAACCTGTTACTGCAGAGGACATGCACAAACGCGAATTGGTATCAACGTTATTCGTTCCAATCAACCCTTTAGCCAATTTATTGAACACGTAATAATCTTCAGTCAACAATTGTCCAGAAATATAAAAAGCGACAGCATCAGGGCCATGCTCTTTAATAATGGCCGCAAATTTATCTGCTGCCGTATCAAGCGCACTATCCCAACTCGACGCTTCCCTGATCAGAAGTTTGCCTTCTCTCACCTCGGGAAATAATGCTCGCGTGTCGTCTTGCGCTACTGCCAGATGTAATGTCGCCCCTTTAGTACACAACCGCCCAAAATTTGCAGGATGATCCGGATCACCCTTAACACCCACAACGCGCTGGCCATCGGTTTCAATAATGACACCGCAACCTACTCCGCAATAACAACATGTCGATTTAAACTGCACTATTACTTCTCCTGGCTCAATACCAAAGATGTAAGCAATGGTCATGCCAGATTTCAACAACAGTTAAAACAACAAGTTACAAATACACATCCGTAGCCCGGACAGAGCCACGCTAGAAGATGGTGCGCAACCGACACTTCATGCCTCACATTGGTGCGCCAATGCAAAAAAAAGCCCGCTATAAAGCGGGCTTAGTCCTGTATTTCGTCTAACGCTTACCGCCACCGGGCCCCATACCACCACCTGCTGGACCCATGCCACCACCAGGCCCCATACCACCACCAGGCCCCATACCACCGCCGGACATAGGCGGCTCATCCGGCAATGTCACGCCTTTTACCTTAGCGCGTTCCTGCATTTGTTTATGGTGCTCAAGCCGAAGCTGCTCCCGCTCTTCCTGAGTCTTTGCATTGCGCATCTTGTTACGATATTCCATGCGCTCCGTGTTATTCATTAATTGAGACCCATAAATTTTGTCTTGAGCCTGCTCATGCACCTTTTCCTGCTGCTTCACCTGCGGCTTGCTGGCACCTTGCTCTTTTTGTCGGGTTTGCTGATCTTCGGCCCAGGCAGATGTTGCAACCAGTCCTGAAACCAATGCTGCAACCAATGTCAATCTAAACATCACCATCTCCTTGAAAATATGAACTATTTTGCAACTTATTTATTGCTGTTTCAGTATAGGAAATGCCAACACAAATTCAATGAAGAATTAAACAGGCGAAGGACTGCCATTTCAGATGCACTAGATAAACGTTCGGCACATTCTTGCCAGCGTCATTTTTAAAGAGTAAAAAAAGTGAAGTGCAGTGATTGCAATTTACAAAGCTACAGACAGTAGCCAAAAAACGGTGAATGTTTCATGAAATATCAAATAAACCAATAAGCTAACTTGGCTCACAACAGAGAATGTTTATTCACTGCAGAGCGATTTCCCCAGATAGACAGGTCAGCTACTTCAACACCAACCCACCAGAGCTCACCAATACTGTCTTCATCAAAGCCACCGACAATTGATTGACCTTCGCCAAGAAAAATGTGGTCCGCATACTCGTCTGCCTGTGTGACATCTCGAAACACATGCCACTGTACAACTTTATTTTCTGCGTTATGGGCGGGGAGTTGTCGATGATTCACTAAAAACGCATGTTTCATAATGGTATTCCTCCAGATACAACCGGAAAATACCATTATAGACTATGAAAATGCTGATGTTCCGGCTACAAAACCATGCTGTTTGAAATGTTTACTGAGGCTGACGAAGGTTCATTAACTTCCTCAGCTCATTCAGGTTCAGCGCTCCAACAGATGCAACTTATCTGTTACTTCGGCCCACTGATCTGCGTCAGACGGAGCGTCTTTACGTTCAATGATGGGTTTCCAGTTTTTGGACAATTCAGCGTTCAACGCGATGAAATGAAGCTGGTTTTCCGGCACATCATCCTCAGCAAAAATAGCTTCTACCGGGCATTCCGCCACGCACAAAGTACAATCAATACATTCCTCCGGATCAATGGTGAGGAAGTTCGGCCCCTCACGAAAGCAATCCACCGGGCAGACATCAACACAATCAGTGTATTTGCACTTGATACAGGATTCAGTTACTACGTAAGTCATTTCTCATTCCTTTGAACAATTTTGCCGCTATTTTATCAGAAACTTGAGCAATAGCATTGCCACAACCATAAATAGCGTACCAATTATAAAATTCTGCCAAAAAGATAAATGTGTACGAGACGCGAATACGAACGGAACAAAAAAAAGCAGCGAGGGCGGCACCAAATAAAAAATATCCCGGGCAAACTCACTGACTCTGGCTGAATCTTGCGTATCCATGTATAAATAGATCATGGAAAGCATCGAAGTGATTGGCAATGCATAATCAAGGCGCCAAAAAAAGGGGACCTTTTGGCAGTTTCTGCGGCGCCCAACAATATTGCAACACTCAAAAAAAGCTTCAGAAAAAACATTGGCGCTTCCCATGTCAAATTATTTTAGTTAGGATAGCGGTTAATTAGAAATGCGTCTAACCAAAACAATCCGCTTTTTGTGAGATTTAAGTTTCTGAAAAGCACTAGGTCAAAAAAAATTGAACATATACCCCTGTCGAACAGGGCTTGAATACTTAACTTAATTCTATTCACTTGACTACCATTTCTGGTAGCGATTATCTTTATAAAACTTTTAGCGAGGATCCCTCAATGAGCGAACATATACATTACGTAACTGACGATACTTTTGAACCGGAAGTTTTACAGGCGCAACTACCTGTTTTGGTAGACTACTGGGCTGACTGGTGTGGCCCCTGCAAAATGATCGCACCGATTCTGGATGAAATCGCTCAGGAATACGCAGGGCGACTCAAAATTGCCAAGCTGAATATTGATGAAAACCAGGCAACCCCCCCAAAATATGGTATCCGCGGCATTCCCACACTGATGATTTTCAAAAACGGCAACATTGAAGCCACCAAAGTAGGCGCGCTCTCCAAATCACAATTAACCGCATTTATTGACAGCAACATTTAAACCGTTTAATCTTGCGTCTGAACTCCCTAAAGATCGTTTCTTAAAAAACAACAAGAACAGTCTTAGCCAGGTTCAGGCGCAAATTCTTTACACACCACCTTAATATATTTCCCACATCCTCTTTTGATTTATCTCACTTCAAAGAGCTAGAGCTTTCCTATGCACTTATCCGATCTGAAACAAAAACACGTCACCGAACTAGTTGAAATGGCTATTGCCAACGAAATCGAAGGCGCCAATCGACTACGAAAACAAGACCTCATGTTCGCCCTGCTTAAAAACCAGGCACGTAAAGGCGAAAGCATTTATGGTGAAGGAACACTTGAAGTCTTGCCTGACGGTTTTGGTTTCCTGCGTTCGCCAGACACTTCCTATTTAGCGGGCCCGGACGATATATATATCAGTCCCAGCCAGATTCGCCGCTTTAATTTACATACCGGCGATTCGATCCAGGGTGAAATTCGCACCCCTAAAGATGGTGAACGCTACTTTGCCTTAGTCAAAGTCGACAAGGTCAATGATGAACCACCGGAAAACTCCAAACACAAAATTCTGTTTGAAAACCTGACACCTCTTTTCCCCAATAAGCCGCTCTTGCTGGAAAGGGATATTGGATCAGAAGAAAACGTCACAGGTCGTGTAATCGACATGATTGCACCGATCGGTAAAGGGCAGCGCGGTTTGCTGGTAGCCAGCCCGAAAAGTGGTAAAACCGTGATGCTGCAACATATAGCTCACGCTATTACTTCCAACCATCCTGAAGTTGAACTCATCGTTCTGCTGATCGATGAGCGTCCTGAAGAAGTAACCGAAATGACGCGCTCTGTGCGCGGCGAAGTGGTATCCAGTACATTTGACGAACCTGCCACACGTCACGTACAAGTTGCGGAAATGGTTCTGGAAAAAGCCAAACGACTGGTTGAACACAAAAAAGATGTGGTTATTCTGCTGGATTCCATCACCCGCCTGGCACGCGCCTACAATACCGTGGTACCTGCTTCAGGCAAAGTACTGACCGGCGGTGTGGATGCTAACGCCCTGCAACGCCCTAAACGCTTCTTCGGTGCAGCGCGAAATATTGAAGAAGGCGGTTCATTGACGATTATCGCCACAGCCCTGGTTGACACCGGATCTCGCATGGACGATGTGATCTACGAAGAATTCAAGGGTACCGGCAACATGGAAATCCATCTGGATCGTCGTATGGCAGAAAAACGACTCTATCCTGCCATTAACGTTAACCGCTCGGGCACACGTAAAGAAGAATTGCTGATTAAGCCGGATGTATTGCAAAAAATCTGGGTACTGCGCAAATTACTCTACCCGATGGACGATCTTGAAGCGATGGAATTCTTGCTGGACAAAATCAGGGCAACAAAAAACAATGCTGATTTCTTTGATTCCATGCGAAGAGGCTGATCAGCAACTGAGTGAATTGAGCATTTGCAAAACTGGCACTTGCTCAATTTAATTTTTTAGTAGATAATTCACGATTTTTAACGGGCTCCTGCCGCTTAGCTGGTGGCGTGATTCGTCAAGGACAAAACTTATGAAACCAGAAATTCACCCAAACTATACCGAAATCAATGTGGCATGCAGTTGCGGCAGCACGTTCAAAACCCGCTCTACCATGGCTAAAGACTTACACATTGAGGTCTGCTCACAATGCCACCCATTCTATACTGGTAAACAACGTGTTGTTGATACCGCTGGCCGTGTTGAGAAATTCCGTCAGAAGTATGCAATGAAGTAATTTTCACGCTACGCGTGAACCACAAAAAGGCAGCCTAAAGCTGCCTTTTTGTTTTCCAGTTCGTAGATTTCTCTCTTTTATCCGGCAACTGCACAAGTTACAATAGTCGCCTATGAAATTTAGCTCCATATCTTTGCTTTTTCCCGCTTTGTTTTCCTTGCTGGCATTAACCGGCTGTGCGCAAAACCCGGTCAGTGGAAGACAAGAGTTCGTCGCGATGTCAGAATCCGATGAAGTCCGTATGGGGCGTCAAAGTGATACTGAAGTAAAACAGGAATATGGTACATATGACTTGCCTGCCTTGCAGCAGTACGTCAATCAAGTTGGGCAACGACTTGCTGCCAAGAGCCATAGATCACGACTGGAATTTCATTTTACCGTCGTAGATAGCCCCGACATTAATGCCTTTGCACTTCCTGGCGGTTATATATACATTACACGCGGCATCATGGCTTACCTGAATTCCGAGGCAGAGCTGGCCGCAGTGCTGGGACATGAGATTGGTCACGTTACAGCGCGTCATTCCGTTCAGCAATACACCGCCACTACCGCAACCAGCATTGGCATCGCACTCGGCTCCCTGTTCGTTCCTGAATTAGGGAGACAAGCCGCTCAGGGCGTAGCCAATTTACTGGGTAACGCACTCCTTTCCGGTTACGGACGTGACCACGAACTGGAAGCTGACCGACTGGGTGCCGAATATCTGGCCCGCGCGGGTTATGATCCTCAAGCCATGGTGCGCGTAATTGGTATTTTGAAAAATCAGGAATTATTTGATGCTGACATTGCTAAACAGGAAGGTCGTGAACCCAGACGCTACCATGGCGTATTCGCCTCCCACCCTGAAAACGACGAGCGATTGCAGCAACTGGTAGGAGAAGCTAATCAGTTCACCCTCCGCAATGCTGCAGCAGAAGAGGGCCAAGCCATTTATCTGGCCAATATGAATAAGGTCATTTTTGGGGACAGTCCCGAACAAGGCATTGTTCGGGACAATATGTTCTTGCACGAAGGGCTTGGCATTGCATTAACTTTCCCACGAGACTGGAAAATTCAAAATCGCCCGGATAAACTTCTGGCACTAAATCCGAGTAACGAGACAGCACTGGAAATGAAACTGGCAGCGCAACCAGACATTCCCCCAGCTGAATTCCTGCATCAGGCGCTTAAAATGGATGCCGGCAGCAGCGTTGACGCTGCCCGTATTAATGGCTTGCCTGCTGCCATCGCCACCGGAATACAATCAGGAAAGCCCATTAAGATAGGTGCTATTTATCTGCAAAAACGGGTTTTTTTCTTGATTGGAAATGCAAAATCGCCTGAAGCATTTAGCCGATTTCAAAACGATATGAATGCAACCATTCGCAGTTTTCACACAATGAGTACTTCGGATCGTAAACTGGCAAAGCCCTACGTCATTCAAACCACCATCGCCAGAAAAGGGGTAACGTTTGACGAACTGGCGCGCAAATCCCCTCTCGGTAAAAATGCTGAAGGTTATCTGCGGCTGATGAACAATGCTTACCCTCAGGGTGAACCGTTAGCCGGCCAGACTTTAAAAATCGTTCAATAGGTAAAATAAATCATGAACAAACGCGAACAGGCTCTTGCCTATCATGAGTTTCCCAAGCCCGGTAAATTGTCGGTGGAATCAAGCAAACCTTGTGCCACAGCAGAGGATCTGTCCCTTGCCTACAGTCCAGGGGTTGCAGAACCTGTTCGGGAAATTGCCAAAGATCCGGAAAATGCCTACCGCTACACCAACAAAGGCAATCTGGTTGCCGTCATTAGCGATGGCACGGCCATTCTCGGGCTAGGCAACCTTGGACCGCTGGCCAGCAAACCGGTGATGGAAGGCAAAGGCATTCTGTTCAAGCGTTTTGCGGGTATTGATGTATTCGATATTGAGGTCAATGCTCCCAGCGTAGAAGCTTTCATTGAAACCGTGGTCAACATTTCGCCTACATTCGGTGGCATTAATCTTGAAGATATCGCGGCACCACACTGTTTTGTGATTGAAAAAGCCCTGCGAGAGCGGCTGGATATTCCAGTTTTCCACGACGATCAGCATGGTACGGCTGTGATTATCTGTGCGGGATTGATCAACGCGCTGGAAGTTCAGGGAAAGCAACTGGAAAGCGTTAAAATCGTCTGCCTTGGAGCAGGTGCAGCAGGACTTGCTTCCATGCGCCTGCTTATATCCATGGGTGCGAATGCGGATAATATCCTGTTGGTAGATAGCAAAGGGGTGATCCATGATGAGCGTACCGACCTGAATAGTTACAAACAGGAATTTGCCTGCAAATCAGCAAAACGCACTTTAACCGACGCCATGAGCGGCGCAGATGTCTTTATTGGCGTTTCCGGCCCGAATCTGGTTACAGCGGAAATGCTGCAGGCCATGGCACCAAGACCTGTCGTATTTGCCTTGGCCAACCCTGATCCAGAAATCCTGCCTGCTGCTGCCCATGCCGCCAGAGAGGATCTGATTATGGCTACCGGTCGCTCGGACTACCCCAATCAGGTTAACAATGTACTGGGGTTTCCTTTTATTTTCCGGGGTGCACTGGATGCCAGAGCAAAAGAAATCACCGAGGCAATGCAAATTGCTGCTGTTAAGGCTTTGGCGGATTTAGCCAAAGAACCTGTCCCGGAAGAAGTGCTTAAAGCGTACAACCTCACTTCATTGGCTTTTGGCAGAGACTACATTCTCCCAAAACCATTTGATCCACGCCTCATCGAACGTATACCGCCAAAAGTTGCTGCCGCTTCCAAGGCTTGAAAATAACACATTCCGGAAAAACCGGGGGGTAGCATAGCAATGTACTATTGGAGCAGTCATTCAAAGGAAACAGCCACGCAACCGGATCAGCGCGGAATGTGGAAATCGCTTTTTTTCCTGCTGATTTGCTTTGCCTGGCTGATTCCCGGCCTGGTGGGCCATGAGCCATGGAAACCTGACGAAGCTTATACTTTTGGCCTGGTGAACCACATTATCAAAAATGGTGACTGGGTCGTTCCCGCTCTGGCGGGCGAACCTTTCATGGAAAAACCGCCACTTTTTTATATCACAGCCGCTGCATTTGCCAAGATTTTCTCGAACTGGCTTCCGTTGCACGATGCTGCGCGACTGACCAGCGGGTTTTTCATGGGCCTCGCCCTGTTATTCACAGGCATGTCGGGAAGAGAGTTATATGGTCGCGGCAAAGGATTATTGAGCGTACTCGCCCTGATCAGCTGCCTTGGCCTGCTGATACGCGCTCACGAGCTGATCACGGATCTGGCTTTGTTAGCCGGCATTGCCATGGCGCTTTATGGATTAGCATTAAGCCTGCGCCGGCATATAATCGGCGGAATATTGCTTGGTACGGGCACAGGTATCAGTTTCATGTCCAAGGGGCTAATCGGGCCAGGAATGATCAGCATTACTGCTGCTTTACTCCCGATTTTTTTCCAGCCATGGCGTAATCGCTATTACTTGCAAACATTATTCATCGCTTTTGCGGCTGCACTGCCTTGGCTTGTTATCTGGCCGCTTGCCCTTTATCAGCGTTCACCAGCACTTTTCATGGAGTGGTTCTGGACAAATAATCTGGGCCGTTTTCTGGGTTTTGCAAGGCTAGGGCCAAAAAGCGAAACAGCCGGCTATTTAAAAATGCTGCCGTGGTTTGCCTGGCCCGCACTTCCTCTGGCCATCTGGACACTTTGGCAGGAAAAAAGAAACCTGTTCAAACGGCCCGAATTGCATCTTCCGCTCACAGCGTTTCTGGTAATGTTCGCTGTTTTAAGCGCCGCTTCAGATGCCCGGGAAGTCTATGCCATACCCATGCTGCTTCCACTTGCCTGCCTGGCGGCTGCTTCAATTGATACGCTTCGACGCGGTGCAGCCAACGCTCTTTACTGGTTTGGCGTGATGGTGTTTACTTTCTTTGGAATTGTCATCTGGTTTTACTGGATAGCTGTTGAATTAGGCATACCTGCTGGACTTTCTGCTCACCTCCAAGATCTTCAGCCTGGTTACACACCTGCATTTAGCTGGTTTATTTTTTCAGTCGGTATCATCTATACGGTCGGCTGGCTGGCTACATTAGTCAGAACGAAACGCAGCAAAGAACGTCCTGTTATTATTTGGGCAACAGGCATGACACTGATCTGGGGACTCCTCATGTCATTGTTTATTTCATGGCTGGATGCAGGAAAAAGCTATCGTTCAACTATCCACTCACTGACACAAGCTATGCCAGCACACACAGGATGCATTGCCAGCCAAGGGTTAGGTGAGCCGCAGCGTGCCATGCTGGACTATTACGCGAACATCATCACCCAAAGGGCAGAAATTGGAAAAGGGGCTGAGTGCAATTTAATGTTGACACAAGGTGGAGTGGATAAGGTTGCTGCGCTTTCTCCAGAGTGGCAACAAATATGGGAAGGTAATCGGCCAGGTGATAAATCCGAACGCTACAGATTGTTTCAACGACCTGCTTCAGTTAAGTAAGCACATTCGGAGGAATACCAGCAAGCCTTCAGATATACGGTGATTCCGCAAAATAATTTGCACCTGAATATGGGGCAATGGCGGTTTCCACCCTCGCCTTGAATAGCACCCCACATTCAACCTGTTTTAGAATGTGGGTCACAAAACATGCTGATAAATCTTATCCAGATTTTTACTGTTAAGAGCATGAGATATTAAATCTTTTGCCAGCGTTTTAGAGCAGCCATGTTCAACCAGCCACTTTCTGGCACCCATGACCCGTACGATTTTTTTTTCGCCTCCAGCCCTCACTGCCATACCAAAACATCTAGCCCCTCTACTGCAAGGCACAATGCATATCCCCGCCCCGAAAATAGTCTGGCGATATTCACCTTGTTTCAACTCCACCTTCATTGGCTTAACTTTTCATCCTGTTAATATATACCCGCAATGAACAATCTAACCATAGCTTAGAATGCGAAATATTCCACAATCATTCTCACTATTTCAAGCGTTTTTATTTACTGATAGACAGCGTTATTTGCTTGCAACCCAATACGGCAGCCAGATTATTCCATATAAATATTATACGGTATGCACATTTCAGTTCATATTAATTTTTGATAATAATCGCCTGCTGCTACTATGGGAGCGACATGCGAAAATTGGTAAGATGTCAGTATTGATTACGAAAATAACAACCAGTACCCAAACCCCGAATTGCACACTAAATCTATGAAGATAAGTACCATCATTCTGGCTGGAGGAAAAGCAACCCGCATGGGAGGGGCCGATAAAGGTTTGTTGATGCTTAAAGAGAAGCCACTCATCGCCTGGGTGTTGGATCATATTCGGCATCAGTCAGATGAAATCATGATCAGCGCCAACCGTAATATCGCGCAATATGCCTGTTATGGCTATCCCGTCATCACTGACAAAATAGAAGGTTTTCAAGGCCCACTTGCCGGGTTGCACAGTGCCATGCTGGCAGCGCAGCACGATCTGATTTTAACAGTACCTTGTGATACGCCCTTTCTGCCAGATAATCTGGTATCGAGCCTTCACGCGGCGCTGATAGCGCAAAATGCACAAATTGCCATACCCAGTGCAGGGGGACGCACACACCACGCCATCATGTTATGCAAACGAGCGTTAGTATCTGATCTGACAGATTACCTGACCAGCGGAGAAAGGAAGGTGATGGCGTGGCAGGCTAAGCACCCCCACGCCATTGTACCGTTTGATGATGCAACTGCTTTTAACAACTTCAATACGCTGGAAGATCTGAGCAGTTTTTGACTAGTTGATGCTGATTTACGTGCAACTAAGCCAGTAATTCATCCACTATTTCCACCCAATGTTTCACCGGTGTTTGTGTACCTGATTGCAAATGCATCAAACAGCCAATATTGGCCGTAGCAATCATCTTCGGCGCCCCACTTTCCAAAGCGTTTACTTTATTCTTCAACAACTGCTGTGAGAGTTCTTTCTGCAACAGGGAATAAGTCCCTGCGGAACCACAACACAGATGTTTTTCTGGTGTAGGTGTCAATTCAAAACCGGCAGCAGTGAGCAATGCTTCAATCACGCCCGTGATTTTCTGGCCATGTTGCAAAGTGCAAGGGGAATGGAATGCAATTTTTTCTTTTGGTGTATTGCGTCCTGCTTTTTTAGCATGGAGCAAATCAGCCAAGCGGTCTTTTTCGGCCAGTATGATCTCGGAAATATCTTTGGTTGCTGCAGATACGCGCGCCGCTTTCTCGGCATATACAGGATCATTTCTCAACAAATACCCATATTCCTTGACCGTGACGCCACAGCCACTTGCAGTCATCACAATCGCCTCGGCACGCTGATCAAGATAAGGCAGCCAGGCGTCTATATTGCGCCGCATGTAATCTAGCCCTTCATCCTGGGCGTTGAGGTGATAGCTTACCGCACCACAACATCCCGCTTTTTCTGCGCGGACCAGATTGATACCCAGCTTGTCCAGCAGGCGGGCAGTCGCCCCATTAATGTTGGGCTCGAGAGAAGGCTGCACACAACCGTCCAGCACCAGCATGGTTCTGGCATGCTGTGATGCAGGCCAAGCTGTTTGGTGTTTTACTGGTGGTACTGTTCCCTGAAGCTGGCCAGGTAAAAACGGTCGAAAAGTTTGCCCCAGTTTGAGCAACGACCCGAAAATTGTGGGTTGAGGCAGCACTCTGCGTATTCCAAAGCGTTGTAGCGCCTGCATAGGCTTACGCCCGATTTTCTTTTCAACTATGGCCCGCCCGATATCCACCAGATGACCGTATTTCACTCCGGATGGGCAAGTGCTTTCACAAGCACGACAGGTCAGACAGCGATCCAGATGCAATTGGGTTTTTGCGGTAACGGGTGCCCCTTCCAGCATTTGCTTGATGAGGTAAATACGCCCCCTTGGACTATCGAGTTCATCTCCCAGCAATTGATAAGTGGGACAGGTTGCCAGACAAAAACCACAGTGCACGCAGGTGCGTAATATACTGTCAGCCTCACGCCCTTCAGGCGTGTTTTTGATAAAATCCGCTAAATTTGTTTGCATTATTTCTTCACTCCAAAAACATATCAGTACTCGAAAATGTGCTGCTCACTCTGTCATTTTTTGTACTTTGCTATGTTTCTGAGCCTTGTTGGTTAACGCTGCTAAAAATCGTACATTCGGCCCGGGTTAAATGTGCCATTAAGGTCGAAGGTCTGCTTTAATTTCTTGTGAATTTTCATCAATGCAGGCGATAGAGGGTGAAACGCGCCCTGCGTTTTATCGTTACTTCGAAACAATGTGGCCTGCCCCCCCGCATTGCTGGCAGCCATACGCACGCTCATGGCATCGGCATCTGTCAGACACCAACGCAAAGCCCCACCCCATTCAATGAATTGCACTCCTGGTATATTGATCGACTGCACCGTAGAAGGCAGCGAAATACGCCATAGGGGTAAGTCTGATTTAAAAAAGGCGTTGTTCTGTTCACGAATGCTATTCCAATAAAGTGCACCATCCGGCAATTCAGCTCCACCCAAGTTACTTCGCGCTGCAGCCAATGCACTGGCTGAACCCGATAGCCTCACTGTTAATTCGTTGCTGAAAAAGGTTGTAGCAGACAACGGGACAGGCTGACCTGCCCAGCGATTCATCGCTTCTATGGCTTGCTTTTCATCCATATCAAAACGCAACGTCATTTCTTGCAGAGGGCGTGGCAGCACCTTTAAAGATACTTCAAGCAGCACCCCCAGGGTGCCCATCGCTCCGGCCATCAACCGCGACACATCGTAACCGGCCACGTTTTTCATGACCTGGCCACCAAACGCCAGATCATCTCCATTACCATCAAGTATCCGCACGCCCAGCACAAAATCCCTGGCACTGCCCTGATAAGGGCGGCGCGGACCGGATAATCCCGCAGCAATACACCCCCCAATAGTCGCCCCGGGTCCAAAGTGCGGCGGTTCGAATGGCAGCATTTGATTATTTTCTGCCAAGGCCTGCTCGATTTCCACCAACGTCGTGCCAGCGCGAGCCGTCAGCACCAGTTCTTTTGGCTCATAGGAGACAATACCGCGGTAGGGCGTAACATCCAGCACAGTGCCAGTACGTGCTCCTCCATAAAAATCCTTGCTACCCGAACCCCGTATGCACAATGACTCACGCTTCTCGGATGCTTTACTGATAGTTTCGGCAAATTGTTCAATCGTTTCTTGCATATATTTTTTTCACAAAGAAGCCCTATCGTGCTTTAGCGCTTTAAAAAATCTGTAAATTGGTGAGATCATTAAGGGTCGTAAAAACTTTCTTCGCATAAACTGCTCCCTGAACTCAACGATCTCTGCGCCTTTGCGCCTCTGCGGTTAAAACCCTTTAAAACCGAGGTAACTCAGGAAACTTAATCTGTCCATGATGCACATGCATGGCGCCAAATTCCGCGCAACGGTGCAGGGTAGGCACTGCCTTACCCGGATTCAACAGCGTTTTCTCATCCCATGCATGCTTGATGTTATGGAACAATGTCAGTTCTTTAGGTTTGAACTGAGAACACATCTGATTGATTTTCTCAAAGCCTACGCCATGTTCTCCGGTAATGGTGCCGCCCACTTCCACGCACAATTCGAGAATTTTCCCACCAAATTCCTCGGTGCGGGCCAATTCACCTGGCTTGTTAGCATCATATAAAATCAATGGATGCAGGTTGCCATCCCCTGCGTGAAACACGTTCGCTACGCCCAATTTATATTCTTCGGATAAAGCCTGAATGCTTGTCAGTACGCGCGCGAGCTGTTTACGCGGGATCGTACCATCCATGCAGTAATAGTCTGGAGAAATTCGCCCCACGGCGGGGAATGCCGCCTTGCGTCCGGCCCAGAACTTGAGCCGCTCTGCATCATCCACCGCTGTACGTAGCGAGATGGCACCACTTTTCAATAAAATATCGTGTACACGCTGAATTTCTTCAGAAACTTCTTCGTTTGCGCCATCCAGCTCACATAACAGAATGGCTTCTGCATCGAGCGGATAACCCGCATGCACGAAATCTTCAGCCGCTTTAATAGCCAGCCTGTCCATCATTTCCAATCCTGCTGGTATGATGCCGGCAGCAATGATATCCCCAACAGCTTCGCCCGCTTTACCCACGTCATCAAATGCCGCCATGACGACCTGCGCGCGTTCCGGTTTGGGGAGCAATTTCACAGTGATTTCAGTAATAATACCCAGCATGCCTTCAGAGCCTGTCATCAGCGCCATCAGGTCATATCCGGCACTATCCAGCCCTTCTGAGCCAATTTCAAGCACGTCGCCATCCATGGTTAATACCCGCAAACGCATGATGTTATGCACAGTGAGGCCATACTTCAGACAATGCACGCCGCCGGAATTTTCAGCGACGTTTCCACCAATCGTGCAGGCAATCTGGCTTGATGGATCAGGGGCATAATACAGTCCGTGTGAGGCAACTGCTTCAGATATAGCCAGATTTCGCACCCCGGGTTGTACGCGCGCAATCCGGGCAAGCGGGTTGACGTGCAATATTTTTTTGAATCTGGCCATGGATAGCAATATGCCATCACCCAGCGGCAGCGCACCACCGGAAAGCCCTGTGCCCGCCCCCCTGGCTACCACAGGCACACCAGTTTCGTAACACAATTGAAGCACTTGTTGAACTTGCGGTTCTGTCTCGGGAATCACCACGATCATCGGTGTCTGCTGATACGCAGTCAGCCCGTCGCTCTCGTAGGGCTTGAGATCTTCCAGATCGAACAAGACCGCATCGGGTGAAAGAAAGCTTTGCAGTCGTTTTACCAGTTCCTGTTTTTGCATATCAGCCGCCCAACTTCCTTACTTTCAACATCATGAAATAAAACTATTTTCCACGTAGCCGATTATAAACAACGGCAAGGGCATTTTGGTCACCAACATTACCCGGGAATATCACCACAGGAATATCAGGCAGTCTATGATCGTGAGGCGTTTGCACCACACTGCAGCCAGCCAGAATTTGCCCTAACAGGCGCGAGGTTGGCAAAGCCAGACCACTGCTGAGCATATCGTTGGAGGTGATACCCCCCTTGCTGATAATGTAGCCAATCGTTGTTGGCAAACCATGCACCACGGTCATGAGAAACCCTGAAACATGTTCCCCGAAACGCAATCGCATCTGATGATCTGCAAACTGGCGCTCAACACGGCTGGTGTAGATGACTGGCGTCTTCCCTTCAGCGTGGGCCTGCGCTACTTTATCCAGTGTTTCTGTCAGCACGGCATGCAACTGTTCCGGCAAACGGCTGACATCCACTTCCACGGCTGCAATGCCTTCTTGCTGCAGCAACACTTCCAGTTGCTCCGTGGATTTTTTTACGTGGGAGCCCACTACAATGACGCCCGGCCTGCCCTCTTTCACATACTTGTACATTTCCTCTGCCGGTACAGGCTGAGGCGGCAATTTAGCGAGAGATGTCAGTAAACTGGCTGCGCTCCTGAACAGGAAGCGCTTACCTTGGGTAGCTGCAGCGTCCAGATCAGTGGCAAAACGATTGAAATCATCCTGGTTTTCAGCATCCACAGCACAGCAGGGATTTCCATGCAGCGCCAGCAATTTATAGAGACAACCGCGACGAATGTCATCAAGAGAAAAACGCACGACATCTTCAGACTTGATACGCCCCTTGGTCTTTTCTTCGACATAATCAGGCAAGAAACTGTGCTTATAACCGAACACTGAATCCTTCGCGAACTCTGTTTCATGTGCGGGCACTGCCTTATCGCCCATACGCACATAATGCACGCTGTCCATAGTGAAACGACCCCCTTCAAAAAACGCCGGGGTCAGAAAGTGCGCATCAAATGGTCCTAATTCCTGTTCCATCACATCGGTTTCTATGGGGTAATGGCCCCGTAATGTAGAGTCAGACCGACTGACGAACAAAGCAGGACGATCAAATCCTTTCATGGCCGTTTTCAGATTCTGGCATACCTCTCGCGTGATGTGCTCAGCATCATGCGCGCCCATACCACGAGTGTTAGTCAACACAAACATCAAGGGAGAAGCATCATTCAAGCCTTGCTTAAGCGTAGCAACATCCCAGCGAGTGAGCAGCAAGCAGCCATGAACTGTTTGCGAACCGGTGGGGTCGTCGTCAAGTACTATGATTTTGGGTTGCGTCATATTTCGAGCCTTTTTGCCACAGCGGCACAGAGAAAGCCAATTTAAAGTTTATCCTGCTATCCATATAGTAACCGGCCTGAAGGCCGGTTACATTCAGCTGGGAGAAATCATACCTCTTCCCATCCGGTTACTTACCCGGCCTTTTCAGGCCAGTTACAATCACGCGAGCCTGCTTCTGCCCGCTGTTATTGTGTCAACATTACCCTAGCAAAGACAGAGCTCGCTCGGTCATTGCTTTGGCATTCATCCCGTTAAAGTCAAACAACTGGTTCGGGCTGTTAGTCGTTTCACCGCGCTTCCAGCAGAACACATCACGGTTGGATTTGCTGCGCAGCATCACAGGCTCCAGCATAGCACTTGGACCGCCTGTTACGCCGATCAGCGCATCGCCTCCGAACATGGCATCAAAGCTGGCATCATCCATGAACTGGTCATCTGGCTGAGAAACGCTGTTCCACAGTACATCGTTCGGACGATACAGGCGACGTGGGTTAACTATAGCCACTACACGTACCCCTTTGCCTTGCGCCTTAAGCGCTTCTGCCGCTTCCAGTACTGGCAGCAATACCATGTCACCCGTTACAGCAAAGACGACTTTGCCTTTTCCTTCGCTATCCATCAAGGTGATCGCGCCTTTTTCCATGGCTTCGCGACCTTGTGCCAATGTAGTACGAATTGGCAGCGGCGTTTTGGATGCAGTAATAACGATACCCTTATTGTGCGTTTTCAGCGCCCAGTCGTAAGCTACCTGAATCATATTAGCATCTACCGGGAACAACGGGAAAACGTTACCGTTACGCATCATTGCAGCAAAATAGGCTTCGATCTCAGGGCGCTGATGTGTCCAGCCGTTACGCCCCTGCTCCAGTGCACCCGCAGTAAACAGGCAAACTGTGCTTGGTGTCTTGCGGCGCAGTTCTGCCATGGCCTGAATAACTGTCTGCCAGATAGGCAAGCCGTTAATGGCGAAAGACTCATAAGAACACCACAAGCTGCGGCCGCCAAAAAGCGAAACACCTACTGCCAGGCCCGCACAGGCATCTTCGTTTAAAGGCTCATAAACCTGGCCAGTCGGCCCCTGAAAATACAAGCCATCTACTGTAGGATGACGGATGGTCAGCGCCTTGTTGATATTCGCCATGGCAGAAGCTTCATTACCATCGGCATTGGTGACGATGAAGCGCGGATCGCGCTTGCCAACTTCAGCTACAACTTCACCGAATGCGGTAGTTGGTACTTTGTTTTCTTTACCCACTTCAAAATCAACTAATGGCAAGGTACCCAAATCCGGGATCGCCAATTCGAACTCGGTTACAACGGTTTTTACAGCCGGGCCGCCACCTGCGTTTTTCATGTTTTCACGTACCAGCTCCCAAGCCTTGGGAGAGAGTGCACGACGTTTCAATCCAGATACAACATCTTCGCTTTCCAGGGTGTGATGCGCATAAAGATTATGTGATTTAGCACCGGTTGCATGCACACCCGCGCCCTTCAATTGTTTAACAATGATCGCTGTCAGTTCACCGTTCATCGCGCTCTGCGCTGCCTTTGCTGCCGTCTTGAGCAGATGAGCGGTAAACTCCATACGTTTTTCAAAAGAGAATAGTGTGCTATCAACATATTCACAAGACTGATTCTGGTCATCGAAATCCTTGGCATTGATAATGTGAACGTGCTTGAAGCCGTGACCACGCCAGTAATCCAGCATGCGATCATTGCTCCAGGTGGAAACCATACTATGGTGTTCCTGAGAATAACCATTCCAAACCAGAATCGGCAGGAAGTTGGTTGCATGCGGGTATGCCGTATTGAAATGCTGCATGGCACTCATGATATATGGCTCACCTAAACCACCATCGCCGATGGTAACCGGGAATAGTTTGTCAGGATGCAACAATGCACCTGCCATTGCGAAGTGCTGGCCTTGTCCTAATGGGCCTGCGGGAGCCAGCAATCCGGGAATCGCGCCGGAAAGATGCCCAAGCAGACCGTGCATTTCACGGAAACGCTCGCGCATATCCTTTACCGTTTTGATGCCCATTTCTTCCAAAGAGGTGTCCATAAACATGGCACTATAGAAACCGGGCGCATGGTGACCTACTTCAGTCACAATATTGGTATGACCCAGCAAAACCATTGCCGCATACGCATCTGCACTACTGGCAAATCCACCAGGGTGACCTGAAGACTTGGCTCCGGTTACTTGCAGTGTGAGATAGCGCAATGCATCGGCGGTCAGCATGGTTTGGTAAACGGCGCTCGGATCCTCCGGATTAGGAATGGCATGAATTTTGTCACTCAGTACTGGTGTTGCCCCCAACTTTTCAAACTCCGGCATGGACGCCGCAAAATATTGAATGCCTTCACAAAAAGCGGGGATCGATGCCATATCGATAGGTTCCATTAAATTAGTCATTTCCTTCTCCGTATATTAAAAACAATTTACTGGCACTCAGGCCGAAATCTTTTTTGTCTTTTCCCGGAAAACTGACGAGTATCCAAACCCTGACAATTGATTATTTTCCGGTTAATTGCTACTTGCTTCCAATTACATAAATTTCATATTGTGAAATTCAAATTCGCTTTATGAAAATAATAGCAAATTACTTTTGGAATAGCAATCCATCTTCCTGAAAAAAATCATACAAAAACAATCTTAATCTACTGTATCAAAGTGGAAATTTCATTCAAGACACAATGAATGTAGCGAACAGCCTTGTGTATCTTGATTGATCAGAATAGCTATTTAGCTTTCATCCGGAAACATCTATTTCCTCCCCCCCTTGATGGGGGAGGGCCAGGGAGAGAGTGGTAACGCCTTGAAATTCAACCCCTCTCCCCAACCCTCTCCCACAAGGGGAGAGGAAGCAACGTTTCCGGATGGAAACTATTCAGTATAGAAAAAAACAGCTATTTAGATAGCTATATAGTCTATTCTGGAAGCTGAGTGCGCATTAAACGGGCCAGTTGCGCAAGAGCATCGCTGAGGAGAGGTGCCGCATTTGTCATTGCTTCCTGTACTGTCATAGGGTGCAACATGATCGAGAAACAACCATCAAACTGACTGGCAATCCGGGGCAGACTTGCCTGATCTACGCTACCAGAAACCAGCGTCACAGGCACACCAAAATGCCTGGCATGGGTTGCTACTACAAACGGGACTTTGCCCATTAAGGTTTGAGCATCGGTTTTTCCTTCGCCTGTCACCACCCAATCCATTTCCGGCAACACGGCGTCAATCCCTGACAATTCACAAACCATTTCTGCGCCCGAACGATGTACGCCCCCAAGCAGCTGAAAAGCGTACCCCAATCCGCCTGCCGCGCCGGTACCTGGAAGCACAGAATACGTTTTACCGAGCGCCGCATCGCATAATGCTGCATAGTTTTTCAGCCAGCTATCAAACTCCAAAATAGCTGTCGAAGCCACGCCTTTTTGAGGACCAAACACCGCAGTTGCCCCATCAGGACCACATAATGCGTTCCTGACATCCGACATGATAATGATACTGGTCTCGGCTATACGCGGATCCAGTTGGCTGAAATCCGCCTGGGCAAGAGCCATCAACCCATTCAGATCAGCTTGGATCGCCTTGCCTTCAGCATTGAGCAAAGCAACACCCAATGCGACCAGAACACCTGCCCCGCCATCGTTGGTACTACTGCCGCCCAGCCCGATCATGAAACTGCGTATCCCCAGATCGAGACAAATGCGAAACAGTTCGCCCAGCCCAAGCGTTGTTCGTGCTGCCACCTGTGTCTGTCTAGCCAGCGGCAGCCCCACCACTTGCGCTGTTTCCAGCACCGCCACCTGCTCACCTGCATGCTCAAGCAAACCGTAAGCCGCTTGCAACGGTAAACCATCTGCCCCTGCTACTGTGACATAACACCGTTTACCTTTGGCAACTGCCAGCAGCACATCCAGGGTACCTTCCCCGCCATCCGCCATTGGAAACTGCCTGATATCAGCATCAGGCCAAACCTGGCGCAAACCAGCTTCCATCGCCGCCGCTGCTTCCATCGCTGTGAGCGAGCCTTTAAAGGAATCCGGAGCAAGTAAAATACGTTTGGTCATACTCATCTTATGCTTTATTCAAAATGACTAAAACATTACCTGAAACATGAAAGCCAAGATCACACGACAACATTTTGCGGCGTTCCCCATACAAAAGCTTCTATGTTATCGATAAGCTGATCTGCCAGTATTTGCATTGCTTCGCGGCTCGCCCATGCCACATGCGGAGTCAGAATAAAGTTGGGCAATGCAATATTCAACAAGGCGTTTCCCTCTCGGGGTGGCTCATTGACCAGCACATCAAAACCCGCACCTGCTATCTTCCCGGATTGAAGTGCTTCCAGCAACGCCACTTCTTCTACCAGACCACCCCGCGCAGTATTCACCAATATTGCAGAAGGCTTCATCAAGGAAAATTCACGTTTACCAATGAGATTACGCGTTGCCTCGGTCAACGGACTATGCAATGAAATCACATCTGATTGCCGAATCACCTCATCAAAAGGGGTATATCCAGAGCGGATCTGCTCCATGCCCTTATGTTCTGCAATCAACACTTCCATACCAAATGCCGCGGCCAATTGCGCAACGGCCTGGCCGAGCGCCCCATAACCAATCAACCCCATTGTACTGCCATGCAAATCATTCACAGGGTGTGTAAACAGGCAGAACTGCTCAGCCTTTTGCCATAAACCTTTCTGGAGATCGTCACGATACGCCAGCAGATTTCTGCGCAACGCCAGAACCATGGAAAACACATGTTCAGGCACCGCATGCACTGCGTAATTGCGAATATTGGATACGGTAATACCATGTGTCCTGCAATAATCCAGATCCACATTGTTGGTACCAGTTGCAGCAACCGCTATCATTTTCAACTCAGGTAACTGCGATAACGTTGCAGCATTCAACATGACTTTGTTACTGATGGCGATGGTTGCGCCCTGCATATGTGCGAGCACTTCATCCGGCGCGGTTGCCGCATATTCCTCCCATTCATATTCAAAGGCCGGGCGTCGCACATTGGCAATCAAACTATCACGATCAAGAAAAACGATTTTATGCCGCATATTTACATCCTCAACAAGTTATTGCAGTTACAGAGCGTAGAAAAATCATATACCGGACATGCGCTCCACGACTTTAACAATCGCTGCTGAATCTATCTCACCATCTCCCGTTCCCATAAGCGCATTCAAGTTTTGCATCACCAGCGCTGCACCAGGCAAAGCCAGGCCCAGCTCGCGCGCAGTCTGCATCACAATATTCATGTCTTTCTGGTGCAACTTTGTTTTAAATCCAGGTTTGAAATCGTGGTCCAACATGCGTTTTCCGTGGACTTCCAGAATTTTACTACCAGCAAATCCGCCCATCAGCGCATCCCGCACTTTGGCAGCGTCTACACCGTTTTTCCGTGCGAAAGTCAATGCCTCTGCCACTGCCTGAATAGTCACACCTACCACGATCTGATTGCATGCTTTAGCAACCTGACCGGCCCCATTGCCACCAATATGGATAATATTTTTACCCATCGCTTCAAACAATGGCTTCACGTGTTCAAACACTTCGGGTTTGCCACCTACCATGATAGAGAGCGTCCCATTCACCGCCCCCACATCCCCGCCAGAAACCGGGGCATCCAGCATTTCCACACCGCGCGCACTTAACTGAGCGGCAATAGCTTTGGTGACAGTGGGTGAAATGGTGCTCATATCCACCACCACAGAACCCGCTCTAGCACCATGAATCACGCCGTCTTCACCCAATATCACCTGCTCCACATCGGGCGTATCTGACACCATCACAATAATCACATCCGCGTTTTCTGCCACCATCAGAGGGCTGGAACAAGCCATAGCGCCCGCATCGACCAACGGCAGTAAGGATTCCGGACGACGCCCATACACCCATAACTGGTGGCCTGCCTTGATCAGATTCAACACCATAGGCGTACCCATGATACCCATACCGATAAAGCCTACTTTCATTCCCATGTTGCTCTCCATTTCTCTTTCCATCACCGTTGACCAAGAGCGCTATAACTAGCGCGCCACTATTCACAATTAATCAGTCTGTCACTTCAAAAATTCAGCCAACCACTATTCAGGAATATGCTCTGCAAAATCAGTTAGTTTTTCACGCCACTTTATCACTTTCAGCTATGGCATACATTGATTTACAAGCAGCGCAGATATCAAGCAAAACATATCGATACTTTTTTAACTCTTACCCTGATTAGTAAGAAAGCTCAGCCACATTGATCGTTCTTGCCCATTTTGGAATTTATGCAAATCCAGAAATCGCAGTTTTAACCGCAGAGACGCGGAGGCGCAGAGTTAATGTGCCATAACATAATAAATTTGTGATGCTTTTTTTACAGGAAAGGCTGTGTATTTTCACAAAGTATTGTTTTTCTCCGCGCCACTGCGGTTATTGTACAAAATTGCGTAAACCACCTGATAAACACGCCAACGTATTGTTAATGATGAACTGCAAACCTATTCTCGTTAATTGGCGGAGAATAATCGAAAATAAAGACTATTATTTACTATAGTTTCAATAGCAATCTGAATAGCCAGCACCTTCGAAAAACCAACTCTTGGAGAGCATGAATGTTGCCAAGCATTTTTTGGAAAATCATTTCCTTGGGTTCCCTTGCGTTCATACTGGTTACGTCAATCAACTCCTATGGCGAAGTCACAACTGCCGCTACAGATGCAACTCTTCAGAATCACAAATTACAGCAAGAGATTAGAGAACTGGAACTCAAAAACGACGAACTTGCTAGCTGGCGTGGCAAATATGGCTCACTGGTCACCATATTAGTGGCGCTTGGTACACTGGGTGCAACAGCATTTAAATCTCTGAGTGAATACCAAAAAAACAGAGAAGAAAGGGAAGATGAAAATCAGCGGCGATCTGATGAACGCTTTTCAGCCACAGTAGAAAAACTGTCATCCAGCGCTGGCTTGCCTACCATGATGACAGCAGCGACATCCATATTGGTGTTTCTGAAACCGGAGTACCCCCACCTTCACGAACAGGTATTCCGCGTCATACTTGCCGCACTGAAAGTAGAAGAACTTCCCAACCCGGTCAAAAAAGTGCTTGTACATGGATTAGAAAAAGCAATAATCGTCAATCTGGATTCCTGGAAGCTGGAGTCAATTGGATTGGATTGGGCGGGTACATACCTAAAACGCATAACTCTGAAAAGCGTAGATCTGAGTGAGGTGGATATTGCATTTGCAGAATTGCAATATGCAAACCTGAGCCAGTCCAGCCTGTATCGCTCAAAGGGGAAAAGCACACATCTGGAACACGCCAGCCTCTCCGGTTGCAACCTTCAAGAAGCACGATTACAGGATGCCTACATGAATGATACCAACCTGCATAACGCAAATCTGGTTTCAGCCCGTCTCGAAAGAGCTGACCTGCGAGGAGCGCAATTTAACCGCGCTTCATTACAGGAAGCCCACTTAGACGGAACCAACCTGCTGGGCGCATGTTTTGTACAGGCAAATCTCAAAAACACCCGGTTCTGTGGTGCACTATTCAACAAATCCGCATTAAAAACCGTTTTGAATTCATACAACAACACATGGCAAAAAGCCGTATTTGACGAAGACGTCTGGCAAACTCTATGCAAAATGTCTGGCTATCCACCTGAAGATCATCCAGTTTGCACGAATAAAACCGCTTAACTACACCCTGCGAGCCATCACAGGCAAACGCAGCAAAAATAAATCACTTTTGATTCATCAAAATAAAAAATGCCCGGAGAACATTCACGAAGCCCACATGGACGCGATCCGTCATGACGCTCCGCCACCCAAGCTTCTCCAGGCACTTAAATATTAGGCACAACTAAATCATTAATCAAGACGAGATGCGCAACTTCCCATCTGACACTTACGTAAATACGCGCATTCAACCTATTAATCAGTCAGGTTGAGAGAAGGGACTAACCAGTCCTCATCCAGAAACACTACATTCCCCAATCCCCAAACCTTCACCATCAAGTGAGAGGGAAAAGCAACTGAGGTTTCCAGGATAAATGAGTAAACAAAATTTTTCGTCATTACCAGATTTTTTTACAACAGATGCTGTATTACCATTGAAATTTGTTCTATTGTTAAAAAAGACTTTGACAGGATTCTAAAAATGTCCACTGAGTTCACCAAAAGTGAAAAAGCACAACTCCGTCAGCTTGCCAGCGAAGCCTGGGAATCTGAGTTATCAAATGAACTTGAAAAACTATTTGAAGAATTTTGCACCTGGACCGAAAACGGTATGAGTGCTTTCGATCTTACCGAACTGATTCATGAATTCCACAATGGTGCATCTCGAGATCTTTATAAGCGGTATTCCATACGTCCCCCAGAGATCGCGGTTGCAAGAGCCATTGCATTAGATATCACGAGTGAAGAATCTTTCGACGCACAACTTCTGGAAAAACTCCAGCCGCTTATAGAAATGCACCGCAAATGGGAAGAGCAATAACTGCCCTATCCCGCCTAAAATTAGCATGCCAGAGGAAAATTCATATACCTGCCAGATTATCAATCATTCTCAACCAAATAACGAGAATCGGTTTGCCGTTCATTATTAACAACACGTTGGCGTGTTTACAAAGTGGTTTATGCAACTGTGTACATTAACCGCAGAGACGCGGAGGCGCAGAGTTAATGTGCCATAAGATAATAAATTTGTGATGCTTTTTTACAGGGGAGGCTGTGTATTTTCATAAAGCATTGTTTTTCTCCGCGCCTCTGCGCCTCCGCGGTTAATGTACAAAGCTGCGTCTCTCTGCGCCGAATGCCCCTTCCATGGAGTCTGCCGGGCAGCATTTGTGCGTCGGGTGGGGATGCTCAGCGCCCCCATATCATCAATTTCCACCCCGAATGACACCTTCACTTCATGACAATGGGTTGACTTATCATCGCATTATCTTACAATCCCCATAAGTACCGCCTGCCCCGCAGTTCAGTCCAACAAGGTTTATCCGCCGCAAGTGTGGCACGATTACTGCTGCGTTAGGGTGGGCGGCAGATAAACGCTATTCGTTAGAAGCCATAGGACACACTGTCATGAATTTAGTTAAACGCATTTTGCTCATATTGTTCGTACTTGTGGCGTGTGTTGGTTGCGACCAATCCACCAAGACCTATGCTGAATCAAATCTTCCCAAAGCGCAGGCGTTGTCTTTTCTTGCAGACACTGTTCGCTTGCAAGTCGCCCACAACGAGGGAGCGTTCTTAAGTTTGGGAGAATCCGCACCAAAATCTTGGCGTCTCGCAGCATTACGCCTGGGTGTCGGCGCGCTACTCTTGGCATTGCTCGGCTATGTGCTTCTCATCCGAGCAGCTCGCCCATCATTCATTCTTGCCCTCGCACTTATCTTAGCAGGTGGAGTTGGCAACCTGATTGACCGATTCACACATGGCGGCTACGTTATAGATTTTATTAACTTGGGGATTGGTTCGCTACGAACGGGCATCTTTAATGTTGCCGACATTGCAATCACATTAGGCGTGTTCATGTTGCTCGTGCAAAATTGGCGCATAAAGAAAAATGGCTTCTAACGATTAAGGTTAGTTGCGACACGAGGTCGCGCAATGAAGTTGTTCTGCCGATGAATGGACAGAACCATCCGTGTCACCGGATGAATCTAGGGGACTGAATAA
>JAYVLG010000029.1:0-4415 GCA_043759595.1 Sulfurirhabdus sp. | reverse complement strand
CCAGCCGCAGCAACGTCTCGGCAGTGGCTACATCAGTAGCCGCTGTTTGCCGTCACCAGCTATCATTTTCAACTGGTGACAATTTGTCACCAGTTGACTGCCTTCCTTATCCAACCGCTCTTTCAACTTGTTCCAGAAGTTTCTGGCGGCCTGATAATCTGCCTGCTACGTCAACACCTGCACAATATCCACCTTCGAATTAAACGGGACAACATGAGGTAACCCGCCTTTCCCGGACAGTTAAATTAAGCACCATAATACAACCTCTCCACTTCATCAGGAGTTCGGTAACCGAGCGACTGATGAATACGATTACGATTATAAAAGCATTCGATGTAATCAAATATCGCTAATTTCGCCTCATCTCTCGTGTTGAAATCATGGTGATGTACCCATTCATTCTTCAAGTTGGAGAAGAAGCTTTCGGCAACCGCATTGTCGTAAGCCGTTTTTCTGCCATTCATGCTTGGTCGCATTTTTGCTTCTGCAAGCTGGTCTCGATAGGATGGTGCACTGTATACCGCGCCTCTATCCGTATGATGAATCAGCCCCGCTTTTGGGCTACGTTGAGTGATTGCCATCGTCAGTGCCGCTTGATGCAATGCCGTTGTCGCTCGACTACCCATAGACCAGCCCACCACTTTGCGTGAGAATAAATCCAGCAACACAACCAAATGCAGCCAACCCTGGCGTGTACGAATAAACGTCATATCGCCCACCCATGTTTGATTGGGTGCGCTGCTGCTGAATTGACGTTGCAATAAATCAGGTGCCGCTTTCGCTGTATGGTGATGTTCAACCGTCAGCCTGAACCGTCGTTTCCGTTGCGCTTCTATTCCTGCCTGCTGTCGTAGCCTTGCTACGCGGTGTTTGCCACACTCAACCCCTATCGCGTTTAAGTGTTGCCACGTTTTAAATGCACCATAAGCTTTCCTATGCTGAATATGGGCAGTACGAATATGTTCTAACAACTTATTGTTAGCCAGCATGCGCGTACTCGGTTCGCGATTTAGCCAGTCGTAATAGCCGCTTCGAGAAACTTGTAATACTTTGCACAGCGACTGCAGACTATATTGCTTGGCATGTTGTTGGATGAACGCGTACTTCACTAGTGGACTTTCGCAAAGTACGCTTCGGCCTTTTTTAGGATATCTCGCTCTTCAGTAATGCGTGCCAATTCACGTTTCAATCTTGCATTCTCTGCTTTGAGTGGATCGCTGAATTTCCCAAGTTTTTTTCGCCCTGGGCCATTGAAAACAGTTTCAGCGTCACCTGAATGATTGTTGATTGTTTCCGCCCATTTGTAGAGCAAGTTACGACGAATGCCGAGTTCCAGAGCTAACTGTGTTGCTGGCTTTTGTCCGGCTTGCAATAACTTCACGGCCGTGAGCTTGAATTCTTTGCTGAACCGTTGACGCTTCCGTTCCGTATTCACTTTCTGGATTTTTTTTCCCATATACACCTCCACTAGTATTGTCTACTATTACAAGTGTCCGTGAAATACGGGTTACCTCAGTCTGACCCTATTGATCGTAAATTTCTCAGTTTTGATGACGGCACTGTTGCGGCAAATACTGCTCCAGAATTTTCTCACTCGTACAGCTCCAATTGAGTATCCCGCCTTTTTCCAGCGAAGGTTCAAGCGTAAATGATTTTCCGCCGACGACAGTGCCGTCCATCATCACCGTCACGGCTCCATTTCGCGGACTCATGGCGATTTCCCTGATGTAACTCGGCGTCGACTCAGAAAAACCAGTTTCACTCAGACTAGTGGGAATCACGCGATGGCTCATGTAAAAATCGCTAACCTTGCTTGCCGCACGCTCGCCCATCGCATAGGCTTTCGCCGTGTGGGCCTTGACGCTGTAACCCTGGTATGCCGGAATCACAATGGCGGCAAGTATGCCCAGCACCACAACAGAAGCGAGCGCCACCACCCCCATAAGCACAACATTAAGGGCACCACCCCTGGCGGAAAGCTCGCCCAACTGTTGCTGCAAATCACCCGATGAGGCGGATACCGTTGCAATCTGTTTCTTGCAGTGCTTGTAGTAAAGCGCGTTTGCATACACAGGCAACCAAAACACGATACCAATCGTGTACAGCATATAGCCCAGAGTAACCAGAAAGGGGCCGCCTATCACGCCCAGCAGGGGCATCAACAGATAGGGGGCAATAAAGTAAATCAGGGCCTCACGCCACATCTTGCGGTAAAGCAGCCAGAAAAACGATGCGAAAAATGCATGCCTGTGCCAGGTGACGCTCACGGCCCCAGCACGATCAAAATCTGCAAACATGTCCAGATAATAGTCCTGATTCATCGGCCCCAGAATGGCCTTGTAATACTCGATTGTATTACCCGTTCCCTCACTACTTTCCTGAACGCGCTGGAATTTGCCGGGTAGGCGCGGCAGCGCATCTCCGCAGCTTGAACAAACAGTTGCATTCGCCTCATTCGAGGCCTTGCACTTAGGACAAAACATATTTCTCCCTGATTTACGATTAGCACCTGCACAACATGTGCCGAATTGCACTGCTTCATTTCAACGGACAGAAATTTTGGAGGCTGGCCCATTGATTGGCAACACCATCCCGCTGATCAAGCCCAGCGTAAACAGGGGGCGAAAGCCAACCAGCCAGAGAGGATGCCTGAAAAAATGCTGCATTATACTCATGGGTTAATCCTTAAATAGTTCGGTGCAGTCTGAGGTAACCCAGTTTTTTTATGTGCATCAAAGGAATCTGGCCACTTTAATTTCACTTTGCCATCATCCGCTTAGCTTCCGCTAAATCTATACGGAATTTGTAACCATATTGATCCAGCAGGCCCAACAACTCACGCCCTGCAAGTAAAGTCAGCGGCTTATCCTTAGCAAACGTGTATGAATCAGGCCCATAATTACTTGTTGTTACAAGAATACCCTTGATAGCACCTTCATTTATAACTGCACCGTAAAGATCACGTACTGCAGATACGTCAACCAAATTGGTATAGCGCTTTGCTTGAATAATTATCTTACCTCCCCGCAGTGGGTCAGGATCGAAAATAATTGCATCAACACCTTGATCACGACTTGCCTGTGTAACTTTAACTTCAGCACCATTACTGGCAAAAGCTCGTTCGAAGAGCTCTCGGCATAGATGCTCAAAATCCTCCCAATCCATAGACGCAAGATTTTCACCAGCAGACATGTGTGCAAGAATTTCTTTTGCATCCACGAAACGAGGATCATTCGTGTCCAGTCGGATGATGGGTGCGATCGGTGTCACTTCTAAGCTATGAGCTGCAATCCCTTTAAGGCTATTGAATGCAGATATTGGGTCAACGGCTGCAAGATTGAGCGCAGTGATTTGCTCTTTTGTGGCGAAGAGACTGGAACAGTAGGCCCTCTTACGTTGTCCAGTCGACTTGTCTGTATATTCTGCCCAGCCATTAATTGCTATGGCTTTAATGATATTGTCGTTGTCGAGTCTAACGATCTCACAAGCTAAGCGTAAACTAATGGCTTGCCATAACTTGCTGGACACTTCCTTGCTTTCTTTTTGATTAGCCGATTTGTGAACAAACCCTGATTTTTGCTCGACTAATTTTTCATATTTGAGCTCCCCAAGATCGGGGAATCGTTGCTCATGGATGAGTACACCAGAGTCATTATCAAACCTCGATTCTGCTTCTCGTGGTACAGCATTCGGTAGACTTATAGTTCTAAGCGCAATATCAATACGTGCCAGAAGGCCATCAGCTCCTAAACGCTGAGTTTGTTCCCACTTAGAATGTATTTTCGCTTGCTCATCACGAAAATCTGCAATGTAATTTTTAACATCATTATTGTAAAGCGTCATAGCTTCATCAAAAGATTGTCTCTGTTCAACTTTGATTTTTTTCCACAGCTTTGTAGCACTTTCTGCTAGGCGCACCATCTCAGCATCACGCTTTTTAGTTACTACCTCAATCTCTGACTTATAGATATTCGCTCGAGCTACGCTATCCATTTCTCCTTTATATGCCGCATTCACAAATGGATTAAGAAAGGCAAGCCTTCCATCATAGAGTGGTGGCTCAAACGTTGCAGCGGAAATATTAACGTACCATGGTGCCCATATGGGTGGAGCGGGTGGATCAGGTGGATTGGTTGGTGGCGGTATTGAATAGATAGGTTCTTTGTTGAGAATTTGCCACAGGGGATTAGTTTTTTCTTCAACCATCATATTGGTAATATCGGAAAACTCATCAATGTAGATTACCGAAGACGGTTGCTTTATCGGACCGAATACGTTACTTAGTTGGCCCTTAAATGTCATTGGTTGTGGTCGACTATAGTGGACCCCTCAGTCAAGACAATAATGCATCTAGTTTAAGAGGGTAACCCTTCATATGCAGCGGAACAGCGCTGCCCTGGTTTTCTGATTCTTTT
>JAYVLG010000028.1:0-3021 GCA_043759595.1 Sulfurirhabdus sp. | reverse complement strand
GCTTTTGTGAAGATGAAGGAAGAGGGCACCCGCTCCAAGGCGCCGCTGACCGAATCATTCGGCCAATGGAAAAATGCGCGCTTCGTGATTATTGCGCTTTTTGGTCTGGTAGTGGGACAGGCGGTGGTGTGGTACACCGGTCAGTTTTACGCGCTGTTCTTCCTCACGCAGACGCTGAAGGTGGATGCGCAAAATGCCAACTTACTGATCGCCGGCTCGCTGATCATTGCCACGCCGTTCTTCGTGGTGTTTGGTACGCTGTCCGACAGAATCGGACGCAAACCCATCATCATGGCGGGCTGCCTAATTGCAGCGCTGACCTATTTTCCGATCTTCAACGGTCTGACACACTACGCTAATCCGGATCTGGAAAAGGCACAGCAAACTTCACCGATACATGTTATTGCTGACCCTGCAGCATGTACCTTCCAGTTTGACCCTATCGGCAAGGCCAAGTTTTTAAACTCTTGCGATATTGCAAAAGGTGCCCTGGCTAAATTGGGTATCTCTTACCAGAATGAAGTCGCACCAGCCGGCACGGTGGCTTCGATCATGGTAGGTGAGAAGGTGGTCTCCAGCTTTGAGGGAAATGTCCTGGACAAGGACACGTTGAAGGCGAAGAGCAAGGAGTTCAGCGATGCGCTGGCAGCTGCCATCAAGGACGCAGGCTATCCTGCCAAGGCCGACCCTAACCATGTGAATAACCCGATGGTGCTACTGTTGCTGACGATACTGGTGATTTACGTGACCATGGTGTATGGGCCAATTGCGGCGATGTTGGTGGAGATGTTCCCGACCCGCATACGCTATACCTCCATGTCACTGCCATACCATATTGGCAATGGTTGGTTTGGCGGCTTCCTCCCTACGGTGGCATTCGCACTGGTGGCGTGGAAAGGCGATATTTACTTTGGCCTGTGGTACCCGGTCGGCTTCGCCTTAATGACTTTCGTGATTGGTATGATTTTCGTCAAGGAAACTTATCATGTTGATATTCATTCGAATTCAGTCGGTATCGAATCAGTTCGATAGAAGTACGCAGTAACCATCTAAAGCCCCATTGCTTCGGCAGTGGGGCTTTTTCTTTGGGGAATTTTTATGATTAGCCGGCAAAAAATAGCCGACAGTATCAGCCAGGCAACCCGGACCGATTTTTCTATTGCTCACGTCTCACCCATCTCAGGTGGTGATACAAATCAGGTACGGTATCTCGCAGGCGGTGCCGGGCCCGGGCCCAAAGAAAGCGAAGCGAGGGATTAATGGGGTCGGGTTCGAATTAAATTCGCGATCCGTAGCCAGCAACGTTTTCCATAATTCTTTCATTGGCTTCTGGCCAGTCTGACACAGTTATCTTGCTTACTTTCAAGTCAGCTTCGCGATAGATAAAAGGTAGCTCCTCCTTTAGTTGCTATTCAGGGCTGATGCCCCAAACGCACCTCAATACGGGGATGAGTGGCAACCAGTTCTTTAAGGCGTTTCAAATTTTTCAGATTACGTTCCTTGTCTTGTGTGTAATCACCAGGCTCTACCGTATGCTCCCAACCCCAGCGGGTATGACAAGTATCACCCGTCAGCAGTACTGGCCCTTTGGTCGTCCGCACTAAATAGGCAACACTACCCGGTGTATGTCCCGGCACACTGATGGCGAACACGGAACCATCTGCAAAAATATCAATAATTCCTTCAAACTTGTTTTGTGGATCTGGTTGAAACTGCCACTCTTGTAGTGCTGGTTTATGGTTCAGTAACTGATCGCTTGTACCCTGCACGACCATATTCTTCCAGTTTTTCTCTGTTGTTTCTGTTGCGCCGATATACAGCGGCACATCGTTGGGGATATCTGGCATGCCTGAAATATGGTCTATATGCAGATGAGTGAAAAACACCCCTGCCAATTTTCCATGCAAATCTTGCAATATTTCTGCGGTGCCTTTATTCAGGTGCAACTTTTCAATGGGCATACCCTTGAGCAGCAGCCAGCTCAAACCCTCCTTGCCCGGATCATCCAGCAGTTTTTTTGATACGCCCGTATCGACAAGAAAATTGCCGTGCTGTGGATGTTTCAGCAGATGCGTATACACCTGTATAGGCTCATCCCGATCCTTCAACCCGGCCTCTATCGCTGCAGGGCTTTTAAGATTCAGCAAACCCGCGAGCGGAACTGCCCAGTCTGCACTGTTGATGGACTCTAATCGTATCGGTCCTGGCTGGTCGATCAGGGCTTCCATTTCGGCGCTACTCGATAGTTTGCCAAGCCTGGATTTGTCTATTGGGTGCGTGGTCAAGCTGCAACCCGGCATCAAGAAAACAAGTATAAGGCCGAGCATGATTGAAGTGAGAGAGTGCATTTTCATAAAGTCTCCAATTAACTTTTCAAATAATTGCTTATATATACATCATCTAGCAATTGGATAAATTTTGATAGTGTTACTTAAATTTGGTATGAAGTGCAATATAGCAATAAGAAATTAAGGAAGAAAGACGGGTTACCTCACCTGCTCCCTTGATAATATTTCCCATTAATAGAAAACACTACTCTTTAAAAGTTGTTGGCATGAAAAACAAAGGGTAATGTCCCGAATGGCACTTACTTAATGGAAACTTCTCGTAATATCATGCAGATACCTGTGTGTGCCAAAGAGATGGCGCAGACCAGAATATGTGCTGGCTGAGGCAGGTGGGCAAAAATCATGTACTGGAGACACATATCGCCCAGGGGGCGACCAGAATCGTGTGAGATTATCATGTTGATTAAAAATGGATTATTTCTTAAGTAAGTGGCATTCGGTTCTGACCCCTTTTATATAAACTCACACGCGGTCACCGCAACAATGGAGAAATCCAACAGCTATTTCTTTTTTACAATTTTGGCAGGCACACCTACCGCCACCGCGGAAGCAGGAACATCATGCAAAACCACTGCATTGGCGCCAATTTTTGCGTGGTCTCCAATAAATATTCCGCCAATTATTTTTGCACCCGCACCAATCATGACGTAATTTCCAACAACTGGACGTTTAG
>JAYVLG010000027.1:0-34094 GCA_043759595.1 Sulfurirhabdus sp. | reverse complement strand
CTCCAAGGGCGGCACCACCCACGCCGCCATCAGTGCCATGGAGCGTGACGCGGTGAAAGAGCACTTCAAGCAGGCCTTGCATGCAGCCCGGACGCGGGCCCGCGAACTGGGCGACGAATTCGGCACCTGAAGCCGCGCGACGCGCGCCCCTCAGCGCAATGCGTAGCCAACTGCGACGCCGGCGAACACCGTGAAGCCGAGCCAGTGGTTCTGGCGGAAGGCCTTGAAGCAACCATCGCGGCCGCGGCCCCGAATGAGGCTGTAGTGCCACGCCACCTGCGCAACCGCGGCCAGACCCGTCAGCGCCAGCACGGCCGGCGGCAGGAGGCGCCACAGCAAGGCGGCCCAGATCGCCAGATAAAGGACATAGCTCAGCATCACCACCGGCACGTCGGCCCGACCGAGCGTGATGGCCGAGGTTTTCATGCCGATGCGCAGGTCGTCGTCACGGTCGACCATCGCGTATTCGGTGTCGTACGCCAGCACCCAGAACAGGTTGCCCAGCAGTAGCAGCCCGGCCAGCGGCGGCACGCGCGACTGCACGGCCGCGAACGCCATGGGAATGCCGAAGCTGAACGCGACGCCCAGCACCGCCTGCGGCATCGCGACAACACGCTTGGCGTACGGATACGCGAGGGCGACGCCCAGTGCTGCGAACGACCACGCCACGGTGGCCGGGTTGGTGGTCAGCACCAGCGCAAAGGCGACCAGGGCGAGCGCGGCGCCGAGCACCAGCGCTTCGCCCACCGACACCGCGCCGCGCGTCACCGGGCGCTGGGCCGTGCGCTTGACGTGGCGGTCGAAGTCTCGGTCGGCCACGTCGTTGACGCAGCAGCCGGCGCTGCGCATGAGCACCGTGCCCAGCATGAATACCGCCAGCAGGTGCCAGCCGGGAAAGCCGCGCGAGGCGATCCACAGCGCACTGAGCGTGGGCCACAACAGCAGCAGCCAGCCGGCCGGCCGGTCCCAGCGAACCAGGTCCAGGTACAGCCGCAGCCGCTGCGCCGGCGACTGCTGCGGCAGGGTGGAGGCCTCAGTCTTCAAGCAGGGAACGCAGCATCCACGCGGTCTGCTCGTGCACCGTCAGGCGCTGGGTCAGCAAGTCGGCGGTCGGCTCGTCGCTGGCCTTGTCGGCGGCCGCGAAGATACCGCGCGCGGTGCGTGCCACCGCTTCATGTCCCTCGACCAGGATGCGCACCATCTCCATCGCCGCGGGCGGCGGCGATGGCACGTCGGGCAGCGATGCCAGGCGGCCGAACTCGGCGTAGGAGCCGGGCGCCGGATAGCCCAGCGAACGGATCCGCTCGGCGACGGGGTCGACGGCGTTCCACAGTTCGGTGTACTGCGTCATGAACATCGTGTGCAGCGAAGTGAACATCGGCCCCTTCACGTTCCAGTGGAAATTGTGGGTCGTGAGGTAGAGCGTGTAGGTGTCGGCCAGCAGGTGCGCCAGCCCGCCGGCGATGGCGCTGCGGTCCTTCTCGCTGATGCCGATGTTGATGGCCGGCATGCTGCCGGTGTCCTTCTTCTTGGCCATGGGTTTGCTCCGATGATGAAAAGGGGGAATCGAGACGGCCCCCCGACTCCAGTGAATGCGGCGGGGTGGTTGCGTGCGTCAGCTCACTTCAGGTCGTAGCGATCCAGGTTCATCACCTTGTCCCAGGCCGCCACGAAGTCGCGCACGAAGGCCGGCTGCGCGTCGCGGCTGGCGTAGACCTCGGCGATCGCCCGCAACTGGGCGTTGGAACCGAAGACGAGATCGACCACCGTGGCGGTCCACTTGATTTCGCCCGTGACCCGGTCGCGCCCTTCCAGCACACCGTCGGCCGTGGCGGACTTCTGCCACTGCGTGCGCATGTCGAGCAGGTTGACGAAGAAGTCGTTGCTCAACGTGCCGGGCCGCTTCGTGAAGACGCCGTGCGCAGTCTGGCCGACGTTGGCATTCAGCGCGCGCAGGCCACCGACCAGCACGGTCATCTCGGGCGCGGTCAGTGTCAGCAGATTGGCGCGGTCTACCAGCCGGTCGGCGGCTGCGCTGGCGCTGCCCGTGCCCAGGTGGTTGCGGAAGCTGTCGGCGGTGGGCTCCAGCACGGCGAAGGCGTGCACGTCAGTCTGCGCCTGTGACGCATCGGTGCGCCCGGGCTGGAAGGGCACGCTGGCGTCGATGCCCGCAGCCTTCGCAGCCGCTTCGACAGCGGCGCAACCGCCCAGCACGATCAGATCGGCCAGCGACACCCGCTTGCCACCCGCCTGCGCGCCGTTGAAGCTGTGCTGGACGCCTTCCAGCCTCTGCAGCACGCCGGCCAGCTCAGCCGGCTGGTTGACGGTCCAGTCCTTCTGCGGCGCCAGGCGGATGCGCGCCCCGTTGGCGCCACCGCGCTTGTCGCTGCCGCGGAAGGTCGAGGCCGAGGCCCAGGCCGTCGTCACCAGTTGCGAGACGGACAGCCCGGACGCCAGGATCCGGGCCTTCAGGCCCGTGATGTCGGCCGCATCCACCAGCACATGGTCCACGGCCGGCACCGGGTCCTGCCAGATCAATGCTTCTTGTGGCACCAGCGGCCCCAGGTAGCGCGCCACCGGCCCCATGTCGCGGTGGGTCAGCTTGAACCAGGCGCGGGCGAAGGCATCGGCGAATTCTTCCGGATTTTTGTGGAAGTGTTGTGCAATCGGCTCATAGATCGGGTCCATGCGCATCGCCATGTCCGCGGCGGTCATGATGATCTGGACCTTTTTCGAGGCATCGTCTGCAGCCGGTGCCTGATTGCTGTCGCTCTCCCGCTTGGGAGTCCATTGCCAGGCGCCCGCCGGGCTTTTCTCCACGACCCAGTCGTTGCCGAACAGCATATCGAGATAGCTCATGTCCCACTTGGTCGGTGTCGGTGTCCAAGAACCTTCAAGACCGCTGCTGATCGTGTCACCGCCCTTACCACTTTTGAAACTGCTCTTCCAGCCCAGGCCTTGTTGCTCGATCGGGGCGGCTTCCGGTTCAGGCCCCACATGCGTGGCCGGACCAGCGCCGTGGCATTTGCCGAAAGTATGGCCACCACAGGTGAGCGCCACCGTCTCTTCGTCGTTCATCGCCATGCGTGCGAAGGTCTCGCGCACGTCGCGGCCGGAAGCAACCGGATCCGGGTTGCCGCCCGGACCTTCCGGGTTGACGTAGATCAGGCCCATTTGTACCGCAGCGAGCGGGTTTTCGAGATCACGTTCGCCGGAATAGCGCACCTTGTCGTCCAGCCACTTTTCTTCATTACCCCAGTAGACGTCGTTCTCCGGTGCCCAGATGTCCTCGCGTCCGCCGGCGAAACCAAAGGTTTTGAAGCCCATCGATTCCATGGCGACGTTGCCCGTGAGAATGATCAGGTCAGCCCAGGAAAGTTTCCTGCCGTATTTTTGCTTGATCGGCCATAGCAGCCTCCGCGCCTTGTCGAGGTTAACGTTATCAGGCCAGCTGTTAAGGGGGGGAAAACGCTGGTTACCATTGCCTGCACCGCCGCGGCCGTCGCCGGTGCGGTAGGTGCCTGCGCTATGCCACGCCATGCGGATGAAGAAAGGTCCGTAGTGGCCGTAATCCGCAGGCCACCACTCTTGCGAGTCAGTCATCAGAGCGGTGAGGTCCTGCTTTACCGCTGCAAGGTCGAGGGTCTTGAATGCCTCAGCGTAGTTGAAGTCCTCGCCCATCGGGCTGGACTCGGGGGTATGCTGGTGCAGGATTTCGAGATGCAACTGGTTCGGCCACCAATCGTGGTTCGACGTACCGCTCCCGGCTTTGTGTACAAAAGGGCATTTGCTTTCAGACATAACTTTCTCCTCTGGTTAATTGAATGCATGGTCTGGCGTATGATCAGAACCGATAAATCTCATAGGTTTTAGCAATGTGGTCGATAGTATTGGGGGCCAAACAAACTCACCGGGCCACGCTGACTGGTCGTTAGAAAATAGGAACACCATCTTCATGATTTTTGCGCGTTGTTCACTGGCGAGCGAGCAAGTATCTGAATAACAGAAAAAAACAGTTTTGTATCTCATCCCCTAAATCAAAGCAGTATTACTCTCGGTTTTGAACTTTTTAATACCGTGCCGCCTGGAAACAGTATAAGTCCATTATCATAATATTCATATTAGTACAGCTTGATGATATTTGTATGACTAGTTGTTTATCTCTGAAATTAGCAGTATTTTCAAGTGCCTCATAATTGCTATTTCCAGACAAAAATGAGTTGGCTCTTATCCGGAAACGCTATACCCCCTCTCCCCTTGTGGGAGAGGGTTGGGGAGAGGGGGTAAATTTCCAGGCGTTACCACCCTCTCCCTGGCCCTCCCCCATCAAGGGGGAGGGAAAAAAGATGTTTCCGGATGGGAACTAGTTAACTGTGTGAAATTGCAAAGCCGCCAAATTCGCATAAATCCCGCCTAATTCGACCAGAGAGGCATGGGTACCAGTTTCCACAATCTGGCCATTTTCCATGACAACAATACGATCCGCACGCTGCACTGTTGCCAGTCGGTGTGCAATGATAAGAGTCGTGCGACCCACCATGACGGCTTCTAGCGCACTTTGTACCAAGCGTTCTGATTCGGCGTCCAGTGCGCTGGTGGCCTCGTCAAGCAACAGCAGAGAAGGATTTTTGAGCATGGCACGGGCGATAGCAATCCGCTGGCGTTGCCCGCCGGACAGGCGAACGCCGCGCTCGCCCAGGAAAGATTGGTAACCTTCCGGGAGCTTTTCGATGAATTCATGTGCCGCAGCCATTTTTGCAGCGGTGATGACTTCAGCGTCTGACGCGTCAGCGCGGCCATAGCGAATATTTTCCATTGCATTGGCAGAAAAGATGACCGTGTCTTGCGGCACAATGCCGATGGCGGCGCGTAAAGCATGCAGATCCAGTTGCCTGATGTCTACGCCATCAAAGGTAATGGTACCCTTTTGCGGGTCATAAAAACGCAGCAATAATTGGAATAACGTGGTTTTTCCTGCGCCGGATGATCCGACCACTGCCACCGTTTCGCAGGGCTGGATAACAAGTGACACCTTTTCCAATGAAGCCGTTTGCGGCCGCGAAGGATAGTGGAACGTAACATCATGCAGCACCAGCGCAGCACCGTTTTGGGTGCGTGGCGGTAATGTCAGCGGCAACAGAGGAGAGTGGATCGGTGAACGCACTGCCAGCAGTTCCATCAGTCGCTCGGTTGCGCCGGCCGCCCGTTGCGCTTCGCCTAATACTTCCGAAAGCGCACCCACAGAGCCAGCCACAATCGCTGCATAGAGAATAAATTGGCCCAATTCGCCGCCGGTCATGTTGCCTTGCATGACCGCTTGCGCCCCTAACCACAGCACAAATACGATAGTTCCAAATACCAGCAAAATCGCAATCAGAGTCAGCATTGAACGTGCGCGAATGCGCCGTATCGCAGTTTTGAATGCGCTTTCCACCGATGTTCCGAAACGCTCTGATTCCTGAGTTTCGTGCGTGAATGCCTGAACTGTGGGCATAGCATTAAGAATTTCACCTGCCATGGCTGATGCATCTGCGATACGGTCTTGCGAGTCACGGGACAGCTTACGCACACGGCGGCCAAAGATAACGATCGGCAATACTACTGCGGCAAGCAGCACAATAATGATGGACGAGAGTTTGATACTGGTGACAAACAACATCACCAGACCGCCGATCAATAGCAGCGCATTACGCAGCGCCATGGAAATGCTAGTGCCAACCACGGCCTGAATCAGGGTGGTATCAGTCGTCAGGCGCGACAAAACCTCGCCGGTTTGCGTGGTTTCAAAAAACTGCGGACTTTGGGTAACAACGTGCCGGTAAACCGCATTGCGGATATCGGCAGTGACGCGCTCGCCAAGCCATGACACCGTGTAAAAACGGGCTGCCGTTGCGATGGCGAGAATGCAGGCTACACCGAACAGTGCCAGGAAATAGGTATTCACATGTTGGATACTTTTTGAACCGGTGGCACCAAAGCCAAGATCTATCATCTGTCTGAATGCGTAAGGAATGGCCAGTGTGGCGCCAGCGGCAACCAGCAATGCAATCCCGGCCAACAGAAATTCTTTTTTATAGGGAGCGAGAAAGGGTAATAACCCTTTCAGGGTGGACAGGCTGCTTTTATGAGGTGCTGGCGAAATTGTCATAGTCACCATTCTAGCAGTTAATCTATTTGGTCATTTTATGGTAAACGTGACCAGCGTGTTTGCTGCGACGACTGAGGTCAAAGCCTCTCCAGCCCGCGCAAGGGCGCAATCGCTATTGCGCCGAATGAAACATCCGGTGCAATGCGCTGCGCTTATTGGCACCCTGCACTACGACTTACGCGAGTTGCCCAGAGCACACGGCCTTCATTTAGGATATTGCTGAATAGCTCACGTTTGCCCACTTCAGAGTGCCAAGTGACCCAACCTGCGTGATTCCTAGCGAGCTCCGCTACTACAGTGACAACCTCGGAATCAGCCATTGGATGGAACAAGATGTCGTGAATGGCCGCGCCAGCCATGGGCGGGTCTGGATCTAGGGCAGCTAGGCGACATAGTTGTAGTAGTGTGTCCTTTGGAAGATCGCGTTGCTTTTGAACCCACCAGATGAAGGCCCCGTATCTCAGGTGCTCGTCGTGATGTGTATGTACATCGTCTGCCATAACGTTGAGTTGGGCATTAAACAACTCGTCGGGATACAGCCCCCAAGCATCCCATTCGCTTGGGAAACCGTAGATGTGGAGAAACTGGGATTTGCTCGGAGGTTGCATTTGTGACGGCTAACGTAAAATTATGTGGCGCGCTTTAGCGCGCCCTCTTGGATGCCAAGTTAGGTTTTTAACGGTATTCAAGGTAATAAAATGGTAATTTTGGTGAGTCAAATTCACCGTCTTTATATTTTTCATTTATATATTTGGGTAACATGTCGCGCATTTTTGTATGGATGGATGTATTCAATAACTTATAACCTGCATTGTCGTTTACTGTACCTAAGAACTTTTCAATATTGTTCCTATTTTGATAATGTAAAGGTTGATGAAAAAATCTCTGAAACTCCTGAAGCGTAGAGAATACATACATCAAGTCTTTCAAATTAACCTCTACCTTTTCTTCTGATCTTATTTTGTCGAAGCCATATGTGGCAATTTCTTCTAAATTTTGGGTGTACTCTTTTTTCACATCATCCCTTTTAGATAAAACTTAACAGTTAATCAATGGACCCACCGGTCAGTCCGCGTAGGGCGCAATCCCTATTGCGCCGAATGAAAACATCCGGTGCAATGCGCTGCGCTTATTGACATTACACTTCACCTTACGCAAGTTATAGCTTCAACACCCAGTTTGGTTAGGCTGGAGAGCATAAATTGATGCCATTAAGAATTTCAATTATTCAACTCGGCAATTTGCAAACCTATTGCACCAAAATATTGTGTTGCTATACTTTACGTGCAAAATCAAATTGTCATGACTGAGTTTTGAAACCCACGAACGGTTTGCAAATAGATCGTAGTTGTTAGCTGCTCTATTTAGCCAAGGCCAGCCAAGACTAGCGCCTGCCATATACACTGGTGCCCACAAAAAGAAACCCGCAATGTAAGCGCTAAAAATGCTCGCGAGTATCCATTTGCCTTTCTTCATATTCATATCACATTCCATGTTTATGTTCATGGGTTCGTCGGAGGTTCATCCATCGAAACTCTGCAATGGGTGGTTAGATCCCTTCAGGTACATTGGTTATTTCCTGATCTGCTTCCAGTTTCATGGACAATATGGAGAACCTAGCATGTCGCACCTTGGTTCCAGATTGATACACAACTGAAAGTTTCTGGCTGTCCAGTATTTCATGAGAAAGAACACGAGTCACATTGGATAAGATTGTAACGAAACCCAAGCCATTGGGCTTGGATAGCCCGATTATTGCCTGGTCTTGAGCGGAAAGCTTTCCATCGCCATTTGTATCGGTCGTCACGTACTCAAAGTACAGTGCTTGCGTAGGTTCTTTCTTTGATCCTTCAGTTTCCTTCTGAAGCTGTTCAGCCACAAGAATTAAGTTGTTTTGCTTTGAGAACAACCAACGTGCCTTCTTTTCAACGCCAGAAAGAAAAAGGACGTTCCGAGTTTCACTGCCGTACCCGCCGGATGATATTTTGCCTGATTTTTCCTCTGCGGAAAGCAGCATCATCTGCGTGTTCGCCCCTACTATGTCCTGAACGCGCTCGAAATTTAGCAACACTTTTTCTTTTGACGTTGCATCTCCAGTTGGGACCTCAATAGCACCTCTACGTTGCCACTGGGTACTTGACCATGTTACCCAAGCAATAGAAATTCCTGCTCCGATCAGGATAAGCAATAGCAATACGCTATTAATTTTTGCGATGTTTTGGAATAGTCGTTCCATAAGGTCTCGTGGGTTCTAAAGAAAAATCGAGAGGTCGGCCACACAACTGTGGAACGAAGCCCAGAATAATAATGATATTATCATTATTTTAAAAAAGTATGAAATGGCAGCCAGCGTAGGGCGCAATCGCTATTGCGCCGAATGAAAACATCCGACGCAATGCGCTGCGCTTATTGACACCCTACACTACGCCTTTCGCGAGTTAAACACACACAATTAACTATCTATCCAACCCATAAATCTAACGTTATTTTCGGAACTTTGATTTTTTATGTCTTCCGATAATCAATATAACTATGCTGGCACTAAATTTCGTGCAAAATTAACATTTATTATCTAATATGTGTATTATGAGCAAGTGAGACAAGATTCGAGAAGGAGCTTAATATGAACCTCGCCGCCATTCAGAATATCGACAATGCCAGTGTGCTTGCAGAAGCATTCGTCAATGCCGGAAAGAATCTGGGTATGAATCAATCTGATTTGGGCTATATCATTGGCAAGGACCGGTCCGCCATTAGTCGTGGTCGGATTGAACCAGGCAGTAAAGCGGGTGAATTGGCATTATTGTTCATTCGATGCTATCGCGCTCTTTATGTCCTGGTGGGTGGGAATTTGCAGCAGATGCAGCACTGGATGCAAACTGAAAACCGCCATACAGGGGGAATACCGGCTGAGCAGGCTAAAACGGTACAAGGGCTGGTCACTGTGCTGGAGTACCTCGATGCGATACGAGGGAAGCTTTAATTGGTTGACTGGAAAGCCTGTCTTTCGGCCTCCAAACAGGTCCGGCTCTCGGGTAGTTTGCTTCGGCTCGTAGAAAGCCAGGAGCAGGTGGCGACCCACCAGCTGGTCAGCTCGCTTGACCGGCAGGCCGCACTGGAAGATATGCTGGAAGCGACCAAACCCCCTTTGCGCAAATACTCCGAGAAATTGCATTATTTGCTGGCCACACCGTTTCGTTACCCGCCATTGCGGCATGGTTCCCGTTTTGGCTCACGCAATGAACCGAGTCTGTTTTACGGTTCCCGGGAAACCAGAACCGTCCTTGCGGAAGCCGCTTATTACCGCTTTGTATTCTGGTTTGGGATGACCATCCCACCCTCTGGTAAATTAGATACCCAACATACTTTGTTCGAGGCAAAGTATCTGGCTGACAAGGGGGTAAAGCTGCAGATGGCGCCTTTCGCAGCGTATCAAACTGAGTTAACCCACCCTGCGGCATATCAAGCCAGCCAGCAACTTGGTTCGTTGATGCTAGATGAGGGTATTCAAGGGTTTGAGTTTGTATCTGCACGTGACCCTGAAGGTGGTATTAATGTCGCACTGTTCACACCCGAAGCCTTCCCCAAAAAAACACCTGTTTCACAAGAGCCCTGGCTCTGCGAGCTGACTGGGGGGCATGTAAAATTTTATGCCCTGCACGACAGCGGTATTCATGAATTTCCCATTGAGATGTATCTGGTTGATGGCAAATTGCCAGAACCTGCTTAAATCCAGCCATTAGAGGGTTTTGGCAAGGTAAAGCACTTATCTTTTTTTGTATATCGGCACCAGATAAATTGCAATCGATTTTCTGTTTTTTAATGATTAATATATTTGCTGTTAATATGGTTTTTCGTTGTTAATAGATAATATATTACCGTTATATAAACAATTGACGCTATTGTTTATAATGATCATAATATTAACTATTGCAGTGTATATTAATCATTAAGAGATAATATGTTGGATTTTGGTTTTGCAACTTATAGCGAAATTAGTAAGGAAATGGGTGCTCGCCTCAGGAAGCAGCGTTTATCCCAGCTACTTACTCAGGAGATTGTTGCCGAACGGGCAGGTGTTTCTGTTGGAACCGTTAAAAATTTAGAAAAAAAAGGTCAAGCTTCCCTTGAATCCTTGGTGCGTATTGTTATTGCGTTGGGATTGACGGATGATCTTCAGCCCATTTTCGAATTACAAGTAAAGTCTATAGCTCAGATGAAACGCGCCGAATTGGCGATAAGACAGCGGGCACCCCGCCAGAACCGCTGATGAAAACATTAGAGGTCTATTACAATGGTTGGGGTGAACGCTGGTTGTTGGGCACCTTGGCAGATGACGGAAAAAACCTGCTATTTGAGTACTCCTCTGAGGCCTTAAAACAAGAATTGGAGTTGTCCCCCCGGCATTTAAAACTTGCCAGCGTTGCTTATGGCGATTTTCCTGATTATTTGCAACGGTTGCCTGGATTAATCTCAGATGCGCTGCCGGATGGGTGGGGCATGCTGATCATGGACCGCTTGTTTCGTAAACAGAATATCAATCCGGCAACGCTATCTCCTTTAGACCGATTGGCCTTTATTGGAACACATGCGCTTGGCGCATTAACCTTTGAACCATCTAAATCCCCTGAAATTGAGAAAAGCGACTTAAATTTATTGGATTTAGCTAAAGAAGTGAAACGCGTTATTTCTGGAAAAGACAGTACCACTTTGCGCCAATTGGCCGCTATTGGTGGATCGCCGCATGGGGCCAGACCCAAGGTGCTCGTTTACTATAATAACGAACAGAGTTTAATCAGTACTGCCCCATTTCCAGGCGGGCAACCTTGGATAGTCAAGTTTCAGGCAGCGGGCGAGCACAAGGAAGTTTGTGCTTTAGAGGACCTGTATGCGCAACTGGCGCGTAATTGTGGTCTGGACATGCCCGACACCCGCTATTTTGATCTTAACAAGAATCTATCCGCTTTCGGAGCGGCTCGCTTTGATATTGAAGGGGGGCTCAGGGTACCTGTTCATACCTTGGCCGGAGCCTTGCACGCAGATTTCAGAATCCCTTCATCTATCGATTACACGACTTTGTTACGGGCAACGCTGGCGTTCACCAAAAGCGAGAAAGAAGTGAAAAAAGCATATGCCTGTGCGGTATTTAACGTTTTGTTTCATAACCGGGATGATCATGGCAAAAACTTTTCTTTCCGATTAAATAAAAATCGTGAATGGAAATTTTCCCCGAGCTATGATTTAACCTATAGCAACGGACCGGGAGGGGAACATCAGATAGATGTCTGCGGACATGGTTCCGCTATTACCCGAAGCATAATGCTAGAGCTCGCAAGTTCGGCTAATCTGGATTTAACTTGGGCGGCTACCACCATTGATCAGTTTCTGGCACAAGCAGAAAACTTTAAACAATTAGCAGCAGGGTGGACTATTCGGCCGAAAACGATCAAAAGTATTGGGACTGTGATCGAAGAAAATCTAAATTTACTGAGAGCATAAGCAAAAAATCCTCAGATATTGGAGGCTTTTTTGTTGTGTAAACTGCAAAACCATAAAACTTAGCTATAACCGCAGAGGCGCTGAGACGTGGAGAAAGACAATGCTCTATGAGCGTAAGTAGACTCGCCAGATAACAAAGCATCACAAATTTATTATTAGGCAATTCAACTCTGCGCCTACGCGTCTCTGCGGTTAATGTACAAAGTTGCCTAAATCGCTTGATAAACAAGCTAACGATTTGTAAATGGTTCACTATAAACATATAACCCGTTTAGTTGGCTGAGGATGATTGATAATCAGGGAATGTTTTGAGTAAAAGCGGGGGAGGCGTTTTGGCGTTTCTAAATTGAGTCCCGATACACGGGTAGCAGGCTACCTGTCCAAAACCTGCGGTACAAGCAAACCAGAATAACTCAATAACGTATCAAGTAAAGGCCAGTCAAACCCAACATAAAAGCAATATTTACCTTGTTCAATACGCTTATACGCCTTTGAACGTGGAAATAGCCAGAGCGGAACAGGCATCCCGCCAATAGAAATACCTAAAATCCGCCAATACCATCCACCTTCAATCACTTCAACCGTCAGCTTTATGCTGACAAAACCAGTTTTTTCTATCCAGTATCCATCGGGCCAGGTTCCAACTGGTTGAAAGACAGAAGTCATTTCACCGCCGTTAGCAAACCGTCTGTTCCAGAACAGCGCGTCTTTACTGTGCCGAATGGTCACTTCAAAGTCGCATTCAGGCACCCCCACAGGAATACCCAACTTGCGCGAAAGCCGCTTGCCTATCCACCCGGCCAGACCCTTGCCATGGGTGATGGTGACCTCTCCTCGTAATACACCGCCATGCTGGTGCAGGGTTTGCAGCAACGGATCAAGTTGAGCGAATTGTGGTCCGAACCACTGGGTAACTGCGTTATTTTGCATTTGTTTGTCATTGTTGTCAGTTTATCCAGGCATTCATGAATACAAGTATACGGAACATTATTTTCTTTTAGGGCGTTTCTTTTTCCAGTAATAAATGGCCCCACCCAAGATGGAAATTAAAACCAAGGCCAAGTAAAAGCTATATTGGGTGTAGTCCTTGAGGTTAATATCAGGTCGAGGGGTATATAGAAATCCAAAGGGTCCTTTTTGCCCTCCTTCATAACCTGACCATTGTGTTTTAGGTGATGACTGTACTGGTTTTGGAGGAAAAATCGGCCAAAGTGCATACCACTGTTTTTGTTTGGCAGTGAAATTCGTAATTGCAAACGAGCTTTTATAAAACTGGCGAATACTTTCCAAGTCTAGAATTGACTGATCGTTGCTGACAAACCTGTTGGGCAAGTCTGTATAAACAGACATATCAGTAAAAGCTATTGCATCACCAGTGCTCAGAGGATAGATCGGTGTTTCATCCGGGCGTAACTTTACCTTGTTTTGAATCACATCCCAACCTTTAAGTCCTATACGCGATAGAAATGTCTGCGTTTTGGTAATCAGCATGATTTGATTGGTATCTAACATAGTGGCTTGCCACTGGTCTTGTGCCAAGGGGTCTCGGTGCGGCCATTCTTCAGTGGGAACTTTATCGCGCTTAATCTCTAGGGGCAGCTGAAGTAGTTGCAAGCTATGTGTGCGATCATCCCATAATGAGGCAGTGCCTTGAGGGCCGACCAGCTCACGTTCAAGTATGAGCACACGGTGCGCATCAACCACTCGCAACTCGGGGTCAGAGAGCGGGGCGTTTAACATACCAGCCAGTTTCCACTGCCGATTAGAAATGTCCCAAAGGTTTATTTTCGTAGATAGTTGCCCTGATTTTTCTATTCCACCAACAAACAGCAACCTTCCATCATGTAGCAATAACATTCGTCCGCCCATGCGGGGAGCATCTACTTGCTCAGGGAGGGTGGGTGGCTGTTCACCGGGCACCCAAATTCGCAGTCGATAACTTAAGAGGGATTGGTTAGTAACTGAAAGTAGCGGGGTAACTCCCGTCTGTTGCTTTGGGGCAACATTGTAATTTCCGTTGGGTTTTTCATATTCGGAGGATGTGGCTATCAACACACGTCCATCTGGCAAACCGCGAATCTCGGCTGCTGCCTCCGGGCCACATCCTTTAACAGTCATGATGTTATTACGAAAAACTCGCACACATCGATAAAATTGATCTGATTTGGGTAACTCAAGCACTAAACTAGGAAAGGTTGTCCAATTTCCTGTGCTAGGGTCCCAAATTTCGGCTGGTGTATTAATGCGTTCCGCTTTATAACCGCGTGCCTCTCCACCAGCTACCAAGACACGTCCGTCGTTAAGTCTTGCAGTCCGATGATAAGCTCTAGGGAAGTGTGTGTCACCAACGCTATCCCATTTTTGGGAAACAGGATCATAAATGTGCGCAGAATAGCTGCCCCATGTCCACATGTCGCCAGAAACATCACCTCCAACCACCAAAAACCGGCCATCTAATAGTAGGGTTACTGTATGGCCAATACGACTAGCCACCCAGTCTCCGGGATTATTTGCAAGTGATTTAGGTGACCAGATATAGGATCCTTCATGCCCTGCCAAAAAAACGTTACCATTAGGCAACAAGAAGGCGGAATGTTCATAAAGAGCGCTTGAAACTTGCCCAGCCTGAACCCATTTTTGGGTTGAGTTTTGCCACAATGCGAGCTCAGTGATTGGTTGACCACGCCAGTCTTCACCCCCACTAATAAGCACGTCACCATTCATTAGAAGCGTTGCGGTATGGTTGATACGGCCTCTGGGTAAACTGCCGGCTACTGTCCATCTGTTAGTTTTTGGGGTCCATAGCAAGGCAGATGTTGAGGGATCGATTGCACCACCCAAGTGAGCTTTTCCCCCAACTATCAATACATTCCCATCTGGGAGTAAAGTGGCAGTGTGGTTCGAGCGTGCTTCCGGGAGGGCGGGTAGGCTTGTCCATTGGTCTAAAAGTACATCATATTTCTCAACGCTTGCGAGGGAAGTTTGACTGTCATCACGCCCGCCCACCACCAAAATTTCTCCAGAACTCAATAAAGTCGCTGTATGGTTGCTTCTTGCCCGCTGCATTGGGCACAAATTTTTCGAGGAGGATACTCCAAGCGATTTAGTGATTAGCTCAACGCTAGCTGTAACACTACTTATGCTATTTTTCCATGGCCAACGAGTTGCCGACTTGTTATCGGACTTGCCGCCAATAACCAAAATATCACTGTTTGGCAATGCGGTTACACTATGATCATACCTTGCATGCATGAGTGACGGCCCTTTCGTAAAGGCGCCTGATTTGCTATTCCAGATCGATGTAGTATTGAGTGGATGGTACCCCTGATTTTCTTCTTTGGGGTTTGAGACTCCTCCAATAAGAAACAGCCTTCCATCAGGCGTTAGTGCAGAACTATAGTCAAATTGTGCAGTTCCTACTTCGTTGCCACTCCAGTTTTGCCGGGCAGGATCCCAGATTGCTATTTCCGCCTTTTGCATTTCATGCAACACAGGATAGCCAATAAAAATACTCCCTGTGTAGGCCAATGCTGTATAACGAAAGAGGTGCCCATTTGGCGCAAACGCTAAGGTTTGGCTAGCTGCTGAACCATATTGCCGCTCTTTTTCAAAAGGCTGAGGTAACGGATCCGCATAAAACACCTGCCCTACAGTATCGGCAAAACTTGCGCCCATACTTCCTGATGCGAGTAGCCCAGCGGCGATCCAAATTTGAAACAATTTACCTACGCGCATTCTTATTTTTCCTATACGAGACACGACTCGTCGCATCCAACATTTCGGGCTAATTTGTACATTATGTCAAGGGGGTAATTCAGGTTTCAATAGCGTTGCAAGATTAAACTTGATAGCCACATCGCACGTTAACGACTCACGATACTGAAGATGTCAGTATTTAACTTCTTTTTACACTTAAATGCACATGAACAATGAGCAGTGATTTTTACCTTGAAATCCTCTCCGGAATGGTTCGCTGCTGTATTTAACCTAGAAACCACAGTTAACCGCTACCCTTATCATCTAACTAAGGTTTCTAGGTTTATATGTCCAAACAATAAGCCCGGCAAATAGCCAGGTTTATTGTTTGGATTTAAAACTTCTAAAAAAGCGTTGAGTGTTGAATAATCCTTATTCATTTAATGCTGTTTTCCGTACTTCCTCAAACGTCCATTCTTTTAGGATTTTGCCATTCTCGAAGACTGGAATGAGCGCTTCCTGGCTGTTTGGACCGTTTTTTGGAATCGGGTATACCGATGTTTTGTATTCGCCAGTGGTCTGGTGACGGACAAGGGTAAGTTTTCCTCTTTTAGAACGTTTCCCGGTGTCGGTTACAGGGTCCTTGTAAATTTCCTGCCATACGCCGTTTATTTTGGCAGCAGAACTTTTCATGGCGAATTTTTGTGTGTCGCGGTTAAGTTGTTGCAACAGCGCGCCACCCATTCCAAAAACGGCGTTTTCTGCTGAATAGCCGTTTTCCTTCAAGTTTGCCAACACGGACTCGATGGATTTTTCATTGACGCCATCGCCCTGCAAAATGCGAACATGTTTTAATACCTTGTAGCCTTTGCGATTGATGTCAGCGCCAAAGCGTGCTTCAACCAGCTGGGCTATGCGCAAGACAACGGCACTGGGGTCGCCAGAATCCGGGCGAATAACGAGCATGGCACCAGACTGAATCACTTCCTCTTTCAAGGCTGTACCCCAGATGTGATCTACCGCATGGTATATATCGTAAGTGTCCGATACCACCGAGACGATGGCGCCAGGCTTGCCGAATTGAACCAGCATGTTGCGATAGGCGTCTTCTTCCCCTAATCGCCCCCAGGCAGTCATGGAAGAGTGTTCTGCCGCGGGCACAGAGTAAGCTGCCATGGGTTCGTTGTAATAGGCTTTTGCAGCCAACGTGCCGGATATTGTATCTGACCCCATGAAGTTCACCAGATGCGCAGCACCGCCAATCGCTGCTGACTCACGGCTGGAAACACCGCGTGCACCAAAATCATGCAACTTGAACGGTAAGCTGGAGGTATCATCGGCGGTCTCTTCCAGATACTTGCGAATAATCTGTTTTACATACCAGCTATTGGTGGCCACGGTAGTGGGGTACCACACTGCGCGTAATAGCGCTGTTTCAATATAGGTGGGCAGCCAGAATACAACCGGGTCGGTTGATTCCACCGTGACCAGTACATTTCTGACGGAGACTATGGCGCCTTCGGAAACTGCTTTTATGCGGATAGGCAAAAACCCGTTGTGCCGCTTGAGAATATATTCCCATCCGTCACGATTAAACGGTTCACCATGCGCTGTGAAGAATGCTTCAGCTCCATCAATCATCTCCTGCGTGATAGGTTTGCTGAGATATTCCTTCAAATACATCTGGAGTCCGAAAAAGAGTGTTTTGTCTTTGTCGCCGCCACGGGATTCAATATATGAAAAGAGCCCCTCTGTACCCGGCGGGTATTGAAGCCAGTGAGAAGCTTTGTAGGAATCGGTATCAAGAATCAAATTGTAAGCGTTCATTTGGGAATCCCCCTTATGAATGGCCATAAGGCCGTTAGTGATGTCTGATGCAGTCCACCCGCATCAGGGTTTGCAACTTTAATTTTTAGAACCTGATTCTATAAATACAGGCATTAAACCCTCCCTAAAAAATAACTGACGATGGCGTGATGATCTTCAAATAACATTTCCTGCATGTTCATAAACTCTGACAAAGGCACCCACTGCGCTTTTTCTGCATCGCTTGCCCCGCGGATTTCCGGTAATTCTCCCGGTGTCAGTTCGATCAGATACGCTTTGGTGATAGTGCGCCCACGTAATGATCGGGTCGGATAATCAAACACATGGGTAGCTTTGATAGAGCCTTTCAAAATAGGCGCTGCCACTTTAAGCCGCGTTTCTTCTTTGAGCTCACGCAAAACAGCATCATCCAGGCGTTCGTTCTGATCTACAAATCCTCCCGGTAAAGCCCACAAACCTTTTCCTGGCTCGGTTTTGCGTTTTACCAGCAGCACATGGCCGGATTGAATTACCACGGCATCCACCGTGACGAATGTTGGAGGATAGGGCGCGGCTTTCCAGGCATCCTTGTAGCGCTGAATGAATTTGAATTCTTTCATCAGTTGGCTGAGTTCTTCCGGATGTTGCGTCATCCATTGATCCAGCCAGTTATAAACAGTTTGAGGCAGATGGTCTTTTAGCTCTGCCATTGAGCCATTGGAAAACAGTATGGAACGAATACGGGTAGAATGCAGGCCGTCCACATTTTCCATGGGAATGCGTTTCCATTGAGGGAACAGATTCAAGTACCAGGAGCTTTCATCCTTGTCATAGCCGATGATGGCAATGGTACTTTTTTTTCTGTCCGGCCCTTCGGTGGTAAGCGCGCTACGCGCATGGATAGCCCCGTAAATGGCTGACTGTACTTCCGTTACCCACTGCTGGTCGTTGTAGGGTCTGTCTACAATAGGGGCGAAGCTGAATTGGGTGGTGTTCAAGCCCGATTCCTGAATAGCGCGGCCGAGCATGGCTTCCCGCTCGGACTCGGTCCAGGGGTTCTTGATGGTTCTGGGTTGTTTTGCCGAACCAATCAGTACGATGACATGGGTGCCCAATTCGGCTGCTTTCTTTAAAGTAGCTACATGCCCTGCATGCACAGGCTCAAAACGCCCGATATACACAATGTAATCAAAGTTCATGATCATTCCCCTTTACTTTTTTTTCTGTTCGAAGCCCAGCATGCGAAGGATAGGTGCACGCGCTGCTTTGGCCAGATCATCATCAATGTAATCAATTCGCACGCCATCTGTTCCCTGCAACGCTGTCAGCACGGCTTCCTCTGTATTGCGCTTCATATACGGGCAAGCGTGGCACTGGCAACCTGTGTAGCTGGAAGCAACCCGAATATCCAGATCAGGGCGAGCGGCTTGCATTACATTGATTAGCTCGATCTCTGTGGCGACGTAAATGGTACCACTGCCCTGATAGGCTTTTACCCAGTCCAGCATGCGTGTGGTAGAACCAACAAGATGCGCGCGCTTAAGGATGGGCAAAGGGGATTCTGGGTGTGCCAATAAAAATTTAGGGCCATCCGTCCATGCCTGAAAGAGGGTATCCAGTTCCTGTTCCCGGAATGCATCATGTACTTCGCACACGGCATTCCAAACCTTGATATCCCATTCCGGGTGCATGTAGCGGAAATAGCTGCCCATGTTACGGTCTGGGGAAAACAGGATGCGATGCCCTGAATCAATCAGACTGCCGATAATATCTTCAGCATTGCGTGACGTGACTATCCAGTCGGATACGGCCTTGTGCTGCACACTGGAGTTGATGTAGGAAACATGCGCAATCGGCTTGTCTGTTTTACCACGTTCGCGATCAATCCAGGCAGTCAGCTGATCCAGACTGGTTTGTTCAACCAGCGAGCAGGTAGAACCGGCATCGGGCAACAACACTTCGGCATCGGGGTTTAACAGCTTGGCGGTTTCAGCCATGAAGCGTACGCCGGCAAATACAATGCGGTTGGCTTGAGTGGTCTGGGCGAAGCGTGAAAGTTCCAGGCTGTCTCCCACAAAATCTGCTGCCTGGCGTATAGCTGCCGGTGCATAATAATGCGCAAGCAGAATCGTACCTGGGGCACGGTTTTGAGAAGCGATAGTGAAATTAATATCGTTCATCGGAGAATCCCTCCAACGTAAGCCGTATATCGGCTGTTTACAGAAAGAAACGGTCCACCCGTTTCGCTAAAATGTGTTGCAATTACAAAGGCGAATCCCGCCTGTGATTAAAGAATATATCAATTTCCTAATGGATGGCAAGTATTTTTTAATGCATGCCATAAAATTATTTTAAGTAAAAAAAATGAAAATTAAAATGAGAAGTGTCACAAGCACTTAGCGTTTGCTTTTATGAAAGGTGCTTAAATTTTCTCTTTTCTGTTGCTTAACTATAGAAGTATTATTTTGACTGTATGCTATAAACAGGGTGGGATTGTGGTGTTGATGAAACTGTCAGTCAATCCCTTAGGAGGTGAGAAGTATGTGTGATTCTATTGCTGACTTCATTGTGCATGTGGACGAATCGCTTGAAGATGAGGATATGCATAATCTGGAAACTGTTATTCGAATGAACGATGGCGTTATCAGTGTTGGTTCAAATGAAAAGACGTCCCATTTGTTGATGGTTCTTTATAACCCTGAGTTAAGTCGTGGTAGCCATATTCTGGGTAGTATCAAATCGCAAGGTTTGCACGCAGAGTTGGTTGGATTTTAATCATTTTGTTGTTTCAATCTGAATGGTTCTTTTGATGTGCCGAGGAAGCTTGATGTTACTGTTACGCTAGACAAGCGTTGGGAAAAATCTCTATTTACTTCAGTTTTCCGTTTCACAAATGACCGTTTTCTGATTTTGTTTCAATGCCTTTTCAGGCAAATAAGCATAATTGAAAAATTGAATGATTTGCCGGTAATTAGTCGCAATGATTACTGGGTTTTAAATTATTTGAATTGAAAAAGCGAACCATGAAAAGCATGGTTCGCTTTTTTGTTTCAGGGTTGCCGAAGATTTTTCCGGTAGCCAGTAAAATGGCTTATGCCGCTGGACGCATTTGGCGATGGTACAGGAATTCAAGTACGGCAGACCGGTAGCCATGATAAGCAGAATCATTTGCCAAGGCCAGACGCTCTCGTGGGCGTGGAAGTGTTACATCAAGAATTTCTCCAATCGTTGCTGACGGGCCATTGGTCATCATGACAATACGATCTGATAACAACACCGCTTCATCAACATCATGGGTCACCATAATGACTGTACTGTTGGTTTCAGCAGTAATTTTCATTAATTCATCCTGCAAGTGGGCCCGAGTCAGGGCATCTAAAGCACCAAATGGCTCATCCATCAGCAATACTTTTGGTTGCATGGAAAGTGCACGGGCAATACCAACCCGCTGTTTCATGCCACCGGAAATCTCCTGGGGAAGTTTTTGTTCGGCATGGGTGAGGCCTACCAGTTTTAGCGCATCATGGGTGCGTTGTTTCAGGCTGGATTTGCTTTCTTTCTGCCCGAATACACGCTCCACGGCAAGATAGACGTTTTCAAAACAGGTCAGCCAGGGCAGCAAAGAATGGTTCTGAAATACAACGCCACGCTCAGGACCAGGGCCGGCTATTTCTCTGCCTGCACAGAGCATCATACCGCTGCTTTGGGTGAGCAGACCCGCTACTAAATTCAATACAGTGGACTTGCCGCAACCTGAATGGCCGATGATGGAAATAAACTCTCCCTGAGCAATGCTGAGGTTTACATCATTAAGCGCCACAAACGGCCCTTTTTTAGTCTCAAATACCATGTTGACGTTATCTAACTGAACATATTTTTCCATGATTTTTCCTTTGTTTTTAAGCCGGTGTTTGAATTTTCAGAAGCTTTTACTCGTAATTAAACCGTTTTGCCAGCAACACAAGTAGCTGTTCGAGTAGCAGTCCAATAATTCCCACCACGAAGATGGCGATAATGATGTGCTCTACATTCAGGTTGTTCCATTCGTCCCAAACCCAGAATCCGAGGCCAATGCCGCCAGTGAGCATTTCAGCGGCCACGATTACCAGCCAGGCGACACCCATGGACAGGCGTACGCCGGTCATCATGTAAGGTAGCGTGGCAGGAAAGAGAATTTTGGTGAAAATCTTCCATTCAGACAGATTCAATACCTTGGCGACGTTCATGTAGTCTTGCGGAATGCGTGATACGCCCGCTGAAGTGTTGATAATCATCGGCCAGATGCTGGAGATGAAAATCACCCAAATCGCAGCCGGATTGGCGGCTTTGAATACCAGCAAGCCGATGGGTAGCCAGGCGAGTGGGCTGACTGGTCGAAGCAGGCTGATGACAGGTGAGAGCATGTCATTCAAAAACTTGAATCTGCCGATCATGAAACCCAAGGGAATCCCGACAACAGCAGCCATGCCAAATCCAATGCCGACACGCTGAAGTGAGTGCAGAATGTTCCAGCCGATACCTTGATCATTTGGCCCCTTATCGTAAAAAGGATCGCTGAACAATTCCACAGCCGATGTCCATGTTTTCATGGGGCCGGGCAAATTGTGGCTGGTCTGTGCCGTAAGCGACCAGATACCGACAAGCAGGGCAATACCGATAATCGGGGGGACGATCCATTTTAAAAATGCGCTCAATATTTCAAGAAGTTTGCCGCTACGAGGCGGACTGGCTTTTTTAACAGTCTTCACGCCAGTGATAGCGATTGTATCTTTAGAAGATTTAATCATTTCCAGGCTCTCTTTTGTGATGCTTATTGCACTCATGGCGATATTCCTTTTTTGAATGGGGGACGTGTTTTTCGCCCTCCCAATGCAGGTTAAGCTTTTATTTTGAAACTATTGGCATAAGCTTTCGGGTTCTTGCCATCCCACACGGTGCCATCCATCAATTTACTGGTACGCATGACATCTTTGGGAATGGCTACTTTTGCTTGGGTAGCTGCCTGCTTGTACAGATCGATCTGGTTGATTTTTTTCGCGACAGCCAGATAGTCCGGATCTTCCTTCAGCAAGCCCCAGCGTTTGTGCTGGGTGAGGAACCACATGCCATCCGACAGGTAGGGGAAGTTAACTGCCCCTTCATTGAAGAATTTCATGTAGTTTGGGTCCTGCCACTTCTTGCCGATACCGTTATCGTACTGACCCAGCATCCGGTCTTCGATAGAGTCAAAGTCAGTATTGACGTAAGACTTGTCCTTGATGATGTCCGCTACCTTGGAGCGGTTGCTCATGGTGTCGATGTAGCGTGAAGCATCCAGAAGCGCGGCCACCATGGCGCGAGCAGTATTCGGGTATTTCTGTACAAACTCGGCAGTGGTGCCCAATACTTTTTCAGGGTGATCCGTCCAGATTTCCTGAGTCGTGACGGCAGTAAACCCGATCTTGTCGCGAATGGCACGGGCACCCCACGGCTCGCCAACGCAATAACCATCCATGTTTCCGACGCGCATGTTCGCGACCATCTGGGGAGGTGGCACGGTAATATTTTTTACTTCGGTGAGCGGATTAACACCGTTCGAGGCTAGCCAGTAGTTCAGCCACATAGCATGAGTACCCGTTGGGAAAGTCTGGGCAAAGGTATATTCGCGTGGCTCTTTCTTGATCAGTGCCGCCAAGCTGGCGCCATCTTTTACGCCTTTTTCATGCAATTGACCGGAAAGCGTGATTGCCTGGCCGTTGTGGTTGATGTTCATGAGAACGGCCATGTCTTTTTTCTGCCCGCCAATGCCCAGCTGCACACCGTAAATCAGGCCGTAAAGTGCATGGGAAGCATCCAGCTCACCATTCACTAACTTGTCACGCACACCAGCCCACGAAGCTTCTTTGCTGGGAACAATCTTGATGCCGTATTTCTTGTCGAAACCCATGACAGATGCAATCACTACAGAAGCGCAATCAGTCAGCGGAATAAAACCGATTTTCACTTCGGTTTTTTCAGGTGCATCCGAGCCGGCTGCCCAAGCTGCACTACGTACACCACCAGGCACCAGACCCATCAAAGCAGCGGCGCCAGTAAAAACCACACTCTTCTTCATGAAGTCTCTTCGACTGTTATTTACAACTACTGAAACCTGCTTGTCATTGCAATTCTTAGCTTCGCTCATTTCATTCTCCGTACATTGCTAAAGCAAATAAAAAAGGCGACCATCCACGCAGTATTGCTTTGCATGAATGGACGCCTTTGTCCTGTTGAAACAAGCCGCCGTTGGCCTGTTATATTTGTTACTTAATTAACTTGTAAGCAACGAATATGCCAAGTTGTGAATTTTTATATTACTTATTTGAATGTAAAAGAAAAATAGTGTGATGCAGGGTATTGGATGTGGCCAGGCATTTTTTTTATCATGCCCTTTATTGGTGCGAAAGCATTCATGTATGCACCTATTTAAACCGGATTTAAATTTTTATCAGGTTTGGCTGACTGTGTTAAATAACACGACAGGGATTATTGAAATGTATATTAATTTGGTCGCTACATTCCCCTCTTTATGGGAGGGGAGAGGGGGACAAGGCATTTCCACTCTCTTCCTGGCCCTCATCAAGGAGTGGAGGGGCAGATTTCCGAATGAAAACTAACTAAGCCAGTAACTCAGATATGGCAATAATTTGCTGCGCTAACTCTGACATCTTCAAGCTGCGTTCCATGGACGTTTTACGCATAGCTTGATAGGCATCCTCTTCATTCAAGTTGCGCTGCTTCATCAATATTCCCTTGGCGCGCTCTATGATTTTGCGTTCAGCCAATGTGGTATTCGCTTTATCTAACTGAAGTCGCATCGCCTGATATGCTTCAAAGCGGGAGATAGCAACATCCAGTATGGGTTTAATGCGGCTGGGATCAAGACCGTTAACAATGTAAGAACTAACGCCCGCATGTAGCGCAGCCTTGATTTTGTCACTTTCACCATCATGGGTAAACATGACAATGGGTCTGGGCTGATCTCTATTTACAGCCGCCAGATGCTCCAGTGTGTCGCGGCTGGGGGATTCCGTGTCAATGATAATCATATCGGGTTGTGTTTCTGCAACGCGTTTAATCATGTCCAGGGCTGACGAAGACTCAAAAACCACTTCATTGCCTGCTTCACATAACGCATGTTTCAGCGTTAGTGCCCGCTCCATGTTTTCATCAATCAGCATAATCCGCATCATAAAATCCAATATCCAAAGTTGTAGTTGGAATGTAAGCAAAGTTCATGCCTAAAAATAACACCTTGGAAATTTTTTAAATGTCGGTATTTTTTACAACAGCTTCGGTTGATTTGTGCTAAATTCGAATAACTTTATGATATATAAAGAGAGTGCCTGTCTGGCGTGAATATTGCTTTATCTTTGGGAATACCAATAAATCGATAAAACTCACTATGTATTTCTTATCCGGCTTACTCGCAATCGTTATTTCTGCTTATAGCTATATGCTGGGCGTGGATAGCTTTGCTCTGGAAACTATCTCGATCACGATCGTGATCGCGCAATTGTGTTTTGTTCTGTTTGCCTATCTTGCTATCGTGTTTTTATTAAAGTCCCTGGAAAAAGAACGTATCTGGCCGTGGAATTGGGGCGTTAAAAAATTGTGGGCAACTTACGGAAAATCTGATGAGCGCCGTAGAGGGGTGGACAGGAGGGTGAAGCAAGAGGTTCGTATGCCCAAAAATGAAAGACGAAGCGGAGACCGTCGTTTTTTACATATTGCCTGATGCTCAGTACTTACCTCCAGTTCAGCATGAAACCGCTTTTTTCCTAATGAGTACGCTTCACCGGGATAATTGAATCGGGATCCACGTGCCAGTATTGGGCAATTTCAGTAGCACGATGCACGTCTTCAGGATGGACGAACACCTGCAAGCGACTATTGTGACTATTTGCCCATGTGCTAAAAGCTTGCCAGCGTCGGCCACACGATTCTTCACCCAGATCAGTGCTGACTTCAACCACGCCAAGCACCATTCCATCATTGTTCTGATTTGAAGCGCAAATGTCGGGGCGCATGTGGACATTCAACACGGGGATGTTTAACTCATCCGGTTCGTTATAACCTGCCAGATCCTGGGCAGTCAAATCATGATTGCCCAGCATTTCGAGCATATCGATAGCGTCTTTGAGTAACGCTTCGCGTTCACGTTGTATTGCATCGGGAAGGGTATGAATATTCATGAACTACCTCCAGTTAAATAATACGAGTAACCTATGCTTTGTTATAGCATAATAATTTTTCCCCTAAGTCCATATTTAAGTATTCACCGTGAACAAAAATCATTCTTCCCTAAAGTTGGCCGTGCTGGCACTTTCAGTTTTAACATTGATTTGGGGATATAACTGGGTCGTAATGAAAGAAGCGCTGCGTTACTCCAGTCCTTTTGATTTTGCCGCATTACGTACCTTGCTGGGGGCCGTCAGTTTATTTCTGGTTTTGCTTTGGCAAGGAAAATCTCTGCGCCCTCAAGGTTTCTGGTGGATGTTGTTGCTCGGTTTGCTGCAAACGACGGGTTTCATTGGCATGACAATTTGGGCACTTGAAAATGGTGGCGCGGGGAAGTCTGCGGTTCTCGCTTATATTATGCCTTTTTGGGTACTGATACTGGCTTGGCCAATATTAGGGGAGCGCATCCGGGGGGCGCAATGGGCAGCAGTTATCATGGCATTTGCTGGTCTGGTTCTAGTTCTGGAACCATGGGCATTAGGTGGCAGCTTTTTCAGCAAAGTACTGGCCATATCGGCAGGGGTTTGCTGGGGCGTCAGCGCAATAGTAGCCAAGATCATGCGTGAGCGTGCCGAGTACGACCTGATTCTGATGACAGCATGGCAAATGTTGCTTGGTGCGATACCGTTGGTGATGATAGCCTTGGCGTTTCCAGCACAACCGGTGCAGTGGTCATCTTATTTTATTGGGGCCTTATTGTATAACGCCCTGTTTGGTACAGCGATTGGCTGGTTGCTGTGGCTGTACAGTTTGCATAAATTACCGGCAGGAACCGCTAGTCTTGGCACATTGGCCACGCCAGTGGTCGGGGTAATGGCAGCATGGGTGCAACTGGGAGAAAAGCCGGGGGTGTCAGAAGGATGGGGAATGTTATTTATAGGCGCAGGGCTGTTCTTGCTGGTAATGTTAGGTATCCAGCAGCATAAACGTGTGAATCCTGAAATGGCTCAGGAGTAAGGTTGGTTTGTCATGCGGCAAGCATGGTTTTGTTGCGGCCTGCACGCTTGGCTTCTAGCAAGGCACTATCGGCTCTAGCAAGTGCCATGTTTTCGCTTGTATCGCTCTTTTTGTATTCACTCAAGCCACCGCTCCAATGTAGCTTGTGCGTCACACCTGCTTTCAGTTGAAGATCAGAAGGCATTTTCTCGCGTAATCGCTCCGCTAATTCGGTAGCTCTCTTTAGGGGAGTGTTGGGGAAAATGACGCAGAATTCGTCTCCTCCAAGGCGGGCAATAAAATCGCTGCCGCGCAGATGCTCCTTGAGTGCTTTACCAAATTGAATGATCAGTGCATCCCCTGCATCATGTCCGTGGGTGTCGTTCACATACTTGAAATTGTCGATATCGAGGATCAGCAAACTGTGAGTCCAGCCCTCAGCAAGTGTTTTGAATACTTCACTTTGTTTCGTTTCAAAACTTCGGCGATTATTGGTTTGTGAAAGAAAATCGTTACTGGCAAAATCGCTGACTTGCTTGTGTTTTCCCAACATGAGCTTGCCCAGGCGATACATGATTTCAAAGTTGGAATGAATATCGGTCAGTTTGATTGTATAGGTTTTGCGTAAGCGAGCATGTCGAATGTCTGAGAAAAACGTCAGTATGGTATTGATATCATGCGCCAGGAACTTTTTACTGAAAAAGTACAGTCCACCGATGGTGGTGCACAGAAATGCCGAGAGGGCGAGCCAGACGATCAGATACGCTTGAGAAGTTGAAACAGCGGGTTTTGCGGTAGACCCAGGGGGATGCCATACCGCAAGACGCCAGGCCGTGCCAGGCAGATCTTTCAGCTCCTGAAAATTATCTGTTTTTAAATGAGAATTCCCCACACTCATGAGTGTGCTGTATGGGGCATTATTATTTGATTGCTGCAATTCAACAAAGGTGTTTTGCAGTTGCAGGGATTTGAAAATGGATTGAAGCTCCAGCCCCCTGTTGTTGATGACCACAAAACCAAGTATGGCTTTATTAACCGGATCCATAACGGGCTGTGCAAGCGTCAGGGTAAGTAAAGCCGGGGCAGCATTGTTAATCAACTCGTTCCGACCATCCTGCAAAGTACGTGAATACACTACCGAAAGTGGAGGTGTTAACGGAATGCTGGTTGTTGTGTCGTTAGGTAGCGCCCACTGTATATTGGCATCAGGGTAAAAAGTGCGAATATTTTCAAGTTGCGCAATACGCTCACTTTCCGATCCGCTTTTCAACGCACGAATGGTTTGTGGGTGTTGAGCAATACGGCTAGCTGTTTCTTGTAAAGTGTTTGCTAACGAAGCAATGGGGACCGAAATGGAGCGACTGGCATTAATTAAGTCGGCTTTTGCGTCTGTTTCTTCATGGCTTGAGATTTTATACAGGGAATAAATAGCCGCACCGCTAATTATTTCCAGAATTAGAAGCGCAAACAAGCATAAGCGAGCGAGCGAGAGTTTCATGTGCGACGACTGTCCCTGATTTGTGTTTCTATGTTCAATTATTTTTATTTTTATTGCTGCTGCTGCTTATCTCAGTAAGCTGATTATAGAATAAAAAAATTTTTCTATTTCTTTTGTGGGTAAAAATAAACCCATTAGTAATTATGCTGAATGTGAATCTACCTCGTTTGATCCAGATAAACTCATATTCATGATAATGTATTTTTTTGTGGATGGGAACAACTTATTGAAAAGTCAATAAGTTGTTCATGATAGGCAGAATGCAACAGGTAATTGTGTGCCACGGTTTGAGCGGTAAATAGCGGGTATGGTTTTCTTTGTAAAAAAATCCGACAATCAATGTTTGCCGGTGCTTCCAAAGCCTCTTTCACCCCGTTCGCTTGATTCAAAGTCATCCACAATATTGAATCCAACCCTGACGACCGGAACAATAACCAATTGCGCCAGACGTTCCATCGGATTGAGAATGAATGCGGATTTACTGCGATTCCAGCACGAAACAAAAAGCTGACCCTGATAATCAGAATCGATCAAGCCGACCAGATTTCCTAAAACAATGCCGTGTTTATGCCCAAGGCCGGAGCGAGGCAGAATTATTGCTGCCAGATCAGGTGTGCCTATATGGATGGCAATGCCGGTAGGGATCAGTTCGGTGTCCCCTGGTTGCAAGGTGAGGACGTGGTCGATGCAAGCACGTAAATCCAGTCCGGCAGAGCCGGGTGTTGCGTAACTGGGCAAATGTTCTTTTAACCGGTTGTCCATAATTTTGAGATCAATATTTCGCATGCATGTTCCTTCAGGGTGATTATTTATTAACAGTTCTTTTTGTCGATTTGCTGGAGCCTGATTCGTGCGATGAAGGAATGTAGAGTTTGGCAATGTGTTCAATCAGTTGCCTGGCCAATGTTATTTTTGGTGCGCGTGGGAGAGGGTGCGTGCCTTCGTCATCAAAGAGTACCAATTCGCTATCATCGCTGCCAAGTGCATCCTGCACCAGATTGGCCGCCAGTAAAGGCAGATTTTTACGTCGACGCTTCATTTCAGCAAATTCGTACAGATTTTCACTTTCTGCGGCAAAGCCCACACAAAAAGGGGCGTTGGGAAGATTGACGACATTTGCCACGATATCCGGATTAGGGGCTAACTCCAGTGTGAGAATATGAGCATCTTTCTTGATCTTTTGCTCGCTGGGGTTGAGTACGTAATAATCCGATACGGCTGCCACGCTGATGAAAATGTCCATGCCTTCCACAGCATCGTTGACAGCATTCAGCATTTCTTGCGCACTGGTAACGGAAATCAATTTTGCGCTGTTGGGAGGGGTAATGCAGGAAGGACCTGAAATCAAGGTTACCTCAGCGCCTGCTTCGATTGCTGCGCGCGCGACAGCGTAGCCCATTTTCCCAGAACTCAGATTGGTGATGCCGCGCACGGCGTCAATGGCTTCAAAGGTAGGACCGGCAGTGATTAGAATTTTGCGGTTTTTCAGCAATTTTGGCTGAAAGAAAGACTCGATTTCTTCAATTAATATTTCAGGCTCCAGCATGCGTCCCATGCCAATTTCACCACAAGCTTGCGCGCCGCTGGCAGGGCCGAATACAGTAGCGCCATCCCGTTTGAGTTGAGTTATGTTGCGCTGAGTAGCAGGGTTTTCCCACATCTGCCTGTTCATGGCGGGCGCAACCATGATGGGGCAGGCACGTGCAAGGCAGATTGTAGACAGCAGATCATCTGCGGAACCATGCACCAGCTTTGAAATGAAATCCGCACTGGCAGGGGCGATAAGCAGGCCGTCTATATTTCGGGTGAAGTCGATATGGGCCATTCCGTTATCAATACGGTCATCCCATAAATCGGTAAAAACCGGTTTTCCACTGAGTGCCTGAAGTGTGGCAGGGGTGATAAATTGGCAGGCAGCCTGGGTCATGACAACCTGTACCTCAATACCGCTTTTCACCATTAAGCGCGTGAGTTCCGCTGCCTTGTAGGCAGCGACGCCGCCAGTAATGCCCAACAATATGCGCTTGTTTGAAAGTTCAGCCATGCTTAACACCGAATAGGTAAATGTAGTGAAATCAAAAGCGTAATATATCTTATCGAGCCAGTTCGCGAAACTCTTCAGTATATTTCGACAAATTTTGGTTAAAGCTATATCGCGTTTTAAATTTATTTGTCATAATACGCGCATGGCGATTACAGACTGGCCCGAAAATGAAAGACCACGAGAGAAACTCTTGATCAAAGGGGCTGCCAGCCTCTCTGATGCAGAGTTGCTTGCTATTTTTTTGCGTACGGGTATCCAGGGTAAAACGGCAGTGGACTTGTCCCGCGCATTATTATTGCAGTTTGGTAGCCTGACCAACTTGTTTAACGCTAGCCAGGCCGATTTCTGTCTGATGCCAGGAATGGGGGCTGCGAAATTTGCACAATTGCAGGCTGTGCTGGAAATGGCTAAGCGCGCTTTATCCGAACAAATGCAACAGCAGGATGCACTCACTTCTCCTGGTGCGGTGCGTGATTATTTGCGACTTACACTGTCTGGTCGTGAACATGAGGTGTTTGTGGGGGTGTTTCTGGATGCGCAGAATCGCGTTATCGCATCTGAAGAGCTGTTTAGGGGTACGCTTACCCAGACCAGCGTTTATCCCCGTGAAGTGCTCAAACGAGCCTTGTATCACAACGCAGCTTCAATTATCTTTGCCCATAATCATCCATCGGGTGTGGCAGAGCCCAGTCGTGCCGATGAAATTTTAACTCAGTCATTAAAAGCTGCATTGGGCATGGTGGATATTCGGGTGCTGGACCATTTTATTGTTGGAAAAAATTGCGCGCTTTCGTTTTCTGAGAAAGGCATTTTATAGTAGTGAAAGTCCGCAGGGTTTAGTTATATTCAGATAACACCGCTATGCAACCTCAGGCATTTCTTGCATTGAGCCATTTTTCGAATGCCACTGCTGGCAAAGGGCGGCTGATCAGATAACCTTGGGCCTGGTTGCAACCATTCTGAAGCAGGAAGTCGTGCTGTTCTTGTGTTTCTACCCCTTCTGCAACAACATTAAGACGTAAGCTGTGAGCCAGATTAATGATGGCGCCTGCAATTGCAGCATCATCCGCATTCGCCGTTATTCCTTTGACAAATGACTGATCAATTTTCAATGTATGTATAGGAAACCGCTTAAGGTAGCTGAGTGAAGAATAGCCAGTACCAAAGTCATCCATGGAAATGCGAACGCCCATATTTTTAATATTCGTCAGGATGGCAATATTGCTTTCCTTGTTATCCATGAGCAAGCTTTCAGTAATTTCCAGTTCAAGTAAATGGGGTTCCAGCCCTGTTTCTTTGAGAATTCGGGAGATTGTATCGATCAGATCTTTTTGACTGAATTGACGAACTGAAAGGTTGACCGCAATATGTAAAGCCGGAAGTTTTTCCGCTTGCCAAGCGCGGATCTGGTTACAGGCAGTTCGCAATACCCATTCACCTACCGGGATAATCAAGCCTGTTTCCTCTAACAGTGGGATATAGGCTGCCGGTGAAACATTCGGGTGATTTTTCCAGCGTAATAGTGCTTCAACACCCACAACCTTGCCATTTTTCAGATTGATTTTTGGTTGAAAATGTAGCTGGAACTCATCACGGTCCAATGCTTTCCGCAGGTCGGTCTCCAACGTCAAACGGTCATTGTCTTTCTTGTTGATTTCCTGAGTGTAAAACTGGTAATTATTTCTGCCCATGGCTTTTGCGTGGTACATGGCAGTATCGGCATCTTTGATGAGATTATCAATGTCAGTTTCGTCAAAAGGATAGAGCGTAATGCCAATGCTGGTGGAAATATAAAGCTCCTGATTATCCAGAACAAAGGGCTCTGAAAAAATATCAAGGATTTTATTTGCCAAGCCGGATACAACATCGATATGTGAAATATCTTCCAGTATCAGCGTGAACTCATCTCCCCCTAATCTGGCAACTGTGTCGCATTTTCTGAGCACTGACTTTAAGCGATGTGCAACTTGCAGCAGCAAATTGTCGCCACTTGTATGGCCCAGGCTGTCATTGATGGTTTTGAAGCGATCCAGGTCGAGAAAGAGCAAAGCGACCAAATGTTCCTGTCTATCTGCACGGTTCACAGCTTGCGCAAGGCGATCTCTGAATAAACTGCGATTTGGTAATCCTGTGAGGCTGTCAAAATTGGCCAGAAAAGAGAGCTTTTGTTCTGCTTTCTTTCGTTCTGAAATATCTCGTACAATAACAATCAGCGTTAAGCGTTTATCCATCATGGCTTCACTGATATCCAACTCAATGGGTAAAGATGAACCATCCGAGTGCAAGCCTACCGTTTCTGATTTACCGCGATGACTTAACATGTTTTTCAGGGTAGATGAATGGGATTCTGGCGCCAGTTTGCTGAAATTCATTCCCGTTATTTGGGATAGCCCAAAAATCCTTTCCGCTGCTGGATTGGCGGATTCGATAGTGCCATCAAGAGCGACGCTGAGAATGCCATCTGCTGCATTTTCTATAACAACCTGAAGGCGATTTTCATTTTGGTGCAATGCAGCCATCGCATTCATCAAGGCGCGTAAAGGCAAAACTCGCAACGTAATGAAAATGACTAACCCAAAAATGGTTCCCATTAAACCAAATGCAGCAGTTGTACGTAAAACCGGGCCGAGAGATCTTTCTATCGTGACATTTCCGACTTTCAGGCCGGAGTCGTAAAGTGTTGCGGAGCGGGATAGGGTGAACCCTGTAAGCGCAGAGGTTGCGCCGCGAGCGAGAACATTACCTTTGCTGTCTGTTATGTAACCAGTTTCAGGTGATTTTGCTTGTTCAGAAATATTGGTTAGTATTGTGGTGAGTCGATGTTCTTCATATAACCACATTTCCGGGTTGTGATTGATCAATCCCGTAATTTGGGACGCGGCATATTCTGTCTTGGTTTGAAGTTCACCTTCATTGTATTGATAAGAAATCAGAAAATAGCCAGTCGGAACAGCAATAGCAATAAATAAAGCAATAATTCCTGCTAGCCAATTTATGAGCTTTACGAGAGAAGCAGAATCAGTGTGCATGGATACTTTCAAATGGTTTATTTGACCGGAAAATGTCCATTGTCAGTCAGGATTTTTTTTGCACCAGGGGATTGAATGAATAATATAAACTCTTTGGCGAGTGGTTTTGTGTTCTGGTTTGTCACAATATAGATGTCTTTGAGGTAGGGATAACGACCATCGCCCGCAGATTTAAGGATTGGGGTGGCACCATTCAACGGGATGGATTTCAGCGGCCGCTTCTCGGACAGAATGATGCTGAGTGTAGATGACCCTATTGCTCCTTTCAATTTGGCCAAAATATCGGCGTTTTCCTGGTCAGAGGTGGCAATTTGAATGCCAGGGCGGGAAAATGCCGTGGTAACAGCCACATTTAACTCGGGGGACATGTTTTTCAGTATTTCAGTGTCTGAATCGTTTGCAGGGCGGAGCACCAAACGAACAGGCGTGCCATCAGGCCATGCTGTTTGTCGACCGGCGTAAATATCTGCCAGCTGACTTAAAGTCAAATTGGTAGCGGGTGTCTTCAGGCCGGTGGCAATCACAAAAGGGGTGGTGGCAAATTTAACTGCTATCCCTCCTTGAGCTTGTTCTTCCTGTTTTAAAGGGCGGCTACTTATCCCGATATCCAAAGCGCCGGCAAGTAAAGCCTTGATGCCACCGGTACTCCCTAAACTGGGTAAAACGGTGATGTGGTCGGCGGGCCTGGTTTTTTCAAACGATTGGGCGAGTAGTTGCATTGTCGCCAGGCTGGCACCCGTTCCGCCAATTTTAAGGGTATCTGCATGTGCTAGTTGCGGTATGCTGACAGAGCTGAAAAAGAGTGCCGCGCTGAAAAAATAGTTTGTGACGCAAGTTAATTGATTCAGAATGCTTGATTTTTTTTTCATGAACAATGCCCTGAGCGGTAATTTTCGACAAGCATGAGTTTCAGCGTATTTTGAAAATCCATTGGCTGGTTTTTTATTATCAAATGTTACCTTGATATTCTACCTGTAATTTTAATCAATTTAGAAGCTAAATTGCTGGTAATTAAAGTGAATGTTTTAATGCCCGTAAATTAAAGTGATTATAAACTTGAACGGTTCACCTGAAATATGGTATAAATGTCGTTTTTTCCGATTGGGAGTCATAAATCATGGCCCGAGTATGTTTAGTTACCGGCAAAAAGCCGATGACGGGAAACCATGTTTCCCATGC
>JAYVLG010000026.1:0-11831 GCA_043759595.1 Sulfurirhabdus sp. | reverse complement strand
CCAGAGCGCATCAGTCAATGTCTGTTACTTGTCAGACAGAGCTTTCAGAACTCTTTCTGTCACATCAATTCGGGAGCTTGCAAAAACGGCTTCCTGAAGTATCAAATCATACTTTTCGCTTTCTGCAATAGCCTGGATGGCTTTATTCGCTCTTTCCTGAACAGCTGAAAGCTCTTCATTACGTCTCAAATTCAGATCTTCACGAAACTCTCTTTGCGAGCGCTGGATATCACGATTCAGGTTGGCCAGATCTCTTTCTTTGTTTCGGCGATCTGAGTCGCTGATTGTGACACCTTCTTTTTCCAGGTAAGTCTGAATATCGCGTGCCTGCTTGGTCATTTTCTGGAGTTCCAGATCCCGCGCAGCGAATTCCTTTTCCAGTTTCTTTTGCGCTCTGACTGCTGGAGCAGCTTCGCGGAATACACGCTCAGTATTTACAAAACCAATTTTATATTCTGCAGCTAAAACTGTTGGCGCTACCTGCAACAACAAAGCTGTAGCACATACTGATAATAAGAACTTTTTCAACTTACTCTCCTACCTAAATAATTATTTTAAAATGCTGTACCCAAAACAAACTGGAATTTTTGTATTTTATCATTTTCCTGGGCTTTGAAAGCTTTGGCCAAACTAAATTTCAACGGACCAATAGGAGATTGCCAGCTTAATCCAATACCTGCTGAATATCGCATATTTCCAAAGCTCAATTTTTCATCCTGACCATACGCTGCACCAGCATCCATGAAAGCGCTCAGTCTTACAGACTTATCTTTATTTAAGCCCGGGAATGGGAAAAAGACCTCCGCATTACCCACTATCCGACGATTGCCACCCAAAGAATTGCCGTTAATATCCTTTGGACCCAAAGTACCCGAATCATACCCACGGACAGACGTGTTGCCACCCGCATAGAAATTCTTGAAAAATGGCAATGTCTTTCCACCATAGCCATTACCCATTCCAGCTTCACCATTCAGCATAAGCGTATAGTCTCTGGACAGTGGATAAAACCATTGATGCTGGTAGTTAAGCTTATAATATTTCAGTGTTCCACCCGGCATGCCCACTTCACCATAAACCCGTTGCAACGTACCTTGAGTAGGATAAATCAGACTGTCACGTGTATCACGGGCCCAACCTACATCGCCACGCAAAGTGGTGTTTGACGAGCCAAATTCGTTCACAAAGTCAATGTACTGTGTTGGACTGGTATCTAAAACGCCTAGCTTCGTACGTTCGTAGCTCAAACCAAAGTTAACTGTATCCAGTTCATTTAATGGAATGCCAAGTCGCATTCCTCCACCCAATGTTTTGCTGGTGTAAGGTGAAACAGAGCTGGTAGTCGCATCTACATTGCGCTGGTATACATCATAACCAAGGCTGACACCATCAGGTGTGTAGTATGGGTTTGTAAATGATAAAGAATAAACTTTATTAATTTTGCTGCTATTGACCTGAACGGCAAGATAATTACCGGATCCAAAAACGTTGCTCTGAGATACTGAACCGCTTAAAACCACCCCATCCGTACTTGAAAATCCAAGACCAGCCATAATGCTGCCCGTTGGTTTTTCCGTGACATTAAAATTAACATCTACTTGATCCGTTGTACCCGTTACTGCAGGGGTTTCAACGTTGACATCGGAAAAATATCCCAAACGATTCAAACGCTCACGAGACCGGGTAATTTTTTCGGCAGAATACCAACCACCTTCCAATTGCCGCATTTCACGGCGGATAACTTCATCGCTCGTTTTGGTATTTCCAGTGATATTCAATTCATGCACATAAACACGCCGGCCTGGGTCCAGGAAAAAGGTAAAGGCCACTTTATGGTTTTCTTTATCCAGCTCTGGAACGGCGTTAACGTTAGCAAAAGCATAACCTTCATTACCCAGACGATCCCCGATGAGTTTACTGGACTCAGTCAGTTTTTCACGGGAGAAGACGTCGCCAGCCTTCAACTTGATTAATTTTTTAAGCTCTTCTTCAGGCACCAGCAATTCGCCGGCAAGCTTTACGTCGGAAACTGTATACTTTTCACCCTCAGTGATATTTACCGTCAGATAAATATCCTTTTTATCAGGACTGATAGAAACCTGAGTTGAATCGATGTTGAATTCAAGATAACCCTGATTAAGGTAAAAGGACCGCATTGTCTCCAGATCGGCTGAAAGCTTTTGTTTCGAGTACTGATCATTCTTGCTGTACCAGGTTAACCACCCGGGTGTTGTCAGCGCAAACAAATCCAGCAGTTCTTTTTCTTTAAAAGCATGATTACCTACTATGTTGATCTGATGAATTTTAGCAATTTCACCTTCATTAACCGTAAAATCAATGGCTACCCGATTACGCTCAAGCGGTGTCACAGTCGTTGTTACCGTTGCAGCATATTTACCACGGCTGTAATACTGTCGCTTTAATTCCTGCTCGGCTTTATCCAGTAAAGCCTTGTCGAAAATCCGGGATTCGGCAAGTCCTACTTGTTTAAGACCATCTTTCAGCTGTTCCTTGGGAAATTCCTTGGTACCTGTAATTTCAATCCTGGAAATAGCGGGTCGTTCCTGCACCATGACGATCAAAACATCCTTGTCATATTCAAGACGTACGTCTTTAAAAAAACCTGTCGAGAATAAGGCCTTAATTGCTGCGGAGGCCTTTTCGTCATCCATGGTTTCGCCCACTTTCACAGGCAAATAACTGAATACAGTGCCTGCTTCCGTACGTTGAATGCCCTCAACCCGGATATCCTTAACCACAAAAGGTTGAATTGCCCAGGTGGATGCGGAAAACATACCCATAATCAGGGAGGCGAGGAGTTTTGGTTTCATATTTTTATGAGCCTATTAGCAATCGATTGATATCGTTATAGAAAGCAAAAGCCATTAAGGTCAGCAAGAATGCCATACCAATCTGTTGACCAATTTCCATGACTCTTTCAGAGACAGGGCTTCCTTTGATAATTTCCACCATATAATACAACAAATGACCGCCATCCAATAAGGGGATGGGCAATAAATTCAATACACCCAGACTAATACTGATTAAAGCCAGGAAGCTAACATAAGGCACAAAACCCAAACTTGCTGTTTGCCCTGCTATATCTGCGATTGTGATCGGGCCACTGATGTTTTTTAAAGAAACCTCCCCTGTAGCCATTTTGAAGAGCATCTTCAAACTGAACTGGGCCGTATCCCACGTTTTACTGACCGATTCCTGAAACGCCCGCAACGGAGAATACTTTACTTGAGTTAACAGCATTTTCTTTTGAGATGGATCTACCCATGGGCCGGCACCAATTTTACCCACTTTCGAGCCTTTTTCTAACGCACCATCAGGTACCACAGTAAGATGAACAACCTTCCCATGCCGATCCAGCGAAAACTGTAACGGGAGCCCAGGTGATTTCCGTACCCACTCGACAAGTTCTTCCCAGCGTTGTACATGCGATTGATTAATCGAGACAACTACGTCGCCTTCTTGCAATCCTGCTTGCGCTGAAGCACCGTCGGGTAAAATCTGACCGATCCGGGTTGTGAATTCTGGTCTGAAAATTGACAAACCCAATTTTTCCAGAAGATCTCCATCAAGATCTTCAGCAGTGAGATGACTCATATCAAGCGTGTGAAAACCCAGTTCGCCCTTGGCATTTTGCACTTCAATTTTGACAATGGATTTTTGTACAGCATCCTGGAGCAAATACCAACGGACATCCTGCCAAGTAACAACAGGTTGACTGTTAATATTGAGAATTAAATCACCTTTCTTCAAATCGCTCACTGAAGCAGCGGTTTGTTTCGGCACCTCCCCCAGAACAGGTTTGATGCCGGGAACGCCATGCATAAACAGCACCCAGTAGAGAACTATCGCCAGCAGCAGATTGGCAATTGGACCAGCAGCTACAATGGCAACGCGCCTTGATACAGCCTGACGATTAAAAGCACGATGCACTTCGTGTGGACTAACCTTACCCTCACGCTCATCGAGCATCTTTACATACCCGCCTAACGGAAAAGCAGCAATTGCCCATTCAGTCTGATCAGCACCATATCTTTTAACCAGCAATGGCTTACCGAACCCGATTGAAAATCGCAACACTTTCACACCGGAAAGACGAGCAACCCAGTAATGTCCCAATTCATGAATAACAATCAGGATACCAAGTGCAAGTGCAAAGGCAATGAGAGTAAAAAGTATATTCATAGGGTAAATCAGTTTGAGGGTTTTATACGTTTAAACACGGACAGCAGTGTGAATACTTATCCATTGTGAAGCACTTTCGCGGGCTTGCGCATCAGCGCGAAGTACATCTTCAATAACTGTGACAGGTTGTGAAGTAATTTGTTCTAATACAAACTCAATCAATACCGGAATTGATTTGAATGGCAGGTTCCCATCCAGAAAAGCTGCCACGGCAATTTCATTAGCCGCATTCAAAACTACAGGCGATGTACCACCAGTGCGCAACGCTTGAAATGATAATCGAAGACAAGGAAAACGCACAAAATCAGGTTCTTCAAAATCAAGCCGGCCTATTTTAAAAAGATCAAGAGGGGTTACACCGGCATCAATACGTTCAGGAAACCCCAAGGCATAGGCGATAGGCGTTCGCATGTCCGGATTTCCCAACTGCGCAATCACTGAACCGTCTATATACTCAACCATCGAGTGAATCACACTTTGTGGATGAATAACGACTTGTATCAGATCAGCGGGTGCATTGAATAGCCAATGCGCTTCAATTACTTCGAGCCCCTTGTTCATCATGGTAGCTGAATCGACTGAAATTTTTCTTCCCATGACCCAATTAGGATGTGCGCAAGCTTGCTCTGGTGTCACGTTTTCCAACTCAGTCAAGGGTATTTTCCTGAATGGGCCACCAGAAGCCGTCAATAAAATACGCTTAATGCCGGAATGCGCCAGATCACCCGCATAATTACCTGGCATCACCTGAAAGATAGCATTGTGTTCACTATCGATTGGCAATAAAGTTGCCCCACTCTGCCTGACAGCATCCATAAAAAGATTACCTGACATCACCAGCGTTTCTTTATTTGCCAACATGATCCGTTTGCCAGCTTTGGCTGCTGCCATAGCCGGACGCAAACCTGCAGCACCAACAATGGCTGCCATCACGCTGTCCACTTGCGGCAATGATGAAACTCGTTCCATTGCTTCAATACCACACAGTACTTCAGTTTGAAGGCCGGATTGCCTGATCCTCTTCTGAAGGCTTTCCGCTCCAGCTGAATCAAGAACCACAGCAAAATCAGGCTTAAATTTTTGACATTGCTCAAATAACCTGCCTATTTGTGAATTACCAGTGAGAGCCACCACGCGGAATTTATCAGGGTGCTGCGCAATAACATTGAGTGTATTAACGCCAATAGTCCCAGTTGACCCTAAAATCGTAACGTTTTGAACTGATATCATTAAGTGGGCAACGTAGAGTTTAAATAGAACACAACAAGTGCGGCTAAGGGTAAGGTCGAGGTCAAAGCATCAATACGATCAAGAATGCCACCATGGCCGGGCAATATATTTCCGCTATCTTTCAATCCTGCCTGACGCTTCATCCAGGATTCAAATAGATCACCTAAGATACTGAAATAAGTCATTAACCAAACTGCGATAATAACAGTAATTACAGGAACACCTCCAACACGAGCCGCTGCATCATGTAAAGTATCACTTGAATTTAACCATATAAGTGCATAAATAGAAACACCTATCATGGCACCGATTACACCTTCCCAAGTTTTTCCAGGGCTGATAGATGGTGCCAGTTTATTTCTTCCAAATTTTTTCCCGGCAAAATATGCTGCAGTATCAGCCGCCCAGATAACCGCCATCAGGGCAAGCAGCAAAAAAGGGCTGATTGATTTTAACTGCACCAAAGCAAGCCAGGTAGGGATCAATATTATCCAGCCCACAAGACCCAGTATAAAAGCATTGGTAATTTTCAACCCCTTAGCTAGCCAGACTGGTGCAGCCACAGCCCAAAAAACCAAAGAAAATCCATACAGGGTTAAGTTTACCCAAGTACCTGAAGCAGAATCAATATTAAAAATAAACAGCAGCGCCAGCCCGAACCCACCTGTAAGAACCAGGAAGAGTGAAGATCTCACCGCAGAAAAAGAAGCCATACGAGCCCACTCTGATGCGCCAATAAGCAGCACAAAAAGCATAAGTAATGCCCAGTAACGATCAGGGAGGAAAAATAATGCAGATAGCAGTAGAGGCAGCAAGACCAATACAGTCAGGATACGGGCCTTCAGCATCTCAGGATTTGTCCGTATTGCTCGCCGAAGTCAACTGTTCACTAGTTCTTCCGAAACGTCGTTCACGCTGCTGATAGGATTGGATCGCTAAATTCAGGGAATCTGCATCAAAATCCGGCCAAAGAGTGTTAGTGAAATAGAGTTCACTGTAGGCCAGTTGCCACAGCAAGAAATTACTGATCCGCTGTTCACCGCCTGTACGAATAAATAAATCCGGCTCAGGTGCGTAGCTCATTGAAAGATATGGAACTAATTCTTCTTCTGTAAAGCAGGTTGCTAATGCAGGCTTTTCTTTTAGTAAACGATGCGTAGCTTGTAAGATATCCCATCGGCCACCATAATTTGCTGCAACTGATAAGGTTAAGCGGGTATTGTTACGAGTCAGTTCTTCACCTTGACGAATCAATTCCTGAAGTTTCGGTTCAAAATGACATAAATCACCTACTACGATAAGCCGAATATTATTTTCGTGCAGTCTGGTGACTTCTTTTTCCAAAGCAAAAACGAAAAGCTGCATCAGCAACGACACTTCTTCAGCGGGACGCCGCCAGTTTTCGCTACTGAAAGCGAACAAGGTAAGATACTCTACACCCTTGTCAATACAGGCCTTAATCGTATCTCTAACCGTTTCTACACCTCGCTTATGGCCTGCAATACGCGGCATAAAACGTTTTTTTGCCCAACGGCCATTGCCATCCATAATTATGGCAATGTGGCGGGGAATGTTGCCTGGTTCAGGCACTTGACGTGTTGAGCTGGAAAAAAAGGCCACCGATGTTTTACCTCAGACAGCCATCAGGTCAACTTCCTTGGCCTGAAGAACTTTTTCAATTTCTGCGATGAAGCGATCAGTCAGCTTCTGAATATCTTCCTGAGCACGACGCTCATCATCTTCACTGATTTCTTTTTCTTTCAGTAAATCTTTAAGCGTGCCATTCGCGTCACGACGGATGTTACGCATAGCAACACGCGCATTTTCTGCTTCTGACTTTACAACTTTGATCAAATCTTTTCTTCGTTCTTCGGTTAATGCTGGCATCGGTACACGAATCAAATCGCCCACAGATGATGGATTCAAACCCAGATCAGAATCACGAATTGCTTTTTCAATAGCGCCTACCAGTTTTTTTTCCCAAGGGGTAACTGTCACTGTACGGGCATCTAATAGCGTCACATTAGCCACTTGATTTATTGCTGTTGGGGTTCCATAGTAGTCAACCATCACATGGTCCAGAATACCGGGATTTGCTCGTCCAGTTCTGACTTTACCCAAGTCGACTTTCAAAGACTCCAGGCTTTTTTGCATTTTTTGCTCGGCAGATTTCTTAATGTCTGCAATCATGATTTAATCCTTCCATGGTTCACTTAGCGTAAAATTAACTACTGCGCAAAACGGTTAACGCTTGGTCAATCAGCACTGAACCAACGTACCTTCATCCTCACCCATCACTACGCGCTTTAATGCACCTTCTTTAAAAATACTGAAAACACACAATGGCATTTTATGGTCACGACACAATGTTAAAGCGGTAGCATCCATCACTTTAAGATTCTTGACGATTGCCTCATCAAAAGTGAGGCGTTGGTAGCGCATTGCTTCTGGATTGGTTTTGGGATCATCAGTATAGACTCCATCCACTTTGGTCGCTTTCAGAACAACATCCACATTCATTTCCATACCACGCAATGCAGCTGCAGTATCGGTGGTAAAGAAAGGGTTACCAGTTCCGGCACCAAAAATGACTACTTTACCTTCTTCCAGATAACGCATAGCCTTACCGCGAATGTACGGCTCGGCTACTTGTTCAATATTCAAAGCAGACTGAACACGACTCACCAGCCCTTGTCTGCGCATGGCATCTTGCAAAGCCAGTGCATTCATCACAGTGGCAAGCATACCCATATAATCTGCGGTGGCGCGGTCCATCCCGGCTGCAGCTGGTGCCACACCACGAAAAATATTACCCCCGCCTATAACAACAGCAACCTGAACACCTAATCTTACAACTTCGGCAACTTCAGATACCATGCGATCGATTGTGGCACGGTTAATACCATAGCTATCTTCACCCATCAGGGCTTCTCCGCTCAATTTGAGCAGAATTCTTTTATAGGCGGGGGCTGTCATACATTACACCTGTGAAGCAGCAGCAACTTCAGCTGCAAAGTCAGTTACTTTCTTCTCTATGCCTTCACCAACAACAAACATCTGAAATCCATTAACGGTCGCTTTCTTAGCCGCCAGCAACTTTTCAACTGTCTCATCCGGATTTTTAACAAATGGCTGATCCAGCAAGGTGACTTCAGCAAGATATTTAACAATACGGCCTTCGACCATTTTCTCGATGATATTGGCTGGCTTGCCGCTTTCTGCTGCCTGAGCCGCATAAATCTCACGCTCTTTGGACAACAGTTCAGCTGGCACTTGTTCTTTAGAAACACAAATTGGCTTGCTTGCTGCGATGTGCATGGCAACATCTTTACCTAAAGCTTCATCACCCCCTGTTGCATCTACCATCACACCAATTTTCGTGCCATGCAGATAGGTCGTCAGACGACCTGCCGTATTAAAGCGCTGAAAACGACGAACTGAAATATTCTCACCCAATTTCATAACCAGGGCTTTACGAGCATCTTCAACTGTCTCGCCTGAACTCAGTTTGGTTTGAGAGATAGTATCAACATCAGCTGGATTGTTATCAGCCACCAATTTTGCGATGGTATTGCCGAAAGCGATGAAGTCATCGTTTTTAGCCACAAAGTCTGTTTCACAATTAATTTCAACCAAAGCGCCTGTTTTAGCATCTGCAGAAATATAGACACCAACAATACCCTCAGCAGCAACGCGACCAGCAGCCTTGCTAGCTTTCGCACCACTCTTGATACGCAGCAGGTCTTCAGCTGCTTTCAAATCTCCAGCAGTTTCAGTTAATGCTTTTTTGCATTCCATCATGCCGAGACCAGTCATCTCGCGCAGTTCTTTTACCATGCTCGCGGTAATATCCGCCATAATGTGCTCCTTCGAATTCAGTAATACGTACTACCAGATATATTGATAAATGCTCAGATAATCTCGAACATTTAAGACTTTTAATACAAATTAAAAAAAAGGGGCAACAGCCCCTTTTCTTTAATATTAATTAAGCAGCAGGGGTTCCCGATTCATCAACTTCTACGAATTCATCACCACCTACTATTTCCTGCACAACCTGACTACGTCCTTCCAGTACCGCATCAGCTATGCCACGAACGTATAGACGGATAGCGCGACTTGAATCGTCATTACCCGGGATAATATAATCAACACCATCGGGTGAATTATTGGTATCTACTACACCAATTACGGGAATACCCAATTTATTGGCTTCGGTAATGGTACCTTTTTGATACCCAACGTCGATTACAAAAATCGCATCAGGAATACCGCCCATGTCCTTGATACCACCAAGACTGCGTTCCAGTTTCTCAAGTTCACGCTGAAGACCCAGACCTTCTTTTTTGGAAATTTTATCCAGAGAACCGTCTTGCATCATGGCTTGCATTTCATGCAGGCGCTTGATGGACTGTTTAACTGTTTTGAAGTTGGTCAGCATGCCGCCCAACCAACGATGGTCAACATAAGGCATGTTGCAACGGGTTGCTTCTTCGTTGATAATTTCCTGCGCCTGACGCTTGGTGCCAACGAACAAAACAGTTCCTTTGTTTGAAGCCAGACGACGAACAAATTTTAGTGCCTCCTGGTACATAGGAAGGGTTTTTTCCAGGTTCACAATGTGAATCTTATTGCGATGACCGAAAATGAACGGAGCCATCTTTGGATTCCAGTAACGGGTTTGATGTCCGAAATGAACACCCGCTTCCAACATTTGACGCATAGTAACTGACATTTAAATATTCCTTGTAAGGGTTAAGCCTCCATCTACCTGAACATAACCCGTATTTAACGGGCACCCTGTACTTTAGGCAGATGTGCGATTTCATCTTTCGACACCTTTACCAATCCGATAAAGGTGCAGTTGAAAAACTAACTCGAAATAGTACCATAAAATACATAATTACATCAAGCGCAGCATGGTTTTAACTTACACGACCTGATCAAACGTCAATCCCCGGCGTCTGCCAATTCACGGCTTATTAAGTGAATTGATAAATTCATTATAATCCACTATCCTCTTGACTTAACTCCATCACAAGGTTTCGCATTATGTCGTCCATCAGTATTAAATCTCCAGAAGAAATCGAAAAAATGCGGATTGCGGGTCGGCTCGCATCCGAGGTGCTCGACCACGTTCAGCCCTTCGTTACTTCAGGAATCACTACCGGCGAGCTGGATAAAATTTGCCATGACTATATGGTTGATGTGCAAAAAACCATCCCTGCGCCACTTAATTATGCGCCGCCTGGCCATAAGCCTTATCCTCGTTCTATCTGCACTTCTGTGAACCATCAGGTTTGCCATGGGGTACCTGGTGACAAAAAATTGAAATCCGGTGATATTGTCAATCTTGATATTACCGTCATCAAGGATGGTTTTCATGGGGATACCAGCAGGATGTTTTTTGTTGGCGAAGTGGCTCCTCACGCAAAACGTCTCGCTGAGATAACCTATGAGTGCATGTGGCTTGGCATCGCTGCGGTGAAACCGGGAGGTTTTCTGGGAGATGTTGGCCAGGTCATTCAACAATACGCTGAAAGTAAAGGTTGTAGCGTAGTACGTGAATTTTGCGGACATGGTATCGGCCTGAACTTCCATGAAGATCCACAGGTTTTGCATTATGGAAAAGCAGGCACAGGGGTAAAGCTTGAACCTGGTATGACGTTTACCATTGAGCCAATGATTAATGCGGGTAAACGTGATATCCGACAATTAGGTGATGGCTGGACTATCGTCACAAAGGATCACAGCTTGTCTGCGCAATGGGAACATACCATTTTGGTGACAGAATCCGGTTACGAAGTTCTGACCGTGTCTGCAGGATCACCGCCCATACCAGCTATCATCGGCTAACATTCAGGATTCGTTTCTTTTGCCTTTACCCATTCACCTGAAAAATACCGCTTGCTGGAGAGCTTATCTGGTCGAAGGAAGGCAAACCCTTCGCGATACATATTTATCAAATATGTCTTCTGCTTCGCTGTTACGCAATCACAGTCGGCTGGTAGATCAGCTCTTACAAGAGATATGGGAAAAAACACAATTACCTGATTCTATTTCTCTGCTTGCCGTTGGGGGTTATGGTCGCGGTCAACTGTTCCCTTATTCAGATGTTGATATATTAATTCTGTTACCTGGCGTCCCAGATGAAAATTTGAATTTACAACTGGAACAACTTGTCGCTCTGTTATGGGATACAGGCCTGGATGTTGGTCACAGCGTACGCACCCTTGAAGAATGCAGAGAGGAAGCAGCAAAAGATATTACTGTTCAGACCAATTTACTGGAAGCGCGTCTCATCACGGGAAATAAATCCCTTTTCCAGCAATTTGACCAAACTTTTCACCGCGAACTGGATCAGCGTGCTTTTTTGGATGCCAAGTATCTGGAACAAC
>JAYVLG010000025.1:0-3757 GCA_043759595.1 Sulfurirhabdus sp. | reverse complement strand
CAGGCTCGATCATATTTTTTATCCCATTGAAAGCGTCGCCGATCGCCTTGCATATGCGCAAGCCGCCTGCGGGGATGACGCTCAACTCGAATCACGTTAGGAATCCATTCACCATGCGAATATTGCTTCTACTCTGTCTCGCTGTTGTCCAAAGCAGCGCGATGGCAGCAACGGCTCCACAGGAAAGATACGACGAAGTATTTAATGTTTGTGGCCCCCAACATAGTGCCGACCAAGTCCCCGCAAATATAGAGAGGGACAACGGCTTTTCGCCGTTGCAGGCAATAAGTTCATATTTTGAATCTCAGGGTATCCTACTAAATCTATTGACTGGAAAAGGAGCGCCTGAGTCAGTTCAGATAAAAGTTCTCAAAGGGCCTGCGCACGGCACACTTGTGCGCTCTGACAATACGTCTTATATGTACTACGCCAAAGAAGGTTATCTAGGCGTCGATAAAGTGATCTTGGAAGTTGAAATTTTGGGCAAGAAGTTTAAGGTTATACATACTTTGGTTATTCACAATTCAGGTAACTTGGATTACCCAACGGAAGCAGCTCAGGAGGCTTTTCGTAAGGTGTGCCGGAGCTAGCTTCTTCGACAATAGCTTGCTTTCCACAGGTTAATCGGAATGTATGTATTATGACAAAACAAGTCCTAACCTGGCATTCGAGCGGGACTCGCCCAGAAGCGGGCGAGCCCCTCAATTTTACGTTGGGCATCACTATAGGACCATCATGAATAAGAATGTTGGAATACACATAGCTCTGTTTTTTCTTGGCGTAGTCCTGACTCTTATGTACAACCCTGTCGCTCTGCTCGTGTTTGGTGTGGTTATTTGTGCCGTCGCAGTGCTGAAATATTGACCCGGTAAAATTTCCGAATCAAAGCTGGGCACCAACTGGCTGTTTCGGTCAGGGCTTGCTGTTATTGCCGGTGCAATGGTTGCAGTGGTTTTTGTGTTTGCTGCGATGTCCGGGCTCTTTGGTAAGTGACCGTGAAGCCCAACTTTACTTTTAGGGTGTACGACGAGTAACATCATAGAGTAAAAATTCCTGTGATCCGTAACGACATAAAGGAAGCATGAGTATGAGCGAACAGCAAACGTCCTCCGTTCTCTTGCGTGAGGATCGCGGCCCAGTTGCGATCTTGACGCTCAATCGACCCGATAAGCTTAACGCCCTTAGCAATGAACTAATCGCCGGCATAATGAACGCGTTGAATAGCATCGAACTCGATTCATCCATTCGTGTCGTTGTGATAACTGGTGCTGGACGAGCGTTCAGTGCTGGAGCGGACATCGCGGCGTTTCAGAAATATATGCGAGCTGGCGCAGCGGAAGCCGTTATGCACTTTATGCGACCTGGACATCAGATGACCCGGCGCGTGGAATCCTACCCAAAACCGATTATTGCGGCGGTAAATGGGATTGCGTTCGGGGGTGGATGCGAATTAACGGAATCCACTCACATTGCGCTTGCGGCGGAGTCTGCTACCTTCTCAAAGGCCGAAGTTAATATCGGCATAATTCCAACCTTTGGCGGTACGCAGCGCTTGCCCCGCAATGTCGGCCGGAAGGCGGCAATTGAGTTGATACTGACCGGGCGCGTGTTCACTTCAAAAGAGGCCGCCAGCTTGGGCTTGATAAATCGTGTCGTCCCGGACGCCGATCTTCTCAAGGAGGCAATAGCGCTGGCAAACGAACTTGCCACCAAACCCCCACTGACGATAACGGCCGCACTCTCAGCTATCCATCGCGGCATGGACGCGTCGATTGACGATGGTCTCGCGATCGAAGAAGCGGCGTTTGCGCGCATCGTTCCAACCCTTGACGCCCAAGAAGGTGTTGCAGCATTCGTGGAGAAACGTCGTCCAACATTCGTGGGCAAGTAGGGTGCGCCCTATGGTGGGTTAGCAACCAGCCTACTGTTCTCACGCATCATCCAGTGGTGCGTGTATTCAAGTCTGAAGCTTAGGTTGACCGCGTGAGGGCAAGTTATGTCGCGGCAGAGTGAGCAGCCCAACCCGGCGTTCATCGGGACTCGCACGGACGCAGTGAGCCCCATTACTTTAGTTTAGTCCGTCAACAAAACCAAAGGAGGAGTTGCCATGACACAAACATATTGGTGCCCAGGCCCGTGGCCATGGCAGTGGTTTCGTATGTGCACAAGGGAAGTGGCTGATCCACCACCTGATCCGTGCAATGCCCCTGCGTGCGTTAATGCGAAGGCCAAACTCGCTGGTGCGCGTGGCCGCTTCAAGTCGAACTGCGATGGTCTGCGGATGGTCACCGCGCTCATGAAGCTGCTGAGACAGGTTCTTGCTGCTCCAATCTGGACAATTGTGTTGTTGGCTATTATTGCCGCCATCATTGGTGGTCCGATCGCGGTGATCATTTGGGCGCTCATTGCCGTGTATGGAATCTCGTGGATTCTGTTTCTTGTACTTGGAAATATGTCTGTAACAATTGCCGCATCGTTGGAACAGGCTCGACTTGATGTCATCGACGCTCTAAAGGATGTTGTGGCTAATTGCCCGGAGCAGTGCCATGGAGATTTGTCCCTGCCAAATTGCAACCTTGAATAGCGTTTTCTAACGGAACTAAAGCGGAACTAAAGGGGTCAGCTTCGCTATTTTCCTGGTAGATTAGAGCCAGGCTTTGCATTTGTATATTGGTAGCCATTTACAATGTCCTGTTGGCATGAATATCAATCCTTCACGATGATTCTGCCGACCATATCCTCATGGCCCGCACCGCAGAAATTGTCACAGATAAAATCGTATGTTCCGGCTTTCTGTGGGGTCAGATTTATGATTTTTACCTTGCCTGGCGGAAGGTCAGCACGAATATTAAGATCCGGAACATTGAATCCATGAACGAAGTCGAGCGATGTGAATTCAAGCCGAACGGGCTCGCCTTTTTTCAGGATTATTTCGTTCGGTGTGTAGGAAAACCGCTGCGCCACGATCTTGATCACACGCTCATGTTTTGAATTTTTTGTTGTACCGTAGGCAGCATTCATCGTGATGAACGCCGCCACAAGCAGGCAAATGGTGCTGGTGAACCATCCCGTTTTGTGTCGTGCATTCATGATTTAACCCCTGCTTACCGGAAATTCGGCGATCTTGTATTCAGAGGTTTTGATCTCCGCCTCGACCTCGCGGAAGCCTAACCCTTTATTTGGAGCTGACTGATCCCATGGCAGGGGCGCGCGCTTTTCCTGCGAGCCGGGTGCAGGCAACGGGAAGATAAGCGATTTGGCAGAATGATGGGCGATGTGGCCGGTCTGGTGATGATTTTCCTGGTGGATATGGCCATAGAACACGGTGACGTTGCTATAGTGCATCAGAATATCGATGGCCTTGGCACCGTCGCGTGTTGCCCAGTCCCACTTCACTGCAAGGTCGAAGAGCGGGCGATGGGTAAACACGACGATATGCGCGTCTTTGCGCTGCTTGTCCAGATCTGCGGCCAGCCAAGCGAGTTGTGCTTCGCCGATATTTGCGCCGGGATCGGACACATTGTCGAGCATCACAAAATGTACACCCTTGTGATCGTATGAGTAATAAGTTTTGCCGAAGAATTCCTTGTAGGCGGCGCCGTTATCCAGTGAGGCATCGTGCTCTCCCGGAATGAAACGCACATCTTTAACTTTCAGCTCACTCACAATTTCGCGAAACTCGGCGAGACGCTTGCGGCGCTCTTTGGGATCATCAGTGGTATGCGTCAAGTCGCCGGTAAACACGATAAAGTCAGGC
>JAYVLG010000024.1:0-26784 GCA_043759595.1 Sulfurirhabdus sp. | reverse complement strand
CAAGGCTTCTGCTACCCGTATCCAGGTGCCGGAAGTTTCATTGTTGGGCGCGTTGCCCGTATCAGCCTGTTTACCAGTTGTTCCCGTTTCGGTCAGGCCTCCAGCATTGGGATTGCTGCCACGTTGCCAGGCAAATTGAACCTTGATGCGATGGTCGCGCTCTGTCGTCAACGGAGCGTTTTCCATACCGACTACCAGTGCTACTTGAGCGCCTGTAGCAGTAGGGGGGCGACGCTTCACCAGGGCGCCTGGCACAAGCGGGACAGCCTCGCGCACACCGCTAAAGCGGTTGCGGTAGGTACCCCGTTCCAGATTGTTTAAAGTAGAAAGAGTTGCAACACTTGCATCCAGATTATTAGCGGCATCATGTTCAACCCATAAAACTGTAAACGCATTTGCTCCCAGTGGATAATGCGCGTGCTGGGTGAGATGAAAAGCATGGCCGGCGGCTAATTGACGTACTGCTCCCGTCCCTGAAAATGTTTTATTGAACGATTCCAGCGCCTGCAGGGTCAGATCACTATGCTGATCTGCTGCCGAAGCATTGGCAAATTGCCGTTCACCAGAACCATTGTAGACTGAAAGCATGGGCAATTCGCCCGCGTTCAAACTAGAGGCATGTTCGGCGGCAGGGGCGCTGACTTGACTGTAGTCCCAGCTTGCCAGGGATACAGCGTTAGACTGGATTTGGCGCTGCGAGCCAAACTGGTTTATACCATCCTCGGCTTCGGTAGCCCGCACGCCATGAAAGCGAATGTCAGCCCCACCTGGCATGGCAGGTTTGGCGGCTTTGGCATCAAATATAACCAATTGGTGTTTGGCGTGTGCTATTGCCTTGGTTGCGTTTCCAGCGGATGAAGTATCACTGTCCTGTTCGTGTTCAAATCGCCAGTTCAAACCTTCTGATGCCAGCAAGCGAGTAAAAAATGCGAGATCGTCTTCCCGGTACTGAGTACAGATAGGCCGTACGGCTTGAGATTGCGTTACATCAAATTTAAAGTTAGCTTGAGAGTAATCAGCAAGCAGTTCAGTTATGATGTCTTGCGCATTTTTATCCTGAAATATGAAACTGTCGTGCCGCAGTTTCAGAAAAGCCAGAAAAGGTTCAAGTTTCAAGCGGTAACGCGCTACACCCCCATCGGCACCTAGCCAGGATGCTTCAGTACAGAAGCCATGCCAGGCACGATGACTTCCATCGGCTTGTAACAACCGTAGCGTTATTTCCTCCCCGATGAATTGTTTCAGATCTAATTGGGTAGAAACGCTCAGTGCTTCGATCTTGAAGCAGAATAATTCGTTAACTGCTTCGCGTCCGGAAAAACGTTCTACTACCAAAGTTTCAGGTAAATCTGATCCTTGGGCCGTTTCCAGCGTTATAAGTCGAGCATGTTGCGATAAACCTGATCCAAAGAGGTTGGCAATGGCCGATTGCAGGGTGGACTGACTGATCATGTGGCATGAATCCGAAACGTTAAGGCGCTGTTAAGACAAATGCCATTTTTGACATTTGCCTTAACAGTGAGAATAGAAACTAATGACGGCATAAATCACGGCAAAGTGATGGTGAGGTTAGCAGCGGGCGGCGCTAGCCTGATGAGATTGCTGTAGCCGTTAATGCTCGTTTCCGTTGAACGGGCCAACATCCAGTTCAAACCAATAAAACCGGTCAATGCAATCAGGGCAAAAACAGAGCAGATAACCCATAGCGGTACTTCATTACGCAGTTTGTTTGCGATTGCATCCGGGCGCTCCCAGAAGGGGGCAAATGGAGCACGTTTGTTTTTCATATGAGCAATTTCATCACCCAGGCGCGCAGTCAGGTAATTGAGCTTTTCGGGGCCTTCCAGAATATATTTTCCCTGAAAGCCTAATAGCAGGCACATGTGGAATACCTCCAATGCTTGAAGGTGAGCAGCGCCTTTAGCGCGCAGGGTTTCCAGGCGATTGAAGAAGTTTTCACCGGCAAGTTGGTCGCCAAACATCACAAGCTGAAGTGGGTGACGTTCCCAATTGTCGCGAATGTCAAACTTGGAGTGCAAAATAATTTCGTCCACTGCAGCACAAAAGGCATATTTAGCATTGTGAATATCATCAGCTGAAGCATCCAGTTTTTTTGCATTACGCTCGAAATCAGCAAGAAATTTTTGCATTTTGCTGGAAAATGACGTTTCGTCCTGAGGGGTGCAGCGGTTTTTAAGCATAAATAGCGCATAAAATCCGTCATACAACAGATCCATTAATGAATGCGCTGTGAAAGAAACATCTGAGATGGAACGGTGGTCTCTGATGTCGCCAAGTAAAGAAGGTGGGGAAGAATTTGTCATGATGTAACCGCAAAAAGTTCAAGTTTGAGATCAGTTATGCCTGATGGGACATAAATTGAGATGGATTGTGCCTGAAGCATGCGCTCGTAAAGAGGACCTTTGTGTTCAATCGAAAAGTAGTAGGTATCGGGTCGAACCGGAATGGCACCAGGTACTTGTGGTGAATGTACTAATTTCACGCCAGGCATTGCAGAAAGTACAAATTTATCAACGTCATCCGGCGCGCCCACTTTAAAACGCAGTGGTACAACGTCTACGAGTTCAATCGCTGGCATGGAGGCACTTACAGACAGGTAAAATGCGGTTTTTTCATCGATCTTGCCAGAATCCAGCATGCCATGATGATAAGAAGGTTTGATTTCAGACAACGAAATTGAAAAATATTTCGATGAGATCACTGTATCAAGCAGCTCTCTGATGATTGAATAAAGTTTGGTAAAACTGGGCTCAGGGTCATGATGCTGATAAGCCGGAATATCCGTTAGAGAGTAGTTTTTGGAAAATGTCAGTAGCGCACCAGCTAATCCGAGAAGTTGCTCATACAATCTCTCTGGATGGAGCATCGGGTGATGAAAGTAATGCGATAGTGAAGCAAAGGCAGAGCTCGCTGTATGTAGCAGCCAAAAAGAGGAGATGTCGCCTGAACGAAACTCAATGGTATTTTTGCTTGGTTCGCGATGATGCCCATAAAGTGCATTGACTTTCGCCTGTAACGCATCCAGAAGTCGTCTCAGTTGCATATATAAAAAAGGTGAGCTGCGAATTGACAGGCAAGGTGGCATGAAATTCTGGTCTATTTCAAAACCACCGGTTGAAACACGTCGCAGTCGAACTACAGGCAAACTCACATATGAATCGCGAGGTTCGAGTTCAGACACCAAACGTACAGATTTTTTTAAGTAGGTGAGCTCTGCTTGTGCTGCTTGAGTAAATAGATCAGGTGTTTCAAGGTTGGCTTGTGTATAGCGCACAGAGTTGTTGCTGTGTCCTGTCGGTGAAAAATTACCGCCAAAATGCTTTAACGAAGGTATGGCTGCATAGTAAATAATGGATTGCTGTGATAGTGGTATATCACTCAAATCAACTGCATCGGGCAATTCGTCTTCATCCGGGGCCTTGAAAATCTCTCCATCCTGAAAAATCAATGAAAGAGAGATTAAACGCAGCGTGTTGTTTGCCAGCGCATCCAGGTCCAGCTGAACCGCGCTTATACCCCATAAGTAGGGATGTAAAGCATTGGCTGTTTCATGAAGTCTCCCTTCATGGTACTGGTCTTGCTGCTGAAAATGTTGTGGGCGTAAAAAAAGTCCTTCGCCCCATAGTACTTTAGATGTCAGTTTCACTTTACTAATCTCAATGAGTAATTTTTAAGGTGCATATTTCACAGGCTATGTATTCTGACATCGCACATCAGAAAGAAATTTATTTGCACCCGCATGGCCTTCTGTCGTGATACCCGTTCCCACGGATATTGCGCATGCATGCAAGCCAATAGCTATGCCGGATTTTTCGGCGTCTTTCGCTGGGAATGCAACTTTCCAGCGCTGAGCGGCAGGGGCGCGAAAAAGTGCTACTACACCAATGAAGTAAGCCTCTTGAGTCACTTTTTCCATGGTTTCATAGTGTTGCCCAGGAATAAGCGTTACTTCCTTTACCTCAATCAGGTCTGCCCCCAAAATGTCTTTTTCTTGCTGGAGATTAAGAAAAGTATTGTATGTTGCCTGCTGAAATGCAGTGTCTTGTTTAAGTTTGTAAATTCTGACTACCAGTGCAAGAGGGCGCCCCGTTGAATCAGAATTTAAATTCTCGCCAGCATGAAGCTTGATTGACATGTTGCGCGGTGGTTTTTGCGCATCAGTCAGTTCTGGACCAGCCGGTTTTTTTATACCGGAAGCTTCAAGAACCAGATTTGCAACTTGACCAACAGCAGAGGCCGCGCCTACAGCAGCGCAACCCCCAGTAGAGAGCGTAAAGATCAGTAGCAATCCTCGTATCAGTAGACTGCATTTTTCATTTGACATGAATAGGTTGTGATATTTTCCGAAATAAGCAATTAACCATGTCAAACATATATGACATAAAATAAATTTTGTTAATTTTATTATTTCAACATATATCAGGTCAAGCTTAATTTGATTTAAGTACGATGTACTAGATCTTTTTTAAAATATACCGTAGAATATGCTATTGTATTGATGTGGTGATGGAGAGGTTTATTAATGTCCTATAGCAGAAAAATCTTATTGTGTTATGCACTTTTATCCTTGTTGCTTGGTGGTTGTGCTGTTCAGCCGAATAAAACGGCGCAGGAAAATACGACTTCACTGAAAGCCGCAATTTCAGAGGCAAATGAAGCTTACCAGGCTGGTCAGGCAGAAAAAGCATTGGGTATGCTTAAAACAACTGCAAATGCTTTTCCAGCGGATAAAGCACCTTGGATACGTATCGCGCAAATAAAATTTGATTCCGGTAATTATGGGGATGCCATTGTTAATGCGTTAGAGGCATTGCAACGTGATCCTAATGACAAGGTTGCAAACAGTATAGTGGCTGTGAGCAGCCTGAGGCTTTCAACAAAAAGTTTATCTGTTTTGCGTAGCCAGAATGATTTGACTGGTTCTCTTAAAACAGAAGCGCAGGACTTGGCAAAAGTACTGCGTGAAAGTTTAGGTGAAACCGTATTGGTTCCATCGCAAGAAAAGCCGGTCACGAAGTCCGTTGCAAAAAGTCGTAGTGCTTCACGCCCTTCTCATAGAGTGACCAGGCCAGCACCGATAAGTAAGCCTGAAGCAAGTGATGCAAAAGAGGATTCCCGAAGTTCAAATCCTTTTGGGGCATTGAAATAGGTTTGTTTTCAGATAATTGACCTGGCTGTTTTTTATTGCAGTTTGGTCATGTTTTTTATGGCATGAGGTTTCATATGGCAAAAAAAGAAAGTATTCAAAAACGTTTGCAAAAAATTCGCCCTCCCCGGGTGCAGATGACCTATGACGTTGAAATTGGCGATGCGATTGAAAGTAAGGAGCTTCCCTTTGTTATGGGGGTAGTTGGTGATTTCAGCGGCAATTCGGATGTGGCTCAGGCGCGTTTGAAAGACAGGAAGTTCATTAATATTGATAATGACAATTTTGATGAAGTCTTGAAGGCCGTTGAGCCTAAAGCGGTATTTCGCGTGCCTAATCATTTAAGTGATAAGGGTGGTGAATTTGCCGTTGAACTGAAATTCAAGTCTATGGATGATTTTCGTCCTGAGTCAGTTGTGCAGCAAGTTGAGCCATTGCAAAAATTGCTTGAAGCACGTACGAAATTAGCTGATTTGCGTAACAAGTTGGCTGGTAACGAAAAACTGGAAGACATTCTGAATAGTGTGCTCACAAATACAGAAAAGCTCGCAAACCTAAGCAAACAAACTGCAAACCAAGGAGAAGATGATGACCGGTAAACTTGATTCAGCTTCTTCTGCAACATCTGTAACGCAGGATGGCTCATTGCTTGATCAAATTATTGAACAAAGCAAGGTAGCTAAATCGACAGTTGAACATGAACGCGCAAAAGACATTATTTCTGAGCTGGTAAATCAGGTAATGCAAGGCACAGTTGTTGTTTCTGAAAATCTTTCAGCAACAATTGATGCGCGTGTTGCCGAGCTTGACCGATTAATTTCCGATCAGGTCAGTGCGGTTATGCATGCTCCCGAATTTCAGAAACTGGAAGGCAGTTGGACTGGTTTGCATTATTTGATGAAAAACACATCAACAAGTCCAAATCTTAAGATCAAGGTTTTGAACGCAACCAAAAAAGAATTGGTTAAGGACTTCCAGTCTGCATTGGATTTTGACCAAAGCGCGATGTTCAAAAAAATCTATGAAGAAGAATTTGGTACTTTCGGCGGCGCACCATTCGGTGCACTGATTGGCGATTTCGAGATCACTCGCCAACCTGAGGATATGTATTTTATTGAGCAAATGTCACATATTGCCGCTGCTTCACATGCCCCCTTTATTTCTGCCGCTTCTCCTGAGTTGTTTGGCCTTGAGACATATAGTGAGCTGGGTAAACCACGAGATTTATCGAAAATATTTGATACTGTCGAATACGCAAAATGGAAGTCATTCCGTGAATCAGAAGATTCGCGATACGTTGGTTTGACGTTGCCACGCTTTTTGGGGCGTTTACCATTCAATCCAAAGGACGGTACAACTGTTGAAGGCTTCAATTTTGTTGAAGATGTTGATGGTAGCGACCATAGTAAATATTTGTGGTGTAACGCAGCCTATGCATTTGGTACGAAACTGACCAAAGCTTTTGAGGATTTTGGCTGGTGCGCGGCAATTCGTGGTGTGGAAGGCGGCGGGCTGGTAGAGGATCTTCCTACGCATACCTTCAAGACAGACGAAGGTGAAGTAGCGCTTAAATGTCCAACTGAAATAGCGATCACTGACCGTCGTGAAAAAGAGCTAAGTGATCTCGGCTTTATTTCGTTAGTACATTGTAAAAATACGGATTATGCAGCATTTTTTGGTGCGCAGTCTGCCCAGAAATCCAAAAAATACAATACAGATTCGGCAAATGCAAATGCTGTTTTATCGGCACAGCTTCAATATATATTCGCTGTTTCACGGATTGCTCATTACATGAAAGCGATGATGCGCGACAAGATCGGTAGTTTTGCGGCTGCATCCAATGTTGAAGATTTTCTTAATCGATGGCTTTCGCAATATGTGCTGCTGGATGATAACGCCAGCCAGGAAGCAAAAGCACAGTTTCCGTTACGTGAAGCCTCAGTTCAAGTTTCTGAAGTTCCAGGTCGGCCAGGCGTTTATAGAGCCGTATCGTTTTTACGTCCGCATTTTCAGCTGGATGAGCTTTCTGTTTCACTCCGTCTGGTCGCGGAGCTTCCACAATCGACCAAGTCTTAATTTAAATTTCAAAAGGAATGTGAAAAATGGCAATAGATGTATATCTGCAAATTGAAGGTATTAAAGGCGAATCCACTGATAGTTCTCATAAAGACTGGATTGAGTGCAAGTCTGTTGCCTGGGAAGTGCTTCAGCCAAAATCAGCTACTTCATCAACTGGTGGTGGTCATACAGCAGAACGTTGTGAGCATAAGGAAATCGTGATCAACAAATTGGCTGATTTGGCGACACCTTTGCTTTTGCAGAACTGCTCATCCGGTAAAACCATTCCTAAAGCCAAGTTCGAGTTTCTTCGTGCTGATGGAAAAGGTGAGCGTATCAAGTATTTTGAAATTGAATTGGTTAATGTGCTGATTTCTGACGTGGCACCAAGTATTGCTGAAGGTGAAATTCTACGTGAAAGTGTTAGTCTGAAGTACTCCCAGGTTAAATGGAAGTACACCCAGCAGAAGATTAAAGGTGGTTCTGGTGGTAACACCTCCGGCGGTTGGGATCTAAGCACGAACAAGACTGTTTAAGTTTTTATTGTGTTAAAGAAACCGCGGAGTTTAAATTCCGCGGTTCTTTTTTTTGTTTGAATCAGGTGTTTTATATGAAGGGTTTTGCTCCGGGTCTGTTTGATAAGTTAATGGGTGGCAATGGTTACTCATCAACATTCAATACTGTTTCACGGTTGTCTATGGAAGAACTTAAAGATACCGTTGCACGAGATCTGGAAGCCTTGTTGAATACGCGCACTGTAATACACGAAGACTTTTTGAAGCCGTATCCTGAATGCAGCAAATCGATTGTTTCTTATGGATTAAATGACTTTGCAGGGTTGAGCCTTGCAAGTACAGATGATAGAGCCTATATCTGTCGATGTCTGGAAAAAGCAATATCACAGCACGAGCCTCGCTTACGTAATGTCAACGCTTCCCTGGAATTGCAAGAAGGTTCTATTAATCGGCTGAATTTTGCCATTTCTGCAATGCTGGTTGTTCATCCTGCTAAAGAACCTGTGAGTTTTGACGCAGTTCTTCAACCATCCACGCTGCAATATTCAATTAGTAAATCGCGCCGTTCTGGACGTAAGGGAGAGTAATTGTGGACGAATTACTGCCTTATTATGAACGTGAACTTGGATTTTTAAGACGATATTCACGAGAGTTTTCTGAACGTTATCCAAAGATTGCTGGTGGTTTGCTTATGGTGGGTGAGGTTTGTGAAGATCCCCATATTGAGCGAATGATTCAATCTTTTGCTTTACTCAATGCACGTACGTCCAAGCGATTGGACGATGATTATCCTGAGTTTACAGAAGCATTGCTTGACGTGCTTTATCCGCACTATTTAAGGCCATTTCCATCCTGTTCCATTGCACGTATGGACTATAGCGCTGCTGCTTCGCAACTTACTGTGGCAACGCAAATTCAACGTGGAACAGAGTTGACTACTCGACCTGTTAAAGGCGTAGCCTGTAAATTCAAAACAGCTTATGACGTAACTGTTGCGCCTTTGCGCTTGTCCCATGCTAAATTTGATCCGATTATTGAACCACCTGAGTCGGTTGTGTTGCCGCAGAATGCGACTTCCAAAATCAGTCTTTCAATCGTGACAACAACTGAGCAAGTAGGTTTGGCGCAGCTTGGTGTGAAATCTTTGCGCGTATTTATAGATGGCGAACCTTCATTTTGCGCTGCTTTAAGAGATACGCTTTTTATGCGTACTGTCAAAGCATATGTCGAGATTCCGCAGTCCCGAAAATGGATCGCGTTGAACAAAGTGCCGATTAGTGCTGTTGGATTCGATGAGGATGAGTCACTGATTCCTTTTTCTGCCCGTTCACATCCTGCTTACCGTTTGTTGACGGAGTATTTTGCTTTTCCTGAGAAATTTAATTTCTTTTCTATTGACCTGGAGTCAGTTGGTACCGTTTTACCCGTGGGGTGCAAGGAGTTTGTGTTACATCTGGTGTTGAGCGGGCTTCGTGCTGATTCTAATATGGCACGGATGTTAGGGACTCTGTCAGAAAATAATGTGTTGCTTGGCTGTACGCCAGTAATTAATCTGTTCAAACAACGAGGTGATCCGATTCGCTTGACGCATACTTCTGCGCATTACCCTGTCGTTGCAGATTCACGTCGTGCTTTTGCCTATGAGGTGCATAGCATTGATTCAGTAAAACTGGTTCGCCAAACACCCCAGGGCGAGTCAATTACTGAGTTTCGTCCATTTTATTCTTTGCGGCATGGAGAAACACGGGAAAGAGAAGGCCATTACTGGGTTATGCGGCGGGATGAACTCGTTGCAGAAAAAAGCCCTGGATATGAAACTGAAATTTCAATAGTGGATATTGATTTTGACCCTGCTGCTGTTGAAACTGACACACTCAGTCTTGAATTGACCTGTTGTAATCGCGATTTACCAGCTTCACTGACTTATGGCCTGCCAGGGGGCGATTTGTTTCTGGAAGGCGGTTCAATTGTGCGTGCAATCAGTTTTTTGCGTAAACCTTCCGAACCATACCGCTTTGAACGTGGCCCCGGAGCACATTGGCGATTGATTTCCCATCTCTCCTTGAACCATTTGTCGCTTGCCAAAGGCGGGTTGGAGGCTTTTCTTGAAATTTTGCGTTTATATGATTTACCCCGTTCTGCGATTTCCCAGCGCCAGATTGGAGGCGTAGTGGGCATAGAGCATAAGTCGGCAACCACCTGGTTGCCGGGTAATCCATTTGCCTGCATGGTCCGTGGCATTGAAGTGCGCATGACGATTGATGAGGAAAGCTTTGTGGGAAGTGGTGTCCATGCTTTCGCGCAAATTGTGGAGCGATTTTTGGGGTTGTATGTGAACGCCAACAGTTTTACCCAATTAGTAATTGCTTCGAAACGTACCGGGGAGGAGTTGTTACGATGCTTGCCACGAAGCGGAGATTTGAGCCTAGTGTAATCCAGCGCTTGCTGGATGAGCCTTATCGCTTCCAGTTTTTTCAAGCGGTCAGGATGCTTGAACTGTGGCTTAAGCGTAATGGCGTGCCCCACGAGAGTGCAGTTGCTGATTACCTGCGTTTTAAAAATACGGTTTCGTTGAATTTTCCGCCCAGCGAAATAGAGGCATTGGCAGCTGAGGCTAAAGAACTGCTTGATACTGATCACGCATTATTAGAAGCGCTTCAGAATGACGAGTTGCAGCATATCAATCTCACACCCTCTTTCATGGGGTTTTTGGGTGGAAGCGGTACGCTGCCTAGTCATTATACGGAACGCATTGCAGGACATCTGTTATACGAAAAAGACGAAAGCCCCAAGGCATTTCTGGATACATTTTCAAATCGTTCAGTTGCCTTGTTTTATGAAGCTTGGCGTAAATACCGGCTTGAATTCAAGTATGAATTAGAGGGAAAGGATCGTTTTTTACCGTTGCTACTATCACTGGCCGGGTTGGGTCATTCTTCCTTGCAGGGGCGAATGAATGAAAATGGGCAGGGTGTTTTAGACGAAACGATCGGGTTCTATAGCGCGGCTTTGCAGAGTCGTCCTCCTTCCGCAGCATATATACAGCGCGTACTTGAGGAATATTTTGCAGTACCTGTCGTGATTAAACAGTTTATTGGTTGCTGGTACGCAGTGCCTCATGAGCAGCAAACAATGCTGGGTGGAAACAATGCCATACTTGGTTCTGCTGCGATGGTTGGCGCGCGTGTGTGGCAGAGAGATTTGCGTTTGGGTATGACAATCGGCCCATTGTGCAAAAAAGATTTTATTGCGTTTTTACCTGGTGGCAAGGCTGCTATTGTCCTGGAAAAGATGCTGGCGATGTTCACCAGTTTGTGTCTGGAGTATGAAGTTCAACTTGTCTTGCGTGCAGATGAAGTGAGTGGTGCGAGCCTGGCTTCAGATCGTATTGGCGGACAGTTAGGGTGGGATACGTTTTTAGCGACAAAAACGGAGTTGGAAGATCGTGCTGATGTGAGGTACGAAATTCATGCGCTTCAATGATTATTTAGACAGGAAAATGTAGTAATGAGCATTAATCTCAAAACATTGTTCAGTAAACTGAATGAAACCACACGACTGGCAGCACAGCGCGCTGCAAATATTTGCGTTGATCGTGGGCAATACGAAGTTGATATAGAACATCTATTTCTGGCCTTGCTTGAGCAACCCAGGTGTGATTTCGTGATGATTGCGCATAAGTGCGGGATCAGTCTGGTTAGCCTTGAAGCGGATTTGCTGTCTGAAATCGGACGTTTTAAAACCGGCAATTCGCGTACACCAGTTTTTTCACCCCATCTGCCTAAATTGTTCGAGCATGCCTGGTTGATTGCTTCGCTGGATACACGAGCCAATCCGGGGGGGACTATTCGAAGCAGTCATCTTCTGTTGGCTTTGCTAACCGAGCCTGACCTGGTTCAATTGGCTTATCGTGGTTCAAAACTGTTTGTCAAAATCCAGCTGGATGAACTGAAGCATAATCTTGATAAATTGACCGGAGGATCACAGGAAGCGCGACTGCAGGGCAATGGGGCTGCACAAGAAGAGGATGATAGTGACGCGACAAATGAAATGTCGGGCAAGAGCGTGATTTCTAAAACACCTGCGCTGGATCAATTTACCACTAACTTAACTCAGCATGCGCGTGAAGGTAAGGTTGATCCCGTCATTGGACGGGATATGGAAATCAGGCAGGCAATTGATATTCTGATGCGACGCCGGCAAAACAATCCTATCCTGACTGGTGAGGCGGGCGTAGGTAAAACGGCTGTGGTTGAAGGACTGGCGTTACGGATTGCGCAAAATGATGTACCTGAAGTTTTGCAGGGTGTGGAAGTGCACACCCTGGACATGGGGTTGCTGCAAGCTGGTGCAAGTGTGAAAGGGGAATTTGAGAATCGCCTTAAAAATGTGATTGATGAGGTGAAGAAAAGCCCTCATGCGATCATTTTGTTTATAGACGAAGCCCATACCATGATCGGTGCAGGCGGTCAGGCTGGCCAAAATGATGCGGCGAATTTACTAAAACCGGCATTGGCACGCGGCGAATTACGCACGATAGCTGCCACGACCTGGAGTGAATACAAAAAATACTTTGAGAAAGATGCTGCACTGGCGCGTCGTTTTCAGGTGGTTAAAATTGAAGAGCCAAGTGAAGAGCTGGCCTGCGCCATGTTGCGTGGTATGGCGCCCTTGATGGAAAAACACTTCAATGTGAGAGTGTTTGATGAAGCAATTACTGAAGCAGTTCGATTGTCGCATCGCTATATCAGTGGTCGTCAGCTTCCGGATAAAGCCATCAGTGTTCTGGACACGGCCTGTGCCAAAGTAGCTTTGGGCCAGAATGCTACACCTGCACTTATCGAAAATATTACCAGGCTTCTGGAACGAACGGGCGCAGAAATTGCCTCCCTTGAACGCGAGCAGACTGCAGGTGGACACCATGCGACAAGGCTGAAAGAGCTGCAGGCGTTGCGTGAGATATCGTCCAATGAGCTCAATGGACATTTAGCGCGCTGGGAGAAAGAAAAGGCGCTCACTGAAAAAATCATGGCAGCACGTACTGCTCTGGAAGCATTGGCAGTCAACAATAGCGCAATCATTGAAGCTGCCAAGCCTGAAAATACAAAAAAGAAGTCGATAAAGACGGATAAACCTGGTCAGGAACTGGAAAACTTGCTGGGAGAGTTGAGATCTCTACAAGGTGAGTTGCCTATGGTTCCTGTGCAGGTGGATGGCCATATTGTTGCAGAGATTGTAGCCAGTTGGACTGGGATTCCTTTAGGAAAGATGGTGAAGGATGAAATCAAGACGGTTTTGAATCTGAATGATTTGTTACAGGAAAGAGTGCTCGGGCAATCTCATGCCATTGAAGCTGTGGCGCAACGGGTTCGTACTTCACGTGCCAATCTGGATGATCCTAACAAGCCTAAAGGCGTATTTTTGTTTGTTGGCTCTTCCGGTATCGGTAAGACTGAAACCGCATTGGCGTTGGCAGATGTGCTGTATGGTGGAGAGCGCAAGCTGATTACGATAAACATGAGCGAATATCAGGAGGCACATAGTGTGTCCGGGTTGAAAGGTTCTCCCCCCGGCTATGTAGGCTATGGTGAAGGCGGTGTATTAACGGAAGCCGTGCGTCGTAATCCTTATAGCGTAGTGCTGCTGGATGAAGTTGAAAAGGCTCATCCGGATGTGTTGGAGTTGTTTTTTCAGGTATTTGATAAAGGGGTGCTGGATGATGCTGAAGGGCGTGAGATTGATTTTAAAAACGCCATCATTATTTTGACTAGCAACGTAGCCTCCAGCCAGATGATGCAGGCATGCCTGAATAAAGATGCCAGTGAACTGCCAGATCCAGAAGAGCTGGAAGCGTTGATCAGGCCGCAATTAATGAAAACGTTTAAACCGGCTTTTCTGGGGCGATTGAAAGTGATCCCTTTTTATCCGATTGCGGATGACGTACTGGCCAATATCATTGAACTGAAGCTCGGTAAAATTAAAAAACGAATCGCAACGAATCATAAAGCAGATTTTGTATTTGATGATGCACTGGTTGATGCGGTGCTTTCGCGTTGCACCGAAGTGGATTCAGGGGCGCGAAATGTCGATAATATTCTGAATGGTACTTTATTGCCGGAGATTGCAGAGACTGTTTTGGCCAGAATGGCTGAAGGTGCCAGCATTTCAAAAATCAAGGTGACCGCAAATAAGCAGGGTCAATTCAAGTATGCGATCAAATAAAATCTGAAGCTTTGTATTTTGTAAGGTATCAGAAAGTACACATCATTGTCTGATTAGAATATCATTATGTTATTAAGGATCAGATAAATTATGTCAAAAATTATCGTTGCTGCGTTATACAAATTCGCCAAACTGCCAGATTACAAGGAAATGCAGGGTGGTTTACTCGATTTTTGCGTTGCCCGTGGGCTTAAGGGAACTATCCTGCTGGCTGCGGAAGGGATTAATGGGACGGTTTCCGGGTCTCGCGAAGCAATTGATGGGCTGATGGCTTATTTGCAATCAGATGCCCGGTTTGCGGATATTGAACATAAAGAGTCTCTTGCTGACGAGATGCCTTTTTACAGAATGAAAATTCGGTTGAAAAAGGAGATCGTGACACTGGGTGTACCTGGTGTGGATCCAAACGAAAAAGTCGGTACCTATGTTTCCCCTGAAGATTGGAATGCATTGATATCTGACCCGGATGTGGTACTGGTGGATACACGCAATGGCTATGAATACGATATTGGTACCTTTCGTGGCGCAATTGACCCCCACACCGTCACATTCCGTGAGTTTCCTGCTTATGTCACCAAGCATCTGGACCCGGCAAAACATAAAAAGGTAGCCATGTTTTGTACTGGCGGTATTCGGTGTGAAAAAGCCACTTCGTATATGCTTGAACAGGGTTTTGAAGAGGTTTACCACTTAAAAGGTGGCATACTTAAATATCTGGAAAATATCCCTGCCGAAGAAAGTATGTGGGAGGGCGAGTGTTTTGTTTTTGATCAGCGGGTGGCCGTTGGGCATGGCCTGGAAGTTGGGCAGCATGAGCAATGTCACGCTTGTCGGCATCCTGTAACTCCTGAAGAAATGGCGTCACCTGAGTATGAGGAAGGTGTTTCATGCCCATATTGTTTTGGAAAACTATCAGATGAAAAGCGGGCCCGTGCAGCTGAGCGTCAAAAACAGGTCGAACTGGCGCTGAAGCGGGGTACAGCACATATTGGCGAGCCACAGAAAAAAGTCAGCGCTTAATTAAACCTGGAAACCTCAGTTAACCGCTAAACTTAACATTTAACTAAATAATTCTAATAGAATTTTTAATAATTCCGTGGTTCATCCGGGTGGTGAGACCGCTATGGGCTGGATTGCACAGCTTTTGCAGCACAGGGCGGCGTTGCAACTCCTTGAAATGGAATGACCATTCTGCGTCATTACGCCTTGCCCTGCACTCCAAAATCAGCACACTCCAACCCATTCAGCTAAGGTTTCTAGGTTAAACCTGAAAATAGCGTATTTGGTCAGCGAGGTTGAGCAGGTGCTGCAAATTTTTTAACGAGAAATTTCAATTGGTCCAGTTCCGCTTTCTGTGATGAAACGCCATAACGCAGTGTGACATAGAGATTTGTAATTTCCTGTATTTTTTCAGTCAGCTCTGGCCGTAATTTTGCAGCCCGCTTTGCAAAGTCTGTTGGCCCTTCATGGTTCTGTCTTATAACACCTGTTTTTGCCAGTTTGGCGCAGAATTTGTCGTAATGTTGTATGACTTTGTCTTTCGGATGTACCCGCATCTGCCATAGCATGATGCCCCCCAGAAGCAGAAACAGCAAAGTCATTGCTCCTGCGATAGAAAGCCCAATTTCGCGCCAGGATACGGGTTGGTTCCATATTCTTGAAAGCAAGGCTAACTGGCGTTCCTGGTTGTAGCTTAGCACCCATTGATTCCATGAATTGTTTAACGTATCCCAGGAAAAAATCATATTTGATAACCATGGGCTTTCTGCACGAAGCAAAAGGGGATTTGGATCGCCAGCAGGTAAGGCGCTTGCGATACCTTTTTCTATTCGATCGGGAGAGACGGCTGCAGTTGGATCAACGCGAGTCCAGCCTTTTTTGGGTAACCAGACTTCTGCCCATGCGTGGGCATGCGCCTGACGTACAATCATGTAGTTCCCTAAAGGGTTAATCTCCCCCCCTTGATAGCCTGTTACAACGCGCGCTGGGATGCCCGCAGCACGCATAAGGAAAACAAAACTGCCGGCATAATGCTCACAAAATCCGCGTTGCGTGTTGAACATGAAGTCGTCAATCGGATTTTCACCTAATAACTTCGGCCTGAGTGTATACACGAAAGGCTGGTTGCGGAAGTATGAGAGTGCCCGATTAACTACAGTTTCATCGCTGGATGAATTGGCTCGCCAACCTCTCGCTAATTCGATACTTTTATTATTTTCGTTTTGGGGTAATTTCAATGCACGTAATTGTTTGTCGGTTTCCAGCTCACCCCCGCTGCTGTAGCCAAGAACAGAAGTTGCATCATAACGGATACGCTCATTAACCGGTTTGTTGGTAATCAGTTGATAATCTGATGAGATTTTTGCTGTTGTAGAAACAGAGATGGGTAGATCCAGTGCTAACAGCCACGGTTTGTTGTGGGGTTCGAGTGTGACTGAATATTTGATTATTTTGCCATTGGCAGGAAGGTTAAGTTTGCTACCGGTAGTGTCTGTGCCGGTAGACCAGGTTTTGCCATCAAAATCCCATAATACCGGTCCGCGCCAATATAATTGGTCGGGGTTGGGTGTGGTACCCTGGAATGTGACTCGAAATGCAATAGCGTCCGATAAACTGAGATTGCTGATGCTGCCTGGTGACATGCTGTTGCTTAAGCCTGATCGCGCACTATGCGCATCACTGGGCAGGCTCCATATAGGGCCGGGCAATCTTGGGAAAAGCACGAATAGTATAACCATGGCAGGAATGGCCTGTGCAATTAAAACTGCAGCGATTCGCGTTCTGCCGCCAATTGATAGTGTTCCGTTCGGATGGTTTACACCAATGAGTGTTGCGGTAACCAAAAAAACGGCAATCAACAGGTATAGGGCGTACAGGATGGATTCAGAAAAAAGAAAGCTGGTCAGAATGAGAAAATAGCTTAAAAAAACAATCAGCCAAATATCACCACGGGTTCGTAACTCCATCAGTTTTAATGCAGCCATAACTATCAGCAAAGATACACCGGCTTCTCTTCCAAACAGTGTGCCATGGGATAAATAGATGCCGATGCCGGCAGACACTGTAATGAGTTGCAGTATCCATTTTGAGGGAGCAGAGGTTTTTTGTTCATTAATTAAATATCGCCATAAAACTACACCAGCAAACATAAGGCTTACCCAGATGGGTAGATGTAGCATGTGCGGTGCGATAACCACTGAAAGTGAAATCAGTATCCATTGCAGATCGCTTGTTTGTATGATGGATATGGGTTGTATGGGTGATTTCATGGCGCAGCTTTTATCGCTGATTTTGTCCCGAACAGTGCGAGAGATTTCAGGCAGATTGCGCGGTGATTTATACCATTTGAAGGGGGAATAGACCAGCCAGGCAATTTCAAGCCGTAGGTTGCGCCAGTTTGATCGGCGTTGACAACCCATCTGCACAGTCGTGATAGTCGCGCTTCTGTTTCCATGCCGGTCATGCTGTCCCAGTCAAACCATAGTTCAGCACTTTCTTGGCCGGTGAACTGTTTTGTGAGTAGTCCTTGTTCCCGTGCCAGTGCTTTCCATGCAACATGCGTTGCCGGGTCGCCATAGCGATAGTTGCGCAGCGTGCTGAAATCGTCGTTACCTTCCCCTTGATTGATAGTGCCACTAATGCCGCCTGGAGTGGAATGATAGGGGGTCAGTTTTGTTTCCGGAAGCGGATAAATCAGGCATGTTAAATCAGGCTCAATGATAGCCCAGGCGCGAAATAATCCTAGTGGAAAACGGGTGAAGATGTGCAAACGTGGGCAGGTCATGAGTCCGCGTTGTTTAGCGATTGTACTGACTATTGCGGTGGTGCTGGATTTTGTGGCTACATCATGAAAAAGGGTTTCGTCCCCTTTGACTTGAACGCCAATTGAATAGCGGGTATAGCGAGCAAGGTTTTCAAAAATAATCGTGAATTCAATGTGTTGGCCAGAAAATACTGCTTGGGCTCTGCCCCAGTTGATGCTGAGGTTAGCCAAGTTGCGATGCGTTTGCAAAATGGATGCTAGCCCCAGTCCAGCTAGTAAAAAGGTAAGGGCGTAGCCCATGTTGAGATCGTAATTAACTGATCCAGTGAGAATGAGGAGCAAAACGATTGAAAATAATAATCCTTGGCGTGTTGGCAGGATAAATACACGGCGAGTATCCAGTTTGACGGGGGCGGTTTCTGGCCCGCGTTTTCTGAAGGCGGATTTCTGTAATAGTTGGTGATAGACAGTTCGTAACGTCACTTGGCATTCCAACCGGGGTGTGAAGAGAAGGCTATGGGATTGGCACAGACTTTAAAAGCGCGGTGATGGTTTGAGCATTCATGTTTGAACCATCGTTTGAGACAGAGTGAAGGCGGTGGCATGCGACGCTACCCAGTACTGCTTGCAAATCTTCTGGCACTACTTTATTCCGGCCATGCATATAGGCCCAAGCCTGAGCACTATGCAACATTGCCAACCCGGCACGAGGAGAGAGGCCTTCGCGAAATTCAGGGGTTTTTCGGGTAAAAGACAAAATTGCCTGGAGGTAATCCAGCAATGCATCCGCTACGTGTATTTCACGAACCTGGGTTTGAGCGTCGAGCAATTCGTCTATGGTCATGCAGGGAGTAAGCGCTTCAATCATGTCGTGCCGATCTTGCCCTTTGAGTATTGCGCGTTCGGCTTGAGGATTCGGATAGCCTAGTTCAATTTTCATGAGAAAACGGTCGAGCTGGGACTCCGGAAGCGGAAATGTGCCAAGCTGGTTAGCAGGATTTTGAGTGGCAATGACAAAAAAAGGATCTGGGAGATGCAGTGACTCGCCTTCAATTGTGACTTGTCGCTCTTCCATAGCCTCCAGTAAAGCGCTTTGTGTCTTGGGGGTTGCCCGGTTAATTTCGTCTGTCAGAATGAATTGCGAGAAAATGGGACCAGGATGAAATTTGAACGAAGCACTATCCCTTTCGTAAACAGATACACCTAGAATATCTGCTGGTAACAGATCGCTCGTAAACTGGATGCGCTGAAAATCCAGGCCGAGCGATTTTGCCAGAACATGCGCCAGGGTGGTTTTGCCCACGCCGGGAATATCTTCTATAAGCAAGTGCCCCTTGGCTAACAGACAGGTAACAGCAAGTCTGATTTGATGTTCTTTGCCCAGAATGACTTGGCTGGACTGGGTTACCAGGCGCTCTATGGCAGGCTGAGATGTTTTATGGTGTGGTGCTGCGAGAACTGAACTCATGAGCAAATTATATTGCAAATAAGTGGTGCGCGTCTTGTAAAATATGGATAGTTCAGGGGATCTCACAAGAGAGAGCTGATCTGCTACTATCCAGCGTTGGCAGATGCTGTTTTAACATCAATAGATTTCTTCAATAATATTATTTACCAGAGAAAATTATTGCAATGCTTCGCATTATTCATACCGCAGATTGGCATCTTGGCCATACTTTACATGGCATGTCTCGTGAATTTGAGCATCAGAAGTTTCTGGAGTGGTTGCTGGATACGTTAGGTGAACAAGCAGCTGATGCCCTCATTATTGCCGGTGATGTTTTTGATTCAGCCAATCCGCCTGCCAGTGCGCAGTCCATGTTGTATCATTTTCTGGCACAGATAAATCGTCGGTATCCTGCACTTCAGGTTGTATTGGTTGGGGGCAATCACGACTCGGCAGCTCGCCTTGATGCACCGCAGCCATTATTGAAAGAACTGAATGTACATGTGGTGGGAGGAATCAGACGGGGCCAGGATGACAAATTAGATAGCCAGCAGCTACTTGTTCCGCTGGCTGATAAACAGGGCAATATCGCGGCCTGGTGTGTTGCTGTTCCGTTTTTGCGCCCTGGTGATCTGTTACCTGTAGAAGAGGGAGATGACCCGTTAATTCAAGGGGTGCGGGATATATACAGTGAAGCACTTGTCGAAGCTCGTGCACGCGTGTTGTCAGGACAGGCGTTATTGGCAACTGGCCATTGTTATATGGTTGGGGCGGCATTGTCTGAGTTGAGTGAACGCAAAATATTGGGGGGTAATCAACATGCGCTGCCTGTAGATATTTTTCCGACGGATATTGCTTATGCTGCGCTCGGTCATTTGCATCTGGCACAATGCGTCGGCGGGCGTGAGAATGTGCGGTACAGCGGTTCTCCTATTCCCTTGTCGCTGTCTGAAAATGTTTATCCTCATCAGGTGGTGAGTGTGGATATTGAAGGTGGTTGTTGCGTGAAATGGATGCCGATTCGTGTGCCACGCGTGGTTGAAATATTACGGCTACCCCCTAAAGAACCTTTGCCGCTGGCAGACGTTTTAATGTTGCTTGAAGAATTGGATTTGCCTGTGAATGTGCCAGAACAATACTGGCCGTATCTTGAAGTCTCTGTATTGCTGAATCGTCCTGAGCCTGGCTTGCGGCGCAGCATTGACGAAGTGCTTGCAGGAAAAGGGGTGCGTTTACTGAAAATCACAACCCATTATCCCGGTGAAAGGGCGTCGTTGTCTGAAAGTATGCCTGAAAAAAACCTGCAAGAAATCACACCAGATGACGTGTTCAGTCGTCGTTATCAGCAGTTGCACAATGATCTGCCACCAAAGTTGTTGATGGATGCTTTTCACGAAATGCTCGAGCAAGTTCAGCAGGGATCCGGGCAATGAAAATAGTAACAATTCGCGGGAAAAATCTGGCCAGTCTGGAAGGCGATTTTGCAGTTGAATTCGAACAGGCTCCGCTTGCACGTGCCGGACTGTTTGCCATTACAGGCCCGACCGGTTCAGGGAAAAGCACTATTCTGGATGCGTTGTGTCTGGCGCTGTTTGATGAAATGCCGCGTTTACCCAGCGGACAAGGTGTGCCGGTAGGTCGGGCAGATGAAGATCTTGCGTTTCGGACTAGAAGTAATGACGTGCGTTCTATTCTGCGTAGAGGTGCTGCGGAAGGTTTTGCAGAAGTTGAGTTTATTGGAAGTGATAATCAGCGCTATCTGGCACGTTGGGAAGTTCGGCGAGCACGAAATCTGGCGAGTGGCCGCCTTCAGGCGCAAACCATGACATTAACTTCGCTTGCCAATAATCAATTGATAGGGCGCACAAAAAGCGACGTTCAGGAGGCCATCCGGGATCGTCTTGGTCTTTCATTTGAACAATTCCGACGCTCTGTATTGCTGGCGCAGGGGGATTTTGCTTCATTTTTAAAAGCCGATGCTAAACAGCGTTCCGAATTGCTGGAAAGAATGACTGGCACAGAGATTTATGGTGCGCTTTCAAAAGCAGCTCATGCAAGAGCGGTAATCGAAGAAGCTGAAATGAAGCGTCTGGAGCAACGTCTGGGAGATTTGTTGCCATTGTTGCCAGAACAGCGGGTAGCACTGGAAGTGCAGTATAAAGATGCGCTGGCAGCACAATTGCAACTTGATCAATCCCGGCAAGTCTTAAAAGTTGTGATTGATTGGTATGCAAGGCTTGATCAACTTAAAGCAGCGGAAGGTGAAGCAATAACCAAGGTTGAATCAGCAGATCAGGTTGCTGTTAATGCTATTGAGCGGAGTCAAGAATTTGAGGCGGTTAAGTCGGTGCAGCCATTACGTGCACTTGTAGAACGAATGGACCAAAGTATTCATGAACTAAGCAATGCAGAAATCAACCTTGAAGCCGCTTCAGTTGAACAACAGCATTTAGTAAACAGCGTACATGAATTACAGCAGGCTGTTGAAGCGGATAATTTGCTTTTGCTGGAACACGAAAGTGAGAGGGCGTTAAGCGAGCCTGTACTGCATGAAGCAAGGGTGCTTGATTCTCAACTCAAGGGCTTCATCAGTGAGAAAGAGGGTTGCCAGCAGGCAGCTTTGGTTGCTATTGAAAAAGCAAATGAAGCATCTAAAAAGTATTCTGAAATTTCTGAGCACTGCCAATATTTTGAAAAAGCGCTGACAGAATCAGAGAAGTGGTTGTTGGAAAATACCTGTTATTCAGCGCTTGCCAGTCAATGGCAAAGATGGGATCAGGAGTTCACCAGTCTGGTTGAAGTCGATCACGCCAGACAAGCCGCTATTCTTGGTCTTGCATCATCAGAAGAGTCGCTGCCCTTGATTAAACAGCAACTTGCCACGGAGAAAGATCATCAAGTTAAATTGAATGTTTCTGTCAGTGACATGGAGAAAGAAATTGAGGCGCTGGAAGCGCAAATAAGTGCAACGCCTTTGGCGCAATTGCAACAGGAGCGGGAACGGTTTAATCATCGCAAAAACAGTTTGCGAATATTGATGGAGTTGCATAAGCAAGCAGTTGAAAGTAAAAGGCAGCTTGCATTAATGGTTGGCGAAAAAGAGCGGAATGAGGCTGAATCCGAGAGACTGCGGGGCGCCATTCAAAAAGCAAAAGAGCAGCTGATCGCTAGCGGGGCTGCGCTGAAGGAAGCTGAGCGTTCGCAGCATCTGGCAATAACAGCGCGTAAGGCAGATGTGAAATCGCTGCGCAATGAGCTCATTGAAGGCGAGCCCTGCCCGGTATGTGGTTCCCACGAACATCCTTGGGTGATTGCTCATCCAGAGTTTGATCTTATGCTGGATTACATGACGGGCAGAATACAGGATTTGCGAGAAGCGGTATCCAGGCTGACTAGCGAAAATGGTCGTATGGAGGCGGAATATGTATCCACCAATAAACTGGTTGGCGAATATGAAACCAAAAAATCTGCACTCATGGATGATTTGGCGAGTCTTGATATTCAGTGGAAAGAAGCGTGTAGCGTGGAAAATATAAGTGCCGATGTGCTCACAGTAGAGGCGGGTGATCAATTGGCAGAAATTACCGTAAATGTTGAAGTGGCACTAAAAGAAATTGCTGAGCGCGAAATTCAAGGGTATCAGCTGCAAAAGATGTTGCAGGGAAAACGGCAAGCTTTACATCAATCCAGCTTGGCATTGGGTAGCGCAACCGAAAGTATTGCCAAGCTCACGCTTCAGCTTCAAAAGTTAAATCATGACCAAGAGCAGCAAACCAGGGAGTTGGCTAAAGCAGAATTTGTGCGGAAGCAAATTATAGAGAGACTTTCGCCGGTTTTAACTGGAATAGAACACTGGCAACAGCAACTTGAAACTGATGTGCAGTCACTACGACAAAAGTGCGAACAAATTATCAGGCAATGGCATGAGCAAATCAAACTACGGGAAGAAGCCGCAAACGGATTGGCAGCAAACAAGGAAAAGCTGGCGGCTGCCCGTATAGAAGCCACATATGGAGACGAAAGTAGTGCAAAAGCACAAGCGGCATTCACTGATATCCTGGCTAAGCTGACTGGTTTAGAGACAAAGCGAAAAATGCTGTTAGAAGGCAGAGCAGCAGAGCAAGTAGAAAACGAGCTGAATGCAGCAGTTAACATTGCAAAAAACGCTTTTCAAGCAGCACAAAGTAAACTTTCAAGTGCCAGAGAACAACTGGCCGTAAGTCGTCAAAAAGTCCTTCAAAAGCAAGAAGATAAATTGCTCAAGTTGGAAGCAAAAGACAGCGCGGAGAATAGTGTCAATTCTGCTCTTGCCAAACATGAGATAAACCTGGAAAGATTGAGGGAGAGGCTTGCGCATGACGAAGAATGGTTGCGAGTCGAACAGGTAGAACTAAACAAAATCCATACACAATTATTGGAAGCAAAAGCCCGTCTGGCAGCGCTGCAAGAGCAAAGAGTCGCCCATGAGGAAGCCGATGTACCTGCTACAAAACTTGAAGATGCCAATGCACAGCTGGTTGAAACGGAAGCTTTGTATCAGTCATCGCAAGATAGTATTGCGGAAATCAGAGCCAGTCTGAAACAGGATGATGAAAAACAAAACCAGGGCGTCGCACTACGCGGAGAACTGCAAAAGCAGCAGGATAAGTGGCAAATATGGGGTGGTCTTAAAGAATTGATCGGCTCTCAGGACGGCAGCAAGTTCCGTACTTTTGCCCAGAGTCTTACGCTTGATGCTTTGTTGGGCTATGCCAATCGGCATCTGGAAGAACTGGCGAGACGTTATCTTCTGCAGCGTGTACCTGGCAGCGATCTTGAGTTGCAGGTGATCGATCAGGAGATGGGCGATGAAGTTCGCAGTGTTCATAGCCTGTCAGGCGGTGAAAGCTTCCTGATTTCTTTGGCGTTGGCGCTAGGGTTGGCATCGCTTTCTTCTAACCGTACCCAGGTTGAATCCCTGTTTATCGATGAAGGTTTTGGTAGCCTGGATCCGGCAACGCTGGATATCGCCATAGCCAGCCTGGATGCGCTGCAATCATTAGGCCGTAAAGTAGGGGTGATATCCCACGTGCCTGCAATGGTTGAACGAATAGGGGTGCAGGTAAGGGTAGGGGTGCATGGTGGTGGAAAGAGTAGTGTTAAAACGGTTGGCGCGTTTATGGATTGATTTAGTATGCTGCTTCTGGAATAGGGAAGGTTTATTACATCAATTCTGCTATACATGGTAAGCATCAATATTGGTGCTGCGCCATTTGCCTATATTTCCAATTCTGGTAGTAACACCATTTCGGTGATCGATACCAATAATAATACGATTACAGCGACAGTTACGGTGGGAGCGAGCCCTTATGCATTGGGTCAGTTTATTGTCACTGGCGCGCCGGTTGCTATAGATGATACGGGAATTACAACTCAGAATACGGTTTCCGCGCCGATTTCAGTGGTTACCAATGATATCGATTATCAAGACCCTGGAAGTTTTCCTGGGGGTGTAGTGACGCTTCAAAACGCCGGAGCCGGAATCCATGGGGGGCTATGCGTGTTAAATGTCAACAAGAAAGTGGCCTATACGCCCGCCAGCGGTTTCGTTGGTAATGAATGCACCTATGTTGTGAAGAATGATTCAAATGTTGCCAAGGTAAGCATTGCAGTGACAGCCACGACATCATCCAGCGGAGGAGGTGGTGGTGGCTGTACGCTCGGTACTTCATCCGGATTTGATACAGCATTGCTTTCGATGATCTTTGCAAGTCTGGGAGTGCTTGGCTGGAGACGTCTGAAGGCTCAAAAATAAGTATTTCCAGAATGGCGTGCAATTATATACCAAAGCTTTTAACCCCTTCAAATGAGCATTGCAGGGGTTTTTCTTTTGTGAAGGTACATTTCATTTTAATGAACTGACGATCTTTGTGGAAATTGACATACCGAGTTGTGGTGGACTCTGAAATTTAGTCAGTGAATGAAGCAAGCGTAGTTTGGTTGAAAATAGCGATTTTAATCGATACAGGATGCAGATGATTGTATTCAATTAATGTATCAAACTCTCCCTGAGGCAGCGTTGCCGCACTCTAAGCTCTTTGATCGTGTAGAACGCAGTGCCAGAATGGCAGCATCGTCTCGCGCCAAGCCTGTTTTGGCACGTTGTGTTGCAATTTCATGGTTAATAGCCGTGTCATCAAATTCGACTATCAATTCCTGGGGTACACCCGCAGCAAGGTTATCCGTCACCCCTTAAGGAAGCTTAATAGCGGGTATGCCAAGTCCAGTGGCATTGGCATCGAGGCTCACACTAAAATCTAAAAAAAGTATGAACAAAAAAAACCTTCCACATTGTGTTTTGTGCATAAATTCTTTTGAAAATTATTGATCCTGGGAATGAGGCTTCCATTTTTATCCCACTATTAAAAACACTGGCTTGATACTTGTCATTTGCCTAGCACACCGGTGACGAAATAGATGAAATGTCCTGACTATGGAAAGCATAGGGGGTGCAACGGTTTGAAACGAAATCAGTCGCTACGATACCACGCCAATATGACAAAATTTTATTTCCTGTTACGGCAATGCACGCAAGCGTAGTTTTTTTTCTTTCGTCAATTTCAGGCGCAGCAGGACATGATGGGCTGTAAATATTGATAGATTTACGCGTGCTGTCAGAAAATCAAACCTATGTACAAGTTATCCAGTCTGACGTACCAAAAAAATCGGCCAAGGCTTCCCTTGACCGATCCATGCAGTGACAATTTTTCTTATAAAACAACAGGTTTAATGGTTGCCTGCGTGCTCCATGTTGCTGTCTTCCATAGCCTCCTCGCTCCTATCAACATGACTATGCTCAAAATCAAACATGCTCATAAGGTCACCAACAGCTGGTCGGTTGAGGGGTACGTAAGGATTGGTTTTAGTTGCAACCGGGTTAGGCAGGTTATCGCGGCTGCGATGCGAAAGCGGCTGGATGTCCCAGTTTTTTTCGATGAACTTGAGGATGGATGCGTGATCATTGTAAACGTGATCCACATGTCCTTTTTTCGCAAAAGGGGATACTACAACCAGCGGAATCCGCGTACCGTCACCAAAGAAATCGACGGGCTGGATATAACCGGAATCATAATATCCACCGCCCTCATCCGTCGTCACGATAATCGCTGTTTTACCCCATGCTTTCTTGTCGCTCTTAACTCGGTTAACAATGTCCATGACGAAGTTTTCGAAATCAGGCATGGTAGCGTTGGCCGGATGACCTGCCTTGCTTTCGAAAGGCCGAATGAATGACACTGCCGGGAGGGTTTTATCAGATGTGACGTCCTGATAAAACTGTGTGACATCCTGCAAATTATCCTTCAGAGAAGTCGTCATGACAGCCTTGAAGCCGGTAAACGGATCGCAAATTGTGCAATATTCGTTTGTCGGATTGATGCCATCATTGCGGCCGCCGCTGTACCATTTCCATGTTATGCCTTTGGCCGACAGCGACTCGGCGATGGTCGGAATGGTTTGGGGCGGTAGCGTAAACTTTGTAGTGGTCAAGTATTTTCGGACACTTCAATAGGTTCTTTTGCTGCCATTTCAATTTCGTAAGCCAGCGGTGGCAAATTGCCCAATGTGGAATGCA
>JAYVLG010000023.1:0-7036 GCA_043759595.1 Sulfurirhabdus sp. | reverse complement strand
GCCAGATCAGGCCAGTTTGCAAGGCGCTGCTACAATTTAGCCCTAGCAAACTGAGGAGAAGTGGCAGAGTGGCCGAATGTACCTGACTCGAAATCAGGCGTACCGCAAGGTACCGTGGGTTCGAATCCCACCTTCTCCTCCAAAATTTGAAGTTCTATATGGGCTTTAGCATGGTTGATGCCATCTACCCATCACGTTACCCATCGTTGAGCGGTGCGACGCGATGATGATTGCTGGGGCTAACGGCTCTTGATGATTTGTCTGCCATAATCAATTGCGATGAGCGCTATCTCGATAACACAGATAAATATAGAAACGCATAAAACAATGATAAGTGAAAGCAAGGTAAGGCCTACGGAATTATCTTCTAAAGCCGAAATGACTTTCAATATTGTTGAAGAGCAACCGCTTACAGCCATGACTCAATGGGCTGGAGTTCTGAAGAGTGTTCGCACCGATTATCTTGATGAAAATCAGCGGTATCCTTGGATCATTGGTTTTTCGGGTGGCAAGGATAGCACCTTGGTGGTGCATGCCGTTTTTGAGGTTTTGATGTCTATTCCTCCATCAAGGCGCACCCGTCAAGTTCATATTGTCTCAAATGATACTTTGGTAGAAAGTCCCGTTGTAATTGCACACCTTAACCGAGTGACTAAGGCAATTCAGCAAGCCGCAAATGATCTTGCGCTTCCGGTTGTAGTGGCCCGAACAACACCAGATCCAGCTAAGTCCTTTTGGGTTTTATTAATAGGAAAAGGCTATCCGAGTCCAAACCAAACAATGAGGTGGTGCACGGATCGTTTAAAAATTCAACCAACCAGTGATTACATCAGGCGGCACATTTCCCAATCTGGGGCCGCAATAGTTGTATTGGGTGTCCGAATGGATGAAAGTCAGGCAAGGCAGCGTTCAATCGAGAAGCATCAAAATAACCGCGAAAGCAATCTTTCACCACACGGTGAGCTTCAAGGGGCATTGATCTACCGTCCAATTGTGAATTTAAGTACAGATGACGTGTGGGAAATACTAGGTACATTGCCAACTCCTTGGGGTGGGACACATACTGAGCTTTTTCAGCTGTATCGTGATGCTGAAGGTGGAGAGTGTCCTGTTGTACTTAGCAAGGAGGAGGCTCCAGGTTGCGGAACACCCAATAGTCGATTTGGGTGTTGGACTTGTACTGTGGTCGAGAAAGATAAAAGCCTCCAAGGATTTATCGATGTCGGCAATCATCAATATAAGCCGCTTGTAGATTTTCGAGATTGGTTGAAATCCATCCGAAATAAATCAGAACATAGGCAGGCTTATCGCAGAAATGGAAGACTATCCTTTGATTTGCAAGGGAAGCATATACCGGGTCCATTTACGATTCAAACCCGAAAATTAATATTAGAACGGCTTCTTGCTGTGCAGAAAGAGTTCGGAGATCAACTAATATCAGAGAATGAATTAGATCTTATATACCAGCACTGGACCGCTGATTTGCAACAAGAAAAAGGATTGGCAAATGGATGAAGACTATGTTGACCCGTCATACCTTAATGATTTGCCACTTTGGGCTGATGAAGGTGCGAGAGAAATTTTAAATGCGTTGTGTTTGAAAAATAAAGTGCCTGTCGAGGTAATTACTGACCTAGTGACAGTTCAACGTGAGCGGCAGTATCAAGAGCGAGCGCATGGAATTTATTTGCGGTTTGAGGAAATTCTAGGCGCAATCGAATAACAATAATAAGCGGAGCAGTACAGAATGTGGATTTCAAAACTTGAACTAACTTGTTTCAAGAGCTACCAGCATCAAGTCTTTGACTTTCCCGAGCCGGAAGATGGTCGTAATATTGTGCTTATTGGTGGAATGAATGGATTCGGTAAGACTTCAATTCTTGAAGCACTATATCTGTGTTTGTACGGAAAAGAAGCCATTATTCATTTGGCGCGTGCAGGTCTAAAGACGGACGATAAAAAGGGGTATCCAACCTTTTTAGAGGGCGCGTTTAATGGGGAGGCTAAACGAGACGGATCAGATACCATGATGGTTCGGGTCACGTTAAATAGGACAAAGACGATAGGTATTGATATTTGTCGGAAATGGTTTTATCGGACAAATGGAAATTGGAGTGGTGAAGAAGAGGCAATTGTTCGCGACGTAGTGAGGGGTATTCCGAGCAACCCGCGTGTAGATGGAAAAAATCAGTATAGTTTTTCCGAATTATTGGATGATGTTTTTATTCCTGCTCATGTGGCTCCCTTCTTCTTCTTCGATGGTGAAGAAGTTAAAAAGTTAGCTGATCAATCAAGAGTTGAGCAAGTAAAGCAAGGGCTTGAAGGGCTACTTGGTGTTGTGCTCTTGCGATCATTAGCTGATCGTCTCAAATCTTTCGAAAACAGGAAGCGCGAAGACGTAATGTCGGTTGATGAAGATCGTCTTCAAATGCTCTCAGAGCAGTTGGCGACTGGTGATGAGCAATTGAAAAAACTCATATCTCAATCTGACCTAGGTGAAACTGAAAGAATACATTTACGTGCTGAGCAGCAATCGCTTTTGGAGCGGATAACCTCGGCAGGTGGCGGAGGTGGTGATATAGCGACCGTTAAAGAGCTTGTAGAAGAGCGAGAGCAAAATCGAAACAGGCTTAAAGAGTCTCATAAAGCATTAGAAGAGATTCTGTCTGGTCGTCTCCCTTTTAATTTAATACCCAAGAAAATCTCTGATGAATTTCGCACGCAGTTAATTGCTGAAGCTAAGTGGTTTGCTTGGGATGCCGAAAAAAGATCACTTGAACCGCGCAAGATAGAGTTTCAGAGCGCATTTGATTCTCAGATAGAACCATCGATAGAGCCGGTACTTTCAGCCGAACAAAGTAAAGCAATTAAATCTAGGCTCGATGCTGCATGGGATGCATTGTTTTATCCTCCGCCAGATGATTGCGCTGACATAATTCTTCACGATTATTTGCAAGAAAATCAGCGTGTTAAGACTTTGGACTTCTTGAGTTCTATTAGCTTAGGTCAGAAAGAAATTCAAGATTTACTGAATGAACAGCACTTATTAACGCAAAGAACCGACGAGCTTGGTCGCAAGATATCAAGAGTTGAGGGGATTGATCGTGATGGAACAATTGCGGGGCTTAAAAGTAAGCTGGAAGAGGTTCAGTTAAAGTTAGATTCGTTATCGGAGCAGCGGCGAATAGATGACCGTGCTTTAACAACAATCGATGCACAGGTTAGCAACATGCGTGCTGACTATATGCGTGAACGAAATAAGCTAGACGAATCTAGTCCTGTTCGCGCAATTATCGAAAAATCTGAACGCGTTCGTAAAGTGCTAAATGAAGTGATACCGGCATTGTTCCCGTTGAAGGTTAAAGCGCTAGGCAAGGCGATGACAGATGTCTACAAGCAACTTGCGCACAAGAATCAAGTAGACAAAATTGAAATATCAGACGATGGAACTGCAAGAATTCTGAGCACCAACGGTAAAGAAATTACCTTTGATCGATCTGCTGGCGAAAATCAAATATTTGCGACAGCTTTAATAGCAGGTCTTGCAAAAGTTTCTGGTGTAAGAGCGCCAATGGTCGTAGATACGCCACTGGGACGTCTTGACAGTAAGCATCGTGACAATATTTTGAAATTCTGGACAGCAGATAAGACGCGTCAAGTTATTCTGCTTTCTCAAGATGAAGAAATTGACTTCCACTTTCATAAAGATATAGCGGATAACGTCTGCAAAACATACCTTTTGGACCATGAAGATGTTGGCGATGGAATTGGCCGCACAACAGCTAAAGTTGGTAAATATTTTGCGAGAGGCCGTCGATGAGCTCCATAGTAATTCAGCAAATCATGAATTCACGCTTCCGAACAAGCGCAGAAGGTGACCGTGCCACTAATTCGCTTATGTCAAATCTTGGACTGTCGACTAAGGCAAATGTTGCTAGGCTTGCAATAAGTCGATCGCTAGGACTGGGAAAATTTGCAGATGACAATGTGGACTCTAAGGGCTACGAAATCCCAGCATCAGTACTATTCACTCAGGAAGATGTTGCCGCTTGGGTGGGATTGATCGTTACTCATGCAAAGGTTCATAGCGGCGATGCAGTTGATTCAATGGATGCTTTTAGATCATCTGTTAGAAAGCACTGGCATCGTGGCGTTTTACTACTGATGCAAGATTGGGGTGAGTCTGACGCTGATTTCGATAAATTCCTAGAGACATTGATTGTTCGACGTGCTGAGCTTCCTGATGTTGCTGCAAATATTTCGAAAAAAGTAACTCTTTTAAATGTTGAAAAAGCAGTTGATGCCTCTGAGCTTTTGATAAAAGCATTAGCAGAAATTGGTGTAACCGCCGAGGTTAAAGGATTGATTCATGGGCCAAGGGTTTCACGATACAAGGTGTTCCTGCCTGACATTAATCAATTTGATAAGCTTCGAAGAGGTCTTGAGCGGTTAGCGCTTGCATTAAATCTGCAAAAGACTCGTCCAGTTCTTTCACATGGGGATGAAGCAAAAACTATCAGCTTGGATGTACCTCGCCCGCAGTCAACATGGACTCCTGTCGGCTTTGATCAATTCCGTGAATGGATTGCATCAACAAAACTGTCAGCTGGGCAACTTCCGGTTTACCCTGGTGTTGATGTGCTGGGTCAACCTTATTCATTCGATCTAGCTGCTGCGCCTCACCTATTGGTCGGCGGTACAACTGGTAGCGGCAAAAGTGTATGCCTACATGCATTAATACTTTCATTGATTTCTCGTATGCCGCCCACGGCATTAAAACTTGCATTGGTTGATCCTAAACAGGTGGAGTTTTCGGTTTATAAAAACAGCCCCTATCTTTATACTGGTGAAATTGCGGTAACCCCAGTTGCTGCTAGAGAAATGTTAATCGCTCTAGTGGCTGAAATGGAAGCTCGTTACGCAACATTCGCAACTGTTGGGGCAGCAAATATTGACGAGGCGCATAGAAAGCGCATAGAAATGCCATATGTGGCTGTCGTGATTGAAGAGCTTGCTGATCTATTAATGATGAATCGGGATATCGAAGATTACATTGTTCGACTGGCTCAAAAAGCACGAGCTGCCGGTATTCATTTAGTTATTGCCACACAAAGGCCTGATGCAAAGACTTTCTCTGGACTTATTCGAAGCAATATACCGGCAAGGATTGCACTTACAGTTCAGAAGAGTACAGAGTCGATCATTATTTTGGATGAATCTGGCGCAGAGGATTTACTAGGAGCTGGCGATATGCTAGTGAAAGCCAGGCCGGGGGATCAGCCAGAGCGAATACATGGAGTTAGGATTGAGCGCTCAGATGTTGAGTCAATTCTTAGGGAAAAGTCAGCAAGATAATTGCAGAATAAGTGATTGGCTACTTCTACATCTTCACCGATTCTTGAAATTACATTTCAGTTGGATTGCTTTTCCAATACTCGCATACTTTACCTCGTTCTTCTATCCAAAAGGTGATCTGATCGCTGAAGTTGCGACCAAGAGATTTAGCTAGTTGAAAAAATTGTTGTCCCGGTTGCTGATCACCGGTCTTGTGAACAACAAGTACGGTTAGTAGCCCGCGTCCTTTACTGTTTTCTTCTGTGCTAATTTCGCCTAGCAGTTGACCCAACCGTGAGTCATGTGGATCTAGGCGAAGTGCCGATACTTTAGATACTAATTCTGTATAAGAGATCAATCCGCGTTTGCTACGCGCTTCTTCGATGAGTACTTTTTTGGCCTGCTTCTTTGCCTCGTCCCACGCATCCTGATGCATTTTTGATATGTTCGACATGCCATGCTTTCTTTAAGATTATTAATCTGAATTGCAAAACAGATAGGCAACTTCTACGTTTAGAGCTTGTGCAAGCACCTCTATGGCATCCAGAGAGGGGTTTCCCTGTCCTCTTTCTACTCGGCTCATGTAGGATCGCGCATATCCACATTTATCAGCAAATGCTTCTTGGGAATAGCCTGCAGCCTCACGCAATTGCCTGACGCGAGCGCCAAATTTCTGTCTTAAGTTGGTAAGTTTTTTCACACAGCTAATTTGCCGCTTCTGTCACTAATAGGCCACGCACTAATAAAGGTCGCACTAATCGTGACATATAATTTTTCCAAATTGGAGAAAATCTATGTTCGACAACAACCTATATTTAAGCAATAAAGATGACACTTGGAGGTATGCCCTTGGTAAGCCCGGAAAGTCGCTTCTGATGACGATTGGGTTGAACCCAAGCACTGCGACGAGAGAAAAGGCGGATAACACGGTTGCTAAAGTTGAGAAAATGGCGCAACGAGAAGGCTTTGACGGGTTTGTGATGCTAAATTTGTACCCGGTTCGTGAGACTCATTACCGTTTGCTGCCTTCGACTGCTGATAGGAAGGCTTTTAATCGGAATCTTGACAAGATTGAAGAAATCGTTGCCGCACAGTCCAAGCCTGTTATTTGGGCTGCTTGGGGTGAAAGTATTAAGCATCACCCGTATTTTGTTGAGGCTAGAGATGAGTTATTTGCACGTCTAGCCAAGTATGACGTCAAGTGGGTGAGGTTTGGGGAGCTCACCGCTAATGGCCATCCACGGCATCCATCACGTTTGCAGTATTCATGGAAGCTTTTGCCCTACGAAGTCAACTAACCATAAACTCTCTTCTCACACATTCCCAATTGGAGCGTCACCATGAACCGCCGTTACTTTCTCGACGCATTTGCAGCGCTAGGTGCTTTTACTACTGTGCCTGTTATGGCTGGCTTGGATGACAGGGTCTTTGCTGCAAGTGCGCTGTTGCGGATAGGCATCGTTGCCGTTGGTGGGGCTGGGTGCGCTATTGTGTCTAACCTGCGTGACAAACTACCTCAAACGACTCGGGTCATTGCGATTAACACCGATGAAAGATCACTACAAGACACGCTTGCTGATGTGAAAGTCTTGATTAAAGGTGGTCCTCAAGCTCGTTCTGACGCAGCAAGGGCGCAAGCTTTGGGTCACAAAGCAGCTATTGAAAAGGCTCTAAACTCGTTTGAACTGGTGTTTATCGTAGC
>JAYVLG010000022.1:0-6641 GCA_043759595.1 Sulfurirhabdus sp. | reverse complement strand
GCCTATAAATTAAGCAGGGTACGTGGATTACCTGGTCAACCCGCAACCGGTACAAACGTGCCTATTTGATCATTATTCAACCGGCGTCAACATAGGTGGCATCAAATCGCTTATCCAGCTTATCTGAAAAGTCATCCCCTAAAGCCTTGGCCAAGTTGGTCCACAACTTCTGCTTCAGCGCAGGAAAATTGCAGACCTCAGTTTCAATCGAGTTCGCAAGATCAAGTAACCCGAGCCCGCCGGACAGAGGTTGCAGCAACAGCGAGGCAACGTAGCCGCTCCCATTCGTCGGCTTCATCAACTGTTCGAGAGCGAAGTGGTGAAGTCGAGCGGTCTGCGTGGATGCTTTGACTTCCAAGCACCCATGTTCCCAGGAGAAGTCAAAGCGGTCGAACGGATCTTCATGCCAAGCAGCCAAAGCACCTGTGACATCGCCACTGTTGGCAATCACATAGAGTTCTCCCCAGAGGCCCGATACTTCTTTCCCACTGGGTTGGGAGAGAGCTCTGAAAAGATCGAGGAGTTTCTGAACACACGCACTCAGTTCACGGGTTCCGGAATTGGCCGGTAACTCTTCGATCGCCGCGCCGAAACACCGCACGAAAAGCTCATGCAAATCTGGCGCAGCACCGTCACAAGCGACGAGCGCGAACTGCTCCTGTAGATCCACATCGTCCGTATGCACGCGGCACGTAGCGTGAAACTGAGCGGTCAAATGCCTAAACTGCACGCCTGGGCTGTACTGCGCTTGACTGCCATCGTGCAACAGAAAAATGGGAGCACCGTCAGACGCTTTTGCGAGGAAATCCTTGCGCTGCGCGGACAAGGGGATCGCAGTAAAATTCGCTTCCGCCGTTGCGCAAGGGAGTTCGGAGAATTGATGGAATAGATCCATGTTATGGACGCGCCTCAATAAGTAGATCCTTTCTCAGCTTGGTGGGCACATGCAATGCAAACCAGGTCACTTCCTTGATGTCAGCACTGCCGGAATCACGTTGCGTCGTACCCAGGTTAAATCGACGCAACTGGAGCGAGACGCGTTCTACAGAGCAAAAGCTTCGGTCATTGACTGCGGCCGCACTCTGACTGAAATACTGATTAATCGGTGCAAAGCGGTGTTTTGCATCCACACCGCGTCCTGCATCCCGCGTCCGATAACCTGCAACTAGGTTATTCATCAGAAATACGTCGGCTTGGAGGTCTGGTGTTTTCCGCAAGAGTGCCGCTATCGCGATCAGCATCGCGCTATGCTCTTCCGCGTCGGAGGGGTCTTTCACCTTCACCTCCAGTAGGAAATCTTCAAGCACGGTCATCAGCGGAATGGACTCCAGAACAAAGTGCGGTGATGAATCATTGGCACCTTTGAACTGGGGAAACCCTGCTGCATTGACCGGAGCGCACGCTGCAGTCCATTTCTTTTGCACGTGCACAAGTAGAGCCCGATTCGCCTTAGCCGCATCGTCGTCCCTCTGCAATACATCAGGCACCATCCATCCATGGGCGGGGATACGGCGCGTGCCTAGACCGACGACATTCGCTCGCGTCGCCTTCAGCATGGACGTGAGGACAAAGTCTCGACGCCAATCGGTAAGTGGCTTGCCTCGTGAACTCTCAAGAGCTTCCCGAACAAACTCCTCGTGCTCGACATACTCGGCAAAAGCCTCACTGACGTTCTTCTGAACAAAGACGCGGCACAATCCCAAATATGTTCGCTTGTACCCAAAGAACCGAGCTCGTTGCTGCAATGTATCTGCTGCGGGCGACGTTCCCAAGGGACGTGGCATGTAGGTCACGCAAAGCCCTTCGACTGTGTAGCCCCGATCCAATTTAGCACCTCCAACCAGAATCCAGTAAGGCGTTGCTTTCCAGTCGATCTTCTTTTCAGCGTCTTTAGTTCCATTAACCACGACGTGGTTCAATTCACGGAAAACCTCGTCGACCATAGCCGCCAGCAATTCATTCAGTGGCTTGATTTTTGAATGCGTCTTCTTGAGTGCGTCGTATTCGACTTGGAACCGGCGAGCCACATCGTCAGGCTTTACTTTGTATTGTTTTTCAACAAATGACTTGAGCGTCTTCAAAGATTTGTCCAGCCACTCCATGTAGTGCGTGTGCGATGCCGTTTGCATCGCAGGATGAACCATCATCGACCGATTTCGGTCTTTCTTTCGATCCCGCGTGAGCGCATGGTGTGCACAGGCCAATAAAAAGTAGCGTAAGGCGCTCAACAGGCTCTTCGGCGATGCCGTCAATATATTGGTAGGGCCAGGTACTTCTTCTGGCGGAATCTCCTTAATCAGTGACGTATTCTTGCCAAAGAAAGACTTTCCACCTGTGTAGGCCTCGCCAGGTGTCACCAACTCCGCAAACGAAGCATTCAACAGATCCGTTTGCGCGAGCAATAAATTAGCTTGCGGCGTGGCTGTGTATTGAAGATACGAGTGATGCGGCAGCACATCACGAAGTGCGCAAATCTTCTCATACGTCGTGCTCATTTCCGATGGCGCAACCTTGCCAGTGCGGATTTTGGCCGCTTGTGTATTCAGGCTTGCCTGGTCGCTTTCATCATCAATGATTAGGGCAGGGACATCTGCAACCGAGAGCTTTTTGATCAGCGTAGCCAATGTATCGAGATGGCCGCCATGCTTGAGGACCGTAATCAGAATGGCTTTCTTTGTGGGCTTCTTCTTCCAAGCAACGATCTTGTCTTCAATCTGCGTCTTTGAGTTCGCAGTCGGATTGGAGTAGTGGTACCAGTTGTCACCGTCATCGATGCCGAGATCCTTCTTCAGACGATCTTCAGATTGGTCACGAAGATTGTTCTTCGTTCCCGCAAGCACGATGACGAGACCATAGCCATTGTCACGAGCCAGGGAGATCACCGTCTCGAACGACATCGTTTTTCCGCTCTGCACATACCCAACAACCAACCCGGTTTCCCGCCCCGCCGGGTCAGTAGGAGGCAAGCACCGACCAAGAATCCGCTGGGCCTCTTGAAGCACAGAGTTCACGCCATCCGTCAGATCCACATAGCTAGGCCCATTCGGATCTTTGGACTTGCTCTGCAGGAACTCCTCTGTGATGTCTTTTTTTTCTGGCACCCAACGCAAAGGCGGTTTAAGCGTCTTCAGGATTTTTATCAATGTCGCCATGATTATTTTTTCATAGAGGCGTTCACAAGAGCACCTCTCATCAAGTAGTTGAAGTGATAGAGGAAATTTTCGGGAGGGTCTCCGGAGACGTCCTCCGACAACACCAACGCAATGCACACAGCCGCTGAAATACGCAATAGCACTTCAACGTTTTCGTTGTTGGCTCCTAGAAACTCATTGGAGAAAGGATGCGCAAGCGAAAGATCAACAGTGAGGCGTCGGATATTTTCGCCTGAGTCAGCGGGTTGCTCATTTTTTGCAACTGACACCCAATCCTCCGTGGCAGGGTCTACCGAGGTTCTTAATGTAATCACCCACCGGTGGTTGCCATCATTGACTTCAACGATCCGCTCGGATGACTGGAGTTCACGAGCAGAGAGTTCGGAGGGAAGTTGACGCGCTTCAGTCGGATGCTGCTTTGCTTCTATCAACAGCGGCGCCACCTCCTTCTCTACGTACGTTGCAACAGCAGCAGTTGCAGCAGCAGCTTGCGTCTCTATGCTCTTGCGTGAAGGCAGCGCTCGATAGTTTTCGGCTTGCGCAAGAAGGTCGAGCGGCTCTTTCTCGATTTCCTCTTTCAAATGCTCCAGAAAAATGTCTTCAAACTCTTCCCAGCGAAATCCATCTTTGGTATGACTAACCTCAAATCCTTCGACGTGCAACTCACCAAACAATCGCTGGTAAGGGTAGCTGTTGGTTTGCTTGAACACATAGCTGGGCCGATAGCTCTCATCGAAGCTGCCTTCGATAAGCCTATCCCGACGGAAAAGCGCAAAACCAGCCAAAGGCGTTGAACCCACTTCGCGCAATGCGGCGAATCCTTTGACGCGTTGACCGTCACCAAAATCCAAATCAATAGCCTTCCGCCACTCAACGGGCACGACACCCCCACCCTGCGCTTGTACCCCAGGGGATGTATAGGTGATAGCTTTTAGTATGTCCGGAGATTGATAACTGAGGGGTGTACCATTTAGATCAAGTACCAGCCGCCCATCTCGCAAAAATACGCGGTAAATGCTAGCCAAGTGATCCCGAATTTTTCCAACAGTCCGTCCCTGCGGCATGTGGTGCAGCCCGCGGAGCGATACAACTGTGTAGTGCGATGAAGAATCAACTTCCCGAACCTCAGTATTCAGGTTTTCGATCTTGTTTTCGACGATGTTCCGAATATCGAAATATATTGCTCGCTCCACTGACTCGCCGACCGCCTTGGTGCGTACGCTCCACGTCTCCGCAAACCAGCACGCAGCGCTCTTCATTCCCATGCCGAATTCCGACAACCCAGTTCGGTCAGTTGGGACTTGGGCTGCCCGAAACGCACGCGGAAAATCAACTTCTGATATTCCAGCGGCATTGTCAGTAATGACAATTTGCCCGGGGCCGGAGGTGTCGATCTTGATGTCCACCTTTAGTTGAAAATTTCCACCATGGAGAGCTTTCAACTGATCGCCATTTGCGATCGAACTCTGAAGCGCATTGTCAATGAACTCAGCCATGGCAAACCATGCCTTGTAGTTCAGGTGCCGGAGCACCGAAAGCATTGTTACTTCAGGGCGAATTTCAATCGCACGCAATTGACCCGGCTTGCTGCTCGCCGTCATGCACCAACCTCTTCGTGAGCGACGGTGCCGGCTGTCTTCGCATTGGGTTGCCCAGTCATGTCCGCCAACAAGGCCCGAGCGACACGCTCAACAACCGTTGAATTCACCGCATTGCCAAGGGCATGAAATGCCTTGGTCGGTGTGGCGGGCAACGCTTTCAATCCATCAAGACTCTGCAGTTTGGCGCATTCCTCGGGCGTCATATAGCGTTTTTGCCAAGCGATGATTGGGACTTGGGTGTCGGTCATGGCAATCAAGCTTGGGGCTGTCGTGCGGCGTTTAACACGTACGCCTGATGCGCGGAACTGCAGCACATACTCCCAAAGATCACGCTTTCCACCCTTCACATTCCATTCAAATTTTTGAAGACTTGAAGGAAACTTGAAAATATTATTCATCCAAGGATCGATCCACTCCCTGTTGTCTGCGTAGAACTGCCGATTCTGCCGAATGAAATCCACTTTCCACTTGGGAAACTTTCGTTGTGGTGTACGCGCGTGGCTGGGCAAAGCCATCCAGCGCTCTTCGATAGTCCGCAGATACCCGAGCTTGCGCCCATGACTTCCGCAAAATCCCTTAAGCCCGTCCATGCCATAGTCTTCCTTCAGAACGAACGGCGTGTCTTCTTCGTATGGATATGTTGCCCCCCATTCCATTGACCACAGTGGATACGAAGGCAATTCAACTTCTGCCGGGCAGCGTTTCAAGAAGTCTGCCCACACGTTTAAGCATGCCTCAACCTGTGGGGAGAGCTTCTTCGCGTTCGCAGGATGATCATCCAGGATGCTGTCAATCGAAGTTTCTATGGGACTTGTTTTTGGCCATACGAAATTCTTCAGCGGCTTGAGCGAGCCGACGATATAAACACGCTCCCTAATTTGCGGGATTCCAAAGTTGTGCGGGGAGAAGCGTTCAGCGGCAATGTGATATCCCAAGCCCTCTGACCCCGTCCCCAAGATTTCCTGAATGGCCTTCCAGGTTCGGCCTTCGTCATGCTTCAGCAGATTAGGGACGTTCTCAAGGATGAAAAAGCGCGGTTTTTTTTGTTTAAGAATCGCCGCAACATTGAAAAAAAGATCTCCCTGCTTAGTGCATTCGAAACCAAGCTGATCTCCAGCCTTCGAAAAGGGCTGGCATGGAAATCCAGCTGTAAGGACATCATGAAACGGCACGTCGTTCGGAGAGATCAGGGTGATATCTCCCTCAGGGCGTATTCCAAAGTTGACTTTGTAGAGATCCCGAAGATGCTCTTGCCACTCTGCAGCAAAGACGCATTGCCCTCCAAGCCGACTTAAAGCAAGATGAAATCCGCCGAGGCCGGCGAATAAATCGATAAATTTGAAAGGAGCTGATTTCATTTGAAAACCAAAGTTCTATTTGATGGAAACAGCCATCGAATTGCAATGTTACATTGCGGGTATCATGGTTGAGGCAGTTGCAAAACCCGCCATCCTTGCTGAATTATTGCTGTGAGAAGCGGGGTTGGGCGTCGCCATTGCTGGCAAGATGTGGGTTCTCGAAACACACATCGGACGCCCGGAATGAATACTACGCAACGCGCTGGACTACTGCAACGGTAGTCTGTGATACAGGAAGAATTGATCACCGGGCTGGGTCGGGAAGTTGAAGGACTGACACCGAAGTTGGAGAAGTTGATCCGCACCCTCGAATGGGCGCGCATCGAAGAATTTGTGTCGGGGTGGCAAGGGATTGGACGCCCGCCAGCGGATCGAAGCGCGCTGGCGAATGGCTTCGTCGCCAAGGCCGTGTTAGGGGTCGTCTCAGAAAACGGAATTTAAAGTACGTTAAGCCGTTGGCATGGTCGCCTTGCTCGCAAACGATCATTTTCGAGAAGCCACCATGAGAAAGCAGGCCGCGCCAGTGTTGG
>JAYVLG010000021.1:0-4873 GCA_043759595.1 Sulfurirhabdus sp. | reverse complement strand
TGCTTCCATGGAACCCCTGAACTGCGTGATCAAGCTGGGTAAAGATAGCTGCGAAGTATGGAACGGCGAACAAATGCAAACGGGTGACCAGGCTGCCATCGCCAAAGCGCTTGGTCTGAAGCCGGAACAAGTGACGATAAACATGCTTTACGCAGGAGGCAGCTTCGGCCGCCGTGCCAATCCCGCTTCTGATTACTTATTAGAGGCTACATACATCGCAAAAGCTATCGGTGGCAAAGCGCCTGTGAAAATGATCTGGACGCGTGAAGACGACATGCGCGCTGGCTGGTATCGTCCGATGTTTTATCATTCGATGCGTGCGGGGCTGGATGAAAATGGCAAGCTGGTTGCATGGCAGCACCGGTTGGTGGGCCAGTCAATCGCAGTTGGTACAGCGTTCGAAAACGGCATGATAAAAGATGGCGTGGATGTCACCTCGGTAGAAGGTGCAGCAAATCTTCCCTATGCCATTCCCAATTTACAGGTAGAACTCCATTCGCCCAAGCTACCTGTCCCAGTGCAATGGTGGCGCTCGGTGGGGTCCACCCATACGGCATTTGCCACAGAAATATTTATTGACGAGGCAGCCCATGCCGCAGGCAAAGACGCCTACCAGTTCCGCCGCCAAATGCTAAAAGATCACCCACGCCACATTGGTGTACTGGATATGGCAGCGAAGAAAGCCGGCTGGGACAAACCCTTAGCGAATAAACCCGGTGTAAGGCGCGGCAGGGGGATCGCCGTGCACGAATCCTTTAATACTTTTGTTGCGGAAGTTGCGGAAGTGACTGTTAAGCCGGATGGCAGCTTTATGGTAGATAAAGTGGTGTGCGCGATTGATTGCGGCGTAGCCATTAACCCCAGCATTATCCGCGCCCAAATGGAAGGTGGCATCGGCTTCGGTCTGACAGCGGCGCTTTATGGTGCGATCACCCTCAAAGACGGGCAAGTTGAGCAATCCAATTATCATGACTACCCGCTTCTGCGTATACACGAAATGCCGAAAATCGAAGTCCACATCATCCCTTCTGAAGCTGCCCCTTCTGGCGTAGGCGAGCCCGGCGTACCGCCCATTGCCCCCGCTGTTGCCAATGCCTTGTTTGCTGCAACCGGTAAACGTCTGCGCAAACTTCCCTTTAACACAGGGGAACTGCGGAGTACATAATGGACAGCATGGACCTTGAAGTGCTGCAAAAACTCCTGCAATGGCAGCAGGAAAGTCGCAGTGCGACACTCACAACAGTGGTCAAAACCTGGGGGTCATCGCCACGACCAATCGGCTCTTTATTGGCTATACGCGATGACGGACAACTGGCCGGTTCGGTTTCCGGTGGCTGTATTGAGGCTGATCTGCTTGAACGCATCCGCTCCGTCATGCCTGCTCACCCAGAAGTGCTTATTTATGGGGGCTCTGCAGAAGATTGCCAGCGTTTCAGCTTGCCGTGTGGCGGTACGTTGCAACTCCTGTTAGAACCAGCACCACCCGCCCTGCTACTACAAACCATACTGCAAGCTATTACCCGGCGCGAACCCATCGGACGAAAGCTGAACATCTATACAGGTGAAAACACGCTTTTCACCCCCCATGCAGACGAAACCACCATCTTTGACGGGCAAACTCTCAGCACAGTCCACAGCCCCCGTTGGCGGCTATTGCTAATAGGCGCGGGGCAGATATCCCGATATCTGGCACAGATTGCCCAAACGCTGGATTATCAAATACAGATATGTGACCCACGGGAGGAATACCGGGCAAGCTGGGATATTGCCGGTGCAGAGCTGCTTTCCGGCATGCCGGATGACATCGTAAAAGCTTTCAACCCCGATACCCAAAGCGCAGTATTGGCATTAACCCACGACCCTAAACTGGATGATCTGGCTCTGCTGGAAGCGCTAAAATCTCCCGCTTTCTATATTGGCGCACTGGGCTCGCGCGCTAACAATCTGAAGCGGCGCGAAAGATTACGCCTGTTTGATCTTTCAGCAACAGAAATCAGCCGACTGCATGGTCCGGTAGGCTTACCCATAGGCAGCCGAACCCCACCAGAAATCGCCATATCCATATTGGCAGAACTCACCGCCATCCGCCATGGTATAGAACTGCACATTAGCTCTGCCCCTCGCATTAACAAACAAACACACCAATCAGCCAGCACTGTTACATGATTACAGGCGTTCTATTAGCAGCTGGCACAGGCAGCCGTTTCGGCAGCAACAAGCTGTTACACCCCCTGCCCGATAGCACACCCATTGCTATTGCAGCGGCGCGCGCGCTTCTAAAGGGTGTAGATCATGGCATAGCCGTATTACCAGTAGCCAACCCACAACTTTCAGACTTACTCCATGCAGAAGGCATGGAAATTATTTTCTGCCCCGATGCGGCAGACGGTATGGGAAAAAGCCTCGCCTGCGGCATAGCCGCGTCACAAAATTCAACAGGATGGATCATTGCTCTTGCAGACATGCCGTATATTCAGCCTGAAACAATCACCAACGTTGCCAAATTCCTCAGAACCGGCGTACCCATTGCAGCACCAAGTTACCAAGGCAAACGCGGCCATCCAGTCGGCTTTGGACGTGAATTTTACAATGAGCTTATTCAACTCACCGGCGACCAAGGCGCGCGCCAGATACTCCACACACACGCCTCACGCCTGCAGCTTATACCATGTGAAGATGCCGGCATATTGGCCGACATAGACCAACTTTCCGACTTAGTCATACACTCAGCCACTTTTCCGGTATCGATCACATAGCATCGATTAATCAAATCCCCCTCTAATCATGTATACTTATTAAAACTTAGCTGTAACGCGGGAACTTTTTATCCTAAGCTAAGTCTGAGTTTGCATGGGGGCGACCAGGTTTCGACGTGGGTTGCGAAGCATCGTAGGGCATACCGAGGACCAGCTACCTCGTAAATACAACTGGAAAAAAAATAGTCGCAAACGACGAAAACTACTCCTTAGCCGCTTAATACCGGCTGAGCTCTGCACCGGAACGCTCATGGGCCGGGTCAGGCAACTGACTGCAGAGTCATCTACATGAGATCGCGCTGATTCGGGTTACTTGGATCAGGGCTAAATTTAGGTAACTCGCTTGAATCCAGCCTGTTCGATTGGCGTGATTCGGGTTAAAACCAAATAATCGGACTAAGTATGTAGAACTGCCTGTAGAGGGCTTGCGGACGGGGGTTCGATTCCCCCCGCCTCCACCAAAAATCGAAACAAAAGGCCACCCCTGCGGTGGCCTTTTGTTTTGGATTTTGGTGGAGGTTGAACGGATGAGAACCCCCACCGGGTTCGACTAGACGAGCACTGCTCGGCTGGACGCCCAAAGGGCGGTCCCGGAACGCAGTGCAGGGATGGATGGATCGCCATAAGGCGAGACAGACACATTCCCCCCGCCGTTATATAAACTTGCGATACTGCCCTATCCAAGCTCACACTACAGTTAGGCTTATCAAAAAACGAGTCTGACCCAATTAGACTTGCCCACCCACGCCTTTAAACTTCTCAACAAAAGCGGCTATTTTTTGGAAAACACTCTGTTTTTTTGTCAGGTACTGCGGGTTTAATGGGCTCATTTTAGGCAGAATGGCATTGAGCTCAGTGCCATTGTCACTGGCAAACTCCCGTTTTAGCGAGTTGGCGATATAGCGCCTGGCCGCCTCTGCATTCAGACTCTCGGCGTTAATCAGCTCTTGTGCCTCACGCTGTTGTTCTGCTTGGGCAAAGGTGAAGAAGGCGTCTATCACACTGGCTTTATCGCCAATCTGGTCCAGGTCGGTTTGGTTAATAAAATCGACCAGCAGGCTTTCTTTGGCGCGGTTGCCCAGGCTCGCGCGAATCACCCGGCGTACGTCTTCAACCAGTGTGGCCTTGTCCTTGACCTTTTTATGGTTCTCAAAAATCAATTCCAGAATGTAGTCAAGGTTGATTTCTTGTGATTTAAGCAGATCGACCTCAAAGACCACGTCATCCCAATCAATGGTGGATTTTTCTTTTTCAGCGGAAGATTTTTCCCGACGCAGCCAATCGCGAACATCGTTGTAGGTTGAACGGTAGTCCTGAATTTTCCGTTCTGCCGGCATCTGGATCGCTTGCAGCGTTGCCAGGTCATCACCGCTTAAATAATATGTGGCCTTGAACTCTTCAACCACCGCTGGGTCATTCATGTCGACATTTTGCAAGGCCTTCAGGCTGGAAAATTCATCGTAGTTTTGTAGCACGTTCTCAACGCGCAAATATTCGCCGAACAGTTTCGCGAACGCCTTTTTGTCGGACTCTTTTTCAATGGCAGAGGGATCAGGAAAGCGCTGCTCCAGCTCCCTCACAACTTCCACAAAGCCACGCCGTGCTTCACCGGTCACCAAATCGGTAAAGCCTTCCATGTACTCCTTGTAGCTTTTTTCCAGCACCACGTTTTTGGTGTTTGTATCGCCAAACAGGGTAATGGCATCGATCGTGGCTTGTTCTAAATCCCGGAAGGTGACGATATTGCCAAAAGTCTTGGTGGCATCATATATGCGGTTGGTGCGAGAGTAGGCCTGCATCAAACCGTGATAGCGCAGGTTTTTATCGACAAACAAGGTGTTCAGCGTGGGGGCGTCAAAGCCGGTCAAAAACATGCCTACCACAATCAACAAGTCGATTTCCTTGGCTTTTACTTGCTTGGCCAGATCGCGGTAATAGTTTTGAAAACCATTGCTATCCACACTGAAGTTGGTTTTAAACATCGCGTTATAGTCGACGATGGCCGCGCTTAAAAACTCTTTGGCGCTGGTGTTCATGGCTGAGACATCAAAGCTTTCATCCAGAATATCGCCCACGGCATCTTGTTCTTCATTAGCAGCAAACGAGAAGATGGTGGC
>JAYVLG010000020.1:0-29095 GCA_043759595.1 Sulfurirhabdus sp. | reverse complement strand
CAGCAGCTCATTTGCAGCAGCCAGACGTTTCCTTTTCTCACCAGAAACCAGTTGCAGGGTGGCCAAAGCAGCATCCAGTACCCCTCTGATCCGGTTATTGATCATGATCGCTTCGACATTTTCCGGTGCAGGATTTATAACACTATGATCCAGGGCATTGAGTGTGCCTTCATTACTGACAATCACCAGAACACCTTTATCGGTGACATTCAGCTCGCCATCTTTTAACGCTTGTAAAACAGGCAAGGCAGCTGGATGTTCTGATGAAACCAGCTGATTGATGGCAGCGATTTTTTCATCGCTATCGCCCGCGGCCAATTTATTCAATACATCGTCAGCTGCAAAAGCGGATGCCGTGAAAAATATCGTGCAGCAGATAACTGCATTGAGCAAGAATCTCAACATGCTGTTGTTGGACATTGTAATTACCAGGTAAAGTGAGGAGAACGGAACCGGAGAAAACCCCGATTCCGATTAACTACCAAAAAATCTGCCATACCTTGTTTGTGCTTACAAAGGGATACCACTGAAACCGTATTCAGAAAAATATCTTTTCTGCGTATCCAATTGCAAGCTACTCAGGCAAGCAGAATCAAGCGATCAAAGCCCCTGCTTTTTCTCATTACCGGCTATGTACGGACTCCATGGCTGAGCACGTATCGGACCCTTCGTTTTCCATACAACCTGAAACTGACCATTTGCCTGAATTTCACCGATCATGACAGGCTTGTGCAGATGATGATTGGTTTCATCCATCTTGAGCGTAAAGCCGGATGGCGCCTTGAAGGTCTGACCTGCCATTGCCTTGCGAACCTTATCGACATCAGTGGATTTGGCTTTTTCAACCGCTTGTGCCCACATATGAATGCCAACGTAAGTTGCTTCCATCGGATCATTGGTCACAACCTTGTCAGCATTTGGCAGGTTCTTCTTCTTGGCATAAGCTTTCCAATCCTTGATGAATGCGTCATTTGTCGGATTTTTAATTGACATGAAATAATTCCATGCGGCCAGGTGACCCACCAAGGGTTTGGTATCAATACCGCGCAACTCTTCTTCACCAACCGAGAACGCAACAACCGGCACGTCTGTCGCCTTCAGACCAGCATTACCCAGCTCTTTGTAGAAAGGCACATTAGAGTCACCGTTGATGGTAGAAATAACCGTGGTTTTACCCCCTGCAGCAAACTTCTTGATGTTGGCAACAATGGTCTGATAATCACTATGACCAAACGGGGTATACACCTCCTCGATATCCTTGTCAGCCACACCTTTGGATTTCAGGAAAGCACGCAGAATTTTGTTGGTTGTGCGTGGATACACATAATCAGTCCCCAGCAAGAAAAAGCGCTTTGCACTACCGCCATCTTTGCTCATCATGTATTCAACAGCCGGGATTGCCTGCTGATTAGGAGCAGCACCGGTATAAAATACATTTTGCGAAAGCTCTTCCCCTTCGTATTGCACCGGGTAGAACAACAAACCGTTCAATTCTTCATACACAGGTAAAACCGACTTACGTGAAACGGAAGTCCAACAACCAAACGTCACATCAACTTTATCCTTGGAAACCAGCTGGCGTGCTTTTTCAGCGAAAAGCGGCCAATTAGAAGCAGGGTCAACCACAACAGGCTCAAGCTTTCTGCCTAACACGCCCCCTTTTGCATTGATTTCATCAATCGTCATCAATGCCATATCTTTCAGAGAGGTTTCAGAAATGGCCATCGTTCCGGAAAGCGAGTGCAAAATCCCGACTTTGATTGGATCCTTGTCACCTGCAAACGCAAATCCATTCAATGTGCCGATTGCGGCCAGTGATGCTGTCACAATTGCTTTCTTCAAAAAATTTCGTCGTTGCATTTTGAGCCCCTTGATAATATTAAATCCACGTTTCAGATCAGTCTGTATCCAACCCATTTGCGCTGGTACTTATAACTTAGCAAAATCAGGGCCATATGCATTACAGAATATTATTAAATAATTGAAATAAATTAAAATCATGGTGTTATATGAAAAAAGTGCAGGGGGATAGTATTTCATTATTATGAAACAGCACCAGACTCGTGCGAAACCTCCCTCAAATGCACCAGACTGGTGCGCACGTGAAATTTCATCAGAAATACTTTCTATTGCTGTAAAATAGTGCCTTTTGAATACATCCAACCAACGATTAAGGATGTTCCGCTTGTTTAGAGTTGAAGCCTGGACATACTTTCAGATCTTAAATAATTGAGAAACCCATGAAATACCTCAGTACCCGCGGCGGCATGCCACCCAAGACATTTACCGAAATTCTGCTCGGCGGGCTCGCCACGGATGGCGGCCTGACTATTCCTGAAGCTTATCCCACGCTTACAAAAGATGAACTGGCCGCAATGCGTGGCATGCATTACCGCGAACTGGCATTCGAAGTATTACGCCGTTTTGCTGACGATATTCCTGCGAACGATCTCAAAACGATTATCGACAAAACCTACACTGCTGAAGTATTTGGCTCGGACGACATCACGCCAGTCAAAACACTGGAACCCGGTGTGCACCTGCTCGGATTGTCCTATGGCCCAACGCTGGCATTTAAAGACGTGGCCATGCAACTGCTCGGCAACCTGTTCGAATACGTACTTGCAAAAGAAAACACGGAACTGAATATTCTCGGTGCTACCTCGGGTGATACAGGCAGCGCGGCTGAGTACGCCATGCGTGGCAAAAAAGGGGTGCGTGTATTCATGCTCTCGCCCAAAGGCAAGATGAGTCCGTTCCAGACAGCACAAATGTTCTCCCTGCAAGACCCTAACATTTTCAATATCGCCGCCGAAGGCGTGTTTGACGATTGTCAGGATATTGTCAAAGCCGTATCCAACGACCTGGATTTCAAGGCCAAATACAAAATCGGCGCTGTCAATTCGATCAACTGGGCGCGTGTAACAGCTCAAGTGGTTTACTACTTCAAAGCGTACTTCGCGCTGACTGACAATAACGATGAGAAAGTTTCATTCTCTGTTCCCTCAGGTAACTTTGGCAATGTCTGCGCCGGCCACATTGCCAGACAGATGGGCCTACCCATTCACAAACTGATCGTCGCCACCAACGAAAACGATGTGCTGGACGAGTTCTTCCGCACTGGCGTGTATCGCCCCCGCCCCCAAACCGAACATACCAGCAGTCCTTCGATGGATATCTCGAAAGCTTCCAATTTCGAGCGCTTTGTCTATGATCTGGTTGGACGCGATCCAAAAATACTCAAGGATCTCTGGCAACAAGTGGAAACAGGCGGCAGTTTTGATTTAAGCAAAACACCTTATTTTGCCAAGGTTCAAGACTTTGGTTTCGAATCCGGCTCCAGCAATCATCAAAACCGTCTGGATACCATCCGCAAGGTGTATCAGCAATATCAGACCATGATCGACACACACACCGCAGACGGCGTAAAAGTTGGACTGGAGCATCGCGAAGCCGGTATCCCTATGGTCTGTCTGGAAACCGCATTGCCCGCCAAATTCGACGAAACCATCTTTGAAGCATTAGGTCGTCATGCCGAGCGTCCTGCCGGTTTGGAGAATCTGGAAAAATTGCCGCAACGCTTTGAGGTAATGCCTGTAGATGTATCAGTGGTGAAGCAGTTTATTGTTGCGCATTCTTGACAAATGCTGTCAGCATGGTATTTCGATCTGTTTGAAGCGCATTTAAAGTTATATATTAAATCGCATTCACCGCAGAGGCGCGGAGACGCTGAGAAAAACGAGGATGTTTGGCTAGAGGTGCTGAACTGCCAATGACACCCATTTAACTAAGTGTCACTGAACAGAGAGAATACCTTCTTCCTTCTCAGCGCCTCCGCGCCTCTGCGGTCAACCATTTTAACAAAAATAAGCGTAGATTCCGTTTGTGACCGGCTGAAGCGTAAAATTACATTTCGGAAAATGTAAGCACAGAATCCATTTTTCTGGATATTCCGAATTTTATAAAGAGTAAACAAGGAATATGATGATGCAACTGCCCAAGGAAATTTTCAAAGCCTACGATATTCGCGGAATTGTCGGTAAATCCCTTACACCGGAAATTGTTGAAGCCATTGGTCATGCCATAGGCTCTGAAGCGATTGCCCGCAAGCAGACAGCCATTGTTATCGGACGTGATGGCAGGTTATCCGGCCCTGACCTGGCTGCAGCGCTGGCCCGTGGCATACAGAAAAGCGGCATTGATGTGATTGATTTAGGCATGGTGGCCACCCCTATGACCTACTTTGCAGCGTACCAGCTCGATACCAATTCAGCTGTAATGGTCACCGGCAGCCACAACCCGCCGGATTACAACGGACTGAAAATGGTACTGGGCGGTGAAACACTATCCGGCGACACCATCCAGGCGCTGCGTACCCGCATTGAAAACAACGATCTGGCATCCGGTAAGGGTAAATACAGCCAGCACGCTATTGACGATGAATACATCAATCGTATCACCGGCGATATCATGCTAGCCCGCCCGATGAAAATCATTGTGGATTGCGGCAATGGGGTACCCGGCGCTTTTGCCCCTGCCCTTTACCGCAAACTGGGTTGTGAAGTCACCGAGATGTTTTGCGAAGTAGATGGCAATTTCCCTAACCACCATCCCGATCCCTCCGTACCGGAAAACCTGAAAGACCTGATCGCAAAACTGCATACCAGCGATGCAGAAATCGGCCTGGCCTTTGATGGCGACGGTGACAGATTAGGCGTAGTCACCAAAGATGGCAGAATCATCTTCCCGGACCGTCAGCTAATGATATTTGCAGAGGATGTGCTCTCCCGTAATCCCGGTGCGGAAATCATCTTCGACGTCAAATCCACACGTAATCTGTTTGACTGGATCAGAAGCCGTGGCGGCAAACCTACCTTATGGAAAACCGGCCACTCTTTCATCAAAGCCAAAATGAAAGAAAGCGGCGCGTTGCTGGCAGGTGAAATGAGCGGTCATATCTTCTTTAAAGAACGCTGGTATGGTTTTGATGACGGCCTTTATGCCGGTGCGCGGTTGCTGGAATTTTTAAGCAAACAGGCAGATATCAATGTCACGCTGCACGGGTTGCCCGATACCGTAAACACACCCGAACTGCAGATCAAACTGCAGGAAGGCGAAAATTACGCCTTGATAGAAAAACTGCAAAAATCCGCAAAATTCGATAACCCGAAAGAAATTAACACCATTGATGGTTTACGCGTGGAATATGCGGAGGGTTTTGGCCTGATGCGTGCATCCAACACTACACCGGTGATTGTGCTGCGTTTTGAAGGGGACAACGAAGCCGCGCTGAAACACATTCAGGATGATTTCCGCAAAGTGTTGAAAGCAGCTGCGCCGGAGGCATTATTGCCGTTCTAAAGGCGTAAAAGAGTGCCCTGCAACGGTTAATAATTCCTGCTTCTCACCCCTCGCAGAAAAGATCAAGGTGTCACGCGGCCTATTGTCAATAACCGCTACACCTTGATCACTTCACCATTATAGAGCGTAAAGCTTCGCTTCCCGGTAGCATCGGGTGCTGAAGCGGGTGTCACCACCACTTTCTCATCAAATAACCGTTTATCCGGGTACTTAAAGGTACCTTCCACATAATACCCCCACCCAACGTTATCAGTCACTTCCCATAATTTGTTTCCATTTTCATCTGCTTGCTCGCTGTGGATGACAAACTTGTCCAGCGCGTTCTCACGCATACGGCTGGGTGGCACATCTGCCAAAGGCAACCCGGATTTCTGAAGAAACTGCGTCGCAGCCTGCAAGGTTACCGCCCCAAAGCAATTATCATATCCCCCGCCAACATCACAATGATTACCGTACATTCTCAGGGTAGTCACAATATCTGCCTGCTTCGAATAATCAATAGCCAGAAACTTTTGTCTATATTCATTCAGGGCCTTGATAGCCACACAATTTTTAACGTTAGGCGGGAAGGCCATATTTCCTTTAACGCCCGTTGCAACCGGATCAAACAGCACACCTGCCGAAACCGTCACCTTACTCGGATCAATCAGGAGCTTACCGGTTGAATCAACCAATCCATTTTTATACAACAACTGACTGAATATCGCTGCTGAAGCCACACCACGACTAAATCCAGTCAGCGCTACAGTAACTGGCGCATCCGGATTATCCTTAAGCCAGTCAGCCGCTTGTACGCTGAAGTCTTTATAAGCGTTTTCCGCTGCTTTAACTACCCCCGCTGTCACAGCTGCAGGGTACCAGGATTCCGTAAATGGCTTACCTTCTGTACCCAGACCTGGAAAATACCTGCCATGAAGCCCCCCATTCCCTTCTTCCCCCGTTGCGACTTCATACTGCTCCCACAATTGAGCAACATTGGTTTGCTGTTCAGACTTATGCACGTTCTTCTTATCATTGTTCGTGCCATCAAATGCGGCAAAGTAAATAAATTGACCTCCAGGAATCGCCCCCTCAACCGCGCCATCAACCATTTTCTTGCACATCTCAAGGTTGCAATCCAGGCTATCTTGTCTTTGCGTCGCATTCAAGTCAATTTCTACAGGCATAGCAACCATCCTTTTATGATTGAGGGATTAGTTCAGATGATCCGGATAAATAGTGATGACTTTCCGGTTGCGATAAATGCGCGGTCCATGGTCAGATTTATCTGCTGAACTCGCCACATTCTCTGGGGAAATCAGATACACATACAACTGTGCCCCATGAATCACAAAGTAAATAGTGTGATCAGTGATATTGACAGGTAAGCGCTGACGAAGATCAACAGTATCCTCATACACCTTACCCGTGGTAATGTTCCGCCATTTCAAATACAGAAATTCACCCTTGCTCATGGAGCCCTGCACCCCATTTGACGCAAAAGTTTTACCCTCTTTCACAGCCCACTCGGGCGCTCTAACCGGCAAATTCGAACTACCGTACCGGTAATCCAGCACAACAGCATCCTGGCCGTCTTTACGCATATCGAAGCCAAAAGCATGATCAACAACGTTCGGATTGGAGGCGCAAGAGGTAATGCCTATGAATAAAACAAGGTAAAACAGCCATTTCTTAGTCTTTTTAAACAAATTCTGTGTCTTCCACCTGAATATATTGGGTTTGCTTGTTTACCTTATTTTTACTGCCATCTCAGTCAATTATGCATGACAAGCTGATATTTACAAGTTGACGTACGAATTTATAGATACATGAACAAACCGAGTTAAACACATTTAATTTACTCAGCCTGCGACAATGCGGTGCCTATTCTACTGAAAAAATATGCGCTGATCTGATGGCGAGGTATTTTCTATTTTATTTTAGACATTGACCGAGCATAGGTTTCATTTGAGATTAGCTCTCTATTTCGACATACAGTTGTCCGTACAACATTACCAAAGCTGGAGTTATATAGATTGCGCTATCAGTGTAAAAACGCCTTGTACTACCTGACCAGTTTAGAAGACACTCACGAGGCTGTCATTGAGTTTCATGGCTCCGGAGTTCCTGTATCCCTATTTCCGTTTCCTAAGTCCGCACGTGCTGCCGTAGCAAGCGCTTGATACTTTAGTCTAAACGCATCAAGCGTTTCCTCTTCCAGTTCTTCCAGGTCAAGTAAGGCATTATGAACACCCTAGGTTGCGCGGATTAACTCATCCAGTTTTACTTGTATTGCTTCGGTATCCCGATTTTGTGTATTCTGAATCAGGAAGACCATCAAGAACGTGATAATCGTAGTGCCCGTGTTAATGACTAATTACCACGTGTCACTGAAATTGAAAATGGGACCTGTGATTACCCAAACGGCAATAATTGCGACGGCGAGTGTGAATACACGGGGACGGCCGCTGAAATGAGAGGCTGCCTTCGCAAAACAGGTGTACCAATTAGCACTACGCATATCGTTTTACCCCTTAGACAACTAAAATAAACATACGCAGCCACTAATCTGCTCTAAAAAGAAAAATGTAGCCTATAATATTTCAAAAAGGCGGATTCAACATTGAGGCGCAATTTTGAATAATATTGGTTATGTGGGCGAGATGCGGTAGCATCCGAGCCTTTTTGACTAGCCAGTCGAAATTGCAAAGAAGAACTATACACACCTCACCCAAAAAGAACGATACCAGATTTACACCTTAAAGAATGCTGGACAAACCCAAAGAGGGATAGCCAACGTGCTGTACCGAAGCGAATCAACCATCAGCAGGAAATAAACCCGGAATAGCCGTCAACGCGTTTATCGCCAGAAACAGGCACACAGCATGGCAATAGAACGGCATGCGGTTAATTCACTTCGAATAGATGAAGCGACCGGGCAATTTGCGCAGCGTAGCAAATAGTTACAAGTAATTATTAAATGGTCGCCGGCATTTTCAAGCGCAACAAATAGGGTGCAAGCTGTTAGCTACCCTCGATAGTAATTACTAAAACGCAATACAATCAAACTATTATAACTAATTTTGTCGAAATTATTTACACCAATATTTATAACAATGGATCAAATAGTCTAAAAAAACTTAAAAACACTTCTTCAATGCCTATTCTCATTTGATCTCCAAAACAAATATCACTATAAAACCCTACCAAGAAATAACCTATAAAATTAATCACCTATAGGGTATCTAGCGCATAGAAAAAATTAAAATCATTTACGAAAATATTGCTTCTCAATGTGATTGAAGCATTCATTGTCGATTTTTTTTACAAAAAATTTTTGAGATCTCAATTTTTCTTAAAATATTTTCTATGGAAACAAACAACTTATTGTTTTATAAGTGTTTTAATATACTAATGTAATAATGGCACAAAATTTGCTTATACAATACTCGTAAACATTTTTATTATTTAATTATCTTAATTGGAGCATCTAAAAAATGACAAAACTCTCGCTTAAATTTAAATTATTATTTTCAGCCGCGTGCATGGCGTCAACATCCGCAATTGCAGGTCCATTTATCCTTGCCGGTACTGATGCAGATGATCATGGCTCAGTCTCCGCTGGCGTAAACCAGAATGGATGGTTCTTTATGCAACGCGCTTTGGAAAACATTGGTGCCGGTGTTACCAATGGCAATAAAACGGTCGCCATTCTAGGCAGCACCAGCACAGCAGGTGCCGCAGCCAACTCCGCATTCAATTTATCCTCTTTAGTCGGCGGCGGCTGGACTAGCAGCAATATTTCGATCGCAGACTTTGCTAATTTCTTTAGTGGCGTAGGCTCTGTCAATATCAACAATGTGGGTGTCTTGCTGATGGATTCGGGTGGTAACGTTGGTGGCGGAGTATCCGGTAGTAGTTTTTCGGCGTATTCAGCAACCATCAACAGTTTTGTAGGCAGTGGTGGCGGTCTGTTCAGCCAGGCAAACGGTTATCAATGGCTGACTGCATTACTACCAGCTGTTACTGTAACTTCTGAGTCCTCCACTGGAATTTCACTTACAGCAGCAGGTAATAGCGCGTTCCCAGGCCTGACCAATGCAGACTTAAGCGCTGGGCCGTACCACAGCGCATTTAATGGTTTCTCCCCTATTCCTGTGCTAGGAATTAGTAATACTACATCCAGCTCAATCATAATTGGTGGTTCTGGTGGCAGCATCACCAACCCGAATGGCGTTCCTGAACCAATCTCCTTAGCACTGATGGGAATTGGCCTAGCTGGTTTGGCTGCTGCTCGCCGCAGTAAACATAACTAACATTCTTCCGCACTCAATAAAGGCCCCGACAATATAGTACAGGGGTCTTTTAGCATTCTACTATCCATCAAATTTCAGAGGGGTTATCTCCCATGCATCTGAAACAAGAATAGCCATGAATAATTTAGGTGAGGTAAAATTCATTTTAGCAAACGGAAGCAGTCGTTATTGGGCCGAATAAAATGAGATTCGCAGATAGGGGCAAGTAACGCAACCCGCAAAACCTGTGGGGCAATGCGATTTACTTTTTGACATCCTACATTTCACATAACGCGAGATCGCACCCATTCACTATAAGTATTATTACAAAAAAACCGGGCAGAAGTTCTCCTGCCCGGTTTCCTTATTAACAAATATCAGGCCATCTTACCCTTCACCCATTCAGCCACCCCAGCCAATGCCTGAGGCAATTTAGCTGGTTCGGTTCCACCGGCTTGGGCCATATCCGGGCGTCCACCGCCTTTACCACCCACTTGCTGGGCTACAAAGTTGACCAGTTCACCTGCTTTCACTTTTGCGGTCAAATCTTGCGTTACGCCTGCAATCAGGGTAACTTTACCGCCTTCTGTGGAAGCCAGAACTACGGCACAGGATTTCAGTTTATCCTTGAGTTTATCCATGGTTTCTCGCAGGGCAGTGGCATCAGCACCATCAATGGCCACTGCCAGCACTTTTGCGCCTGCCACATCCACGGCACTGCCTGCCAGATCATCACCTTGCGATGCGGCCAATTTGGATTTAAGTCGGGAGAGTTCTTTTTCCAGGCTCTTGACGTTATCCATGATCTGACCGATTTTCTGGGTGATTTCCTGTGGAGAGGCTTTGAGTGAAGCCGCCACATCCTGCAATTGCTGCTGTTGTTGCTGCACATACTCAAGCGCACCGGGTCCGGTAACAGCTTCAACACGACGTATGCCAGCAGCCACACCTGATTCGGATATGATCTTAAACAGACCAATATCGCCACTGCGTTTAACGTGTGTACCACCGCACAATTCAGTTGAGAAGTCACCCATGCCTACCACACGAACTTCATCGCCATACTTTTCACCAAACAACGCCATAGCGCCATGTTTTATAGCTTCATCGTGTTTCATCAACCGGGTTTCTACTGCTACGTTACGACGGATTTCCTGATTAACCATTTCTTCAATCTGCTTGATCTGATCGACAGTGACCGGCTCATTATGTACAAAATCAAAACGGGTACGGGACTGATCAACCAGCGATCCTTTTTGCGATACATGGCTGCCCAGCACTTTGCGCAGCGCGGCGTGAAGCAAATGCGTTGCTGAGTGGTTATACGCAGCGCGGCTCCGCGCCGCAGCGTTTACCTGTGCTTGCACTGTGTCGCCCACGGATAGTTTGCCGGTTTTCAGAACGCCTTTATGCCCGAAAACTTCTGCCTGAATTTTCTGGGTATCATCTACCGTGAACGTCCCGCCGCTTGATGCAATTTCTCCGCAATCGCCTACCTGTCCGCCAGACTCAGCGTAAAACGGTGTACGATCCAGAACAATCACGGCCATATCGCCTGCATCGATACTGTTTACCTGCGTGCCTTCTTTGTAGATAGCCAGAATATGACCATCCACATGCAATGTGTCATACCCGAAAAACTCAGTCGCCTGCCCTTCAAATTCCACACCGCCTTTCATGCTGAATTTTGAAGCAGCACGGGCACGTTCACGCTGCATTTGCATGGCGTTCTGGAAGCCTGCAAAATCAACGGTAATACCGCGTTCTCTCGCAACGTCAGCAGTCAGATCCAGCGGGAAGCCGAATGTATCGTACAGTTTGAAAACGGTTTCGCCATCCAGCATTTTATCTTCGCTCTTCATGGCCGTTTCCAGCACGCCCATGCCATGTTCCAGCGTTTCTGCAAAACGTTCTTCTTCCTGCTTCAGTACGTTGGTAACGCGATCTTTTGCTTCAATAAGCTCTGGATAAGCCACGCCCATGGCTTTAGCCAGGTCTTCTACCAACAGGTGAAAAAACGGCTGCTTCTGGCCCAGTTTGTAGCCATGACGAATGGCACGGCGAATAATGCGGCGCAGCACATAGCCACGACCTTCATTACCCGGAATAACGCCATCGGTAATCAGGAATGAGCATGCGCGAATATGATCAGCAATCACTTTCAGGGAATTATTGGCAAGCTCTTTTGCGCCGGTTTCACGGGCAGCGGCCTTGATCAGATCCTGGAACAGATCAATATCGTAATTGCTATGTACATGCTGCATAACTGCTGAAATACGCTCCAGCCCCATACCGGTATCTACGGAAGGTTTAGGCAATGGGTTCAGCGTACCGGATTCATCGCGGTTGTATTGCATGAACACCAGATTCCAGATTTCAATATAGCGGTCACCATCTGCATCTGCTGTCCCCGGTGGCCCACCTGCCACATCCGGGCCGTGGTCGTAGAATATTTCGGTGCAAGGACCACATGGTCCCGTGTCGCCCATTTGCCAGAAGTTATCGCTACCAGCAATACGCGCCAAACGATCCGCAGGCACACCGATTTCATTCAGCCAGATGTCAGCCGCTTCATCGTCTTCGATATAGACTGTCACCCATAATTTTTCTGCAGGAATATTCAGTTCTTTTGTCAGGAATTCCCAGGCGTATTGAATGGCGTTACGTTTAAAATAATCGCCAAAGCTGAAATTACCCAGCATTTCGAAGAAAGTGTGATGACGGGCGGTATATCCGACATTTTCCAGATCATTATGCTTGCCGCCAGCCCTTACACAACGCTGGGAACTGGTAGCGCGCACATAGGAACGATTCTCGCGTCCCAGGAACGCATCCTTGAATTGCACCATCCCGGCATTAGTGAAAAGCAAGGTAGGATCATTGCCCGGCACAAGCGGACTCGATGGCACAATTGTGTGACCATGGCTAGCAAAGTAATCAAGAAACTTCTGTCGAATTTCACTGCTTTTCATTATTGCTTTCCTAAAAATCAAATTCTTAACTGTTTTAGATGCGCCAATACCTTTTCTGCCACCATTTCTTATCGGCTGGATCAACTTCTTATGGCTTAACTCAATCGCTGAAGCTGACTGAACTCTACGAGCAACCGCTGTGCGACTTGCCTGCTTGACCTACTTCACTTCAGCTCTTCAAGTCCAACAGACTCCTAACGCTGGCTGAGGGATGCCAAGCTTTCTTTTAAAGACGACAAGGCTATTCAGCTGCCCTACCGACTGGCTTCATCAACCCATTCAAATCCGCGCCGTGCAGGTGCGGCACCTTCGATGACCTTAATCGCGATATTCTGCACCTGCAAACTGGCTTCGTTAGCCTTTAAGGTCAATTGGCGAATTTGCTCGTCCTGTTCTTTTATCTTGGCTTCCAGAGAAGCAATGATCTGATTGCTGAGTTTTTTCTCGCCTTCTACTTCGTTGGCCAGCATTTCCTTATCAAACTTGTAAGCAAACTGGAGTTTCTCGGTAACAGCCTTCTCCGCATTCCCCACTGCCTGGGCCAGATCTTTCGGAAACGCCTCAACGCGAGCGCGAAGTTCAATGAGTTCATTTTCTCGCGCGGCAAGGGCATTTTCCCGCTCTGCTCAGGATTTTTCAAGCGCCTGCTTGTTTTCCTCTAAAGCTTTTTCCAATGCCGCTTTCTTGGCGGTATAGCTGTCCTGATCACGCTTTCTTTCCAGTTGTTAGGCATAAGTGTATTCTTCCTGCTCGCGCTGTCGTTCTTTCTTGAACTGGTCTTCCCGTTCTTTTTTCAGACGGTCAAATTCGTCCTGTTCTTTTTTCCATTGCTGCCGTTTTTGCTCCATATCGGCATCAAATTCGGATTTTTCCAGGGCTATCTGCCCCTCGAATTGCTGTTTTTTGTCTTTCTGCGCCTGCAACAAGACCGCAAGGCTGTCAGCAGAGGCACGAATTTCGTGGATTTCCTGAAGATTTTCGGTTTCGATCTGAACCGCCTGGCAGATACCATTCAGCTTTTTCGACTCGCCAATCAACTGTCCTTCCAGTTCGTCCAGCGATTTTGCGATACCCAGTTTGAGCTCGACGATATTTTTGGCTATCCTTTCAACCGAATTTTGAGATGCGGTTTCGACAATTTCCTTTTTCTCCACCTTGACCTTTTCTGCCTGACGATCGGGCATTCTGGACTCTTCCAGCTTTTTAAGCGCTGTCTGGTAAGCTTCCAGAATTTCGTTCTTGGTGTTTCTCAATGAAATTTCGGGTTCCATCTCGTCGTCCTTCATAAATTTAGCAAAATCCTTTCTTTAAGATAGGCACCATTGATGCGCCAAGTGAAGTTGCCCCGTTCGCCCTAAGTTTTTCGTAGGGTTGATGCCCGTTCACCCTTTGAAAAGTTCAGGGCGAACGGGGCAACTTCATCCTACTGAATCAAAAAGGCCCGGCATAACATTCTGCGCACGTTCACATAGGGAACGGCCCCCATCTACACCACACCATCATCCCCATGCCTGAGCACTTTGCGAATGACATCACCGCTAAATCCTCGGCTTTGCAAAAACCGCATCTGCCTGGCCTGATCTTTTGCATCCACCGGCAACCTGCCAAATTTGCGCTGCCAGACAGTCCTGGCTGTTTCCAGTTCGCCTTCCTTTACTTGCTCAAGCGCCGTGCCAATCAGTTCTTCAGCTACCCCTTTTTGCCGTAATTCGTATGCTACCCGCTGACTGCCAAATTTTCCCTGGCGCGCATGCACAATCTGCTCAACAAAACGCTGATCGGACAACCAGCCACGCGTTTTCAGGTCCTCCAGTAAACTGTTTAGCTCATCCGGGTCTTCCGTGTAGGGCGCAAGTTTTCGGTACAACTCGTCCCGAGAGTACTCGCGCCGCGACAGGCAACTCAATGCCCGCGCGCGCAACTCCTGAAGACTGCCAGGTTCAGGCATCCACAGTATCAGGATCAACTGTTGCAGGCACGCCATTTACGCCCACTGCTGCGCGTACTTTGGCTTCTATCTCCATTGCAATATCCTTGTGCTCTTTCAGATACTCCCGTGAGTTATCTTTACCCTGACCAATTTTCTCGCCCTTATAGCTATACCATGCACCTGCTTTTTCAACCAGTTTGTGCGCTACGCCCAGCTCAAGAATTTCACCTTCACGAGAGATGCCTTCACCGTAAAGAATGTCAAACTCTGCCTGCTTGAAGGGAGGTGCCACTTTATTTTTAACTACTTTAACGCGGGTTTCAGAACCGATCACTTCCTCACCCTTTTTGATCGCACCGGTACGGCGAATATCAAGGCGCACAGAAGCGTAAAATTTAAGCGCGTTACCACCGGTTGTGGTCTCCGGGTTGCCGAACATCACACCAATTTTCATACGGATCTGGTTGATGAAAATCACCAGTGTATTGGTACGTTTGATATTTCCCGTCAGTTTGCGCAGGGCTTGCGACATCAAGCGGGCTTGCAGCCCCATATGAGAATCGCCCATTTCGCCTTCAATTTCAGCTTTCGGTGTCAACGCAGCTACCGAGTCGACCACCACGATATCTACTGACCCGGAGCGCACCAGCATATCGGCAATTTCAAGTGCTTGTTCACCGGTATCTGGCTGTGAAATCAGCAGATCAGCAACGTTCACGCCAAGTTTTTGTGCATACTGCGGATCTAGCGCATGTTCTGCATCGATAAAAGCGGCTGTACCACCCAGTTTTTGCATTTCTGCAATCACTTGCAAAGTCAGCGTTGTTTTACCGGAAGATTCCGGGCCGTAAATTTCCACAACACGGCCACGTGGCAAGCCACCTACACCCAACGCGATATCCAGACCGAGGGACCCGGTAGAAACAACCTGAATGTCTTTAACCACGTCATTATCGCCAAGGCGCATGATAGAGCCTTTGCCGAACTGTTTTTCAATTTGCGAAAGCGCTGCCGCCAGCGCCTTACTTTTATTCTCATCCATTCATGTATTCCTTTAAATAACTTGAGGATTATGGCATAAGTTTGTCACAACTTAAATGACGGGTTTATGCCCCAATTTCTTGTAATATTTCCAGCACGACTGTCAGCGCCGCTGCTACTGCCTGAGCACGTACTTGCTGTCGATCTCCGTCAAACTGCCGGGTAACACTTTTCACCTCACCCCCTTTGGTTCCCCAAGCCAGACACACTGTGCCTAGGGGTTTGGTGGGCGTTGCACCTCCTGGGCCGGCAATCCCGCTGACGGCCAACCCGATTTGGGCATGGCTGTTTTTAAGTGCTCCCGTTACCATCTCTGAAACTGTTTGTTCGCTTACGGCACCAAATGCTTCCAGTGTCTTTTGTGAAACCCCCAGCATTTCCTCTTTGGCAGCATTCGTGTAAGTAATGAACCCCCGATCGTACCAGTGTGAGCTACCCGCTACCGCGGTCACTTCCTCTCCCACCCAGCCACCGGTACAGGATTCGGCGGTGACCAGCATCCATCCGCGCTGTTTCAGCGAATTACCTACTTGTTCCGATAAAGCAAAAAGCATTTTCTCGTCTACCGTTTTCATTTCATCCATAACCATAACAAACCTTGCAAAACAATCAAGGCATAAGCTGCTGCAAGCAAATCATCCAGCATGACACCAAATCCATTTTTAATCCGGGTATCAAAATAACGGATGGGGAAAGGTTTCCAGATATCAAACAGGCGAAACAATCCGAATGCGATACCAAACCAAATGGGTTCTTGCGGCACAAACAGCAGTATGAGCATGAAGGCCACTATTTCATCCCAGACTATACCACCATGATCTGCCACACCGAGCGCACTGCCGGTTTTATCACAAAACCAGATGCCAAGGACGAACGTTGCAAACAACGCCGCCAGCATCATGGGTTGCCCCAGCAATGGCATCAGCAATAAATACAAGGGGAAAGCGACCAGCGTGCCAGCTGTTCCCGGCGCAAAAGGGCTTAATCCGCTACCAAATCCGAAGGCTAGAAAGTAGGCTGGATGACTTGAAATAAAGCGCCAATTGGGGGTCTTAGGCAAAGTGATCAAACCCTCTCGCTGTGAAAGACATCGGCTTTCCTGCTTTAAGCAGCGTCAATTCTTTCCCAGTCTTTATGTTGCCAATACACGTTAATGGCAAATTCAGTTTTTTGGATAACGCGTTCACTTTCTGATGCAGTGCCGCTGGAACGGTAAAGCACAATTCATAATCATCGCCCCCGGCCAGCAAGCATTGCCGTGCTGTTTCATTTTCAATATGGTGACGCATGATTTCTGAGGCGGGCAACCGGTCAAATTCAATTTCCGCAGCCACGTTTGAGCGTTCCAGAATATGCCCTAAATCCGCTAACAACCCGTCAGAAATATCGATTGCTGCTGTCGCCATTCCGCGCAACGCCAGACCCAGGGCTATGCGTGGTTGAGGCATGTGCAAGGCAGTCATACAGGCAACCGCTTCGACTGGCGCCAACACCAGTCGCTGCTGCATATTGGCCAATCCCAGCGCAGCATCGCCCAGCGTACCGGACACCCAGATTTCGTCTCCAACTTGCGCACCATCACGACGTAATGCTTGCCCTGGCGGCACCTCCCCCATGATCTGCACAGAAAGATTCAGTGGGCCGCTTGTGGTATCGCCACCAATCAGTTCGACGCCAAACTGCTGCGCCAATGCAAAAAACCCCTCACTAAAACCCTGTAACCAAGCCTCGTCTGCTTCTTTTATCGCCAGAGAAAGCAACGCCCAACGAGGGTTTGCGCCCATCGCTGCCATATCGGACAAGTTCACTGCCAACGATTTATGGCCAACCGTTTCAGCTTTATCGGAATAAGAAAAATGACGGCCTGCCACCAGCATGTCAGCAGCCACCGCCAGCACCATACCGGGGGATGGTTGAATCAGGGCCGCATCATCTCCCACGCCCAGTATTGCACTGGGAGCAGGTTGGGTGAAATAACGATGAATCAGATCGAATTCTGAGGCCATAGAAGAATCAATTTACTACCGGAAAAACAGAGACAAACAACTACGCTAGAAAAAAGCTATCTATTTATCATCCGGAAACATCTGTTTCCCCCCTCCCCCTTGATGGGGGAGGGCTAGGGAGAGAGTGGTAATGCCTTGAAATTTAACCCCTCTCCCCAACCCTCTCCCACAAGGGGAGAGGGGGTTACAACGTTTCCGGATGAGAACTATCTATTTACCTCTTGGTCGTTGTGATGAATTTGCATTGACTTCTACTGCACGCACTTTCGCAGCCAGTTTATCCATCACTCCATTCACATATTTATAGCCATCTGTACCGCCATAAGACTTGGCCAGCTCTACCGCTTCATTAATCACTACACGATAGGGAATTTCCAGATGATTGACGAGCTCATAGGTAGCCAGCTTCAGAATAGCGCGCTCAATCGGGCTGAGTTCTGTAATGGGTCTGTCAATCAAAGGAGCAATTTGCGCTTCAAGCGCATCTGTTTGGGCAATCACCCCTTTTAGCAGCGCTGCAAAGTGCACTTCATCCGCTTTTTTGAAGTCTGTATCTTCCTGCAAATGCTTTTCGATGAGTTCAAACGAATCCCCACCTAACTCTCGCTGGTACAATCCCTTGAGGACAAATTCACGGGACAAGCGGCGGCTTTTTTTGGGACCGCCAGATTTAACCTTACTGGTACTCATAGCTGTTTCAACAAGTTGGCCATTTCAATGGTTACCATTGCCGCTTCTTTTCCTTTGATGCTCATCCGTTCCAGAGCCTGCTCATCTGTCTCGGTAGTAAGAATGGCATTGGCAATGGGCACACCCGTGTCTAGCTGAACACGTGTTACACCATTACCGGACTCATTAGCAACCAGTTCAAAATGGTAAGTCTCTCCACGGATGACTGCACCTAATGCAACCAGCGCATCGAATTTTCCACTGTGGGCCATTTTTCGTAGCGCCAGCGGGATTTCCAATGCACCCGGTACGGTGACCAAAGTAATATCTTTCTGAGCCACGCCCAGCTTGATCAATTCCTCAGTACATGCACCCAGCAAACCCTCACACACATCGATGTTAAAACGGCTCATCACGAGGCCCACTTTGAGCCCGGTACCATCCAGATTTCTTTCTGTTTCAATTATATTATCGTACTTCGCCATAATTCGTTATTCCTTATTAGCATCTTGGGGCTGTAAATAGCCGGTCACTTCCAGATCAAATCCGGTCATGCTTGGCATTTTGCGTGGCACTGCCAGCAGGCGCATTTTCTTCACATTCAAATCTTTCAAAATCTGCGCACCAATACCGTAGTTACGCAAATCCACTTTGGAAACGGATTTCAACCCCGGTGCTGCCGGTTTGGCGCGTTCCAGCAATTCTGCTGCTGATTCAGGCCGATGCAGAAACACGATCACACCGGAATCCGCCTTGGAGATCGCCTGCATGCTTTGGTGCACACCCCACGAATGTTGCCCGCCGGTAATATCCAGCAGATCAATCACGGACAGAGGTTCGTGCACCCGCACCAGCGTTTCATTTTCTGGCTGAATATTGCCTTTCACCAGTGCCAGATGTGTTTCATGGGCCATTTTATCGCGGTAGGCAATCAGCTTGAACTCGCCATAAACGGTTTGCAGCGGGCGCTCCACCGCACGCTCTACCAATGATTCAGTCTGGTTACGGTAATGAATCAAATCAGCAATCGTGCCGATTTTCAGGTCATGTTCCTTGGCAAATACCAGCAAATCCGGTAAGCGCGCCATACTGCCATCGTCTTTCAAAATTTCACAGATGACAGAAGCGGGAGTCAGCCCGGCTAAATAAGCCAGATCACAACCGGCTTCTGTATGACCAGCCCTAACCAGTACGCCACCGGGCTGTGCCTTCAGCGGAAAAATATGGCCTGGTTGTATGATATCCGATGGTTTTGCGTTTCTTGCCACCGCAGCCTGTACGGTGCGCGAACGGTCTGCCGCAGAAATACCGGTAGTAACGCCTTCTGCCGCTTCGATAGACAGCGTGAAGTTGGTCCCATGGGGAGAGCGGTTTGACGTCACCATCAGTGGCAAATCCAGTTGCCGGCAATGTTCTTCCGTCAGGGTCAGGCAAATCAGTCCACGGCCGAATCTGGCCATAAAATTAATGTGTTCAGGTGTAACGAATTCACCCGCAAGGACGAGGTCCCCCTCATTTTCGCGGTCTTCCTCATCCACCAGGATGACCATTTTGCCGGCTTTAATGTCGGCAATGATGTCTTGTATCGGGCTAACTGTCATAGGTTTATTCTTGAATGGTTTAATCTTGAAAATTCTGTTCTTGATAACTGGTTAATCGTTCCACATACCGCGCCATCATATCTACTTCCAGATTGATTTTGGCACTGGCTTGCAGGTGTTTCAGGTTAGTCATTTCCAATGTGTGGGGGATCAGGTTAATACTGAAAATGTCGTTTTCAACGCGATTGACCGTCAGACTTACCCCGCTGATGGTGACCGAACCCTTTGTAGCTATATACTTGGCCAGCGCATGGGGCGCCTTGATTTGCAGCAAATAACAATCACCTTCAGCAGCAAAATTGACTACCTCACCGACGCCATCAACATGACCGCTCACTAGATGCCCGCCCAATCTGTCTGACAGGCGCAATGCTTTTTCCAGATTGACGGATGCATTTTCAGCAAACCCGATGGTGCAATCCAGTGTTTCTTTGGAGACATCCACCATAAACGTTTTTTCAGTCAATTCAACCACTGTCAGGCACACGCCATTGACTGCGATGCTATCTCCAAGGACGACATCGCTCAGGTCCATTCCCCCCGCGTCAATTGTCATATGCACATCCTGCTTGCGCGGTTCTGCTTTTGAAATCTTGCCTACTGCTTGAATGATACCTGTAAACATTTAACTTAAATCCGATCAAAAACCGTTATTAATTGGATACCAGAGCGCGAATACGGATATCCCGGCCAACCATGGTGACATCCCGAATCGTCACTTCCCGCCGTGGCGTCATTTCTGTTAATTCCGGCAAAGCAAACAAGCCACGGGCTTTATCTCCCAGCAACAATGGCGCTGTATACATCACCCACTCATCCACCAGCCCTGCATTCAGCCAGGCGCCATTCAGGGTACATCCCGCTTCAATCATTAATTCGTTCACTTCACGTTCTGCCAATTCCTGCAGCAAATGCTGAAAATCCACACGCCCTGTGGCATCTGGCAGAATCAGCACTTCTGCACCGGCACTTTCCAGCCGGGCGATTTTCTCTTTGTCTGCCACTGCCCCGACAATCAGGGTTTTTCCGGTTGTCAGTATCTTGGCATTGACCGGCGTGCGCAACGTGCTGTCCAACACAATCCTTAATGGCTGACGAAATGTTTCCACATCCCGCACATCCATTTTAGGGTCATCTGCCAGCACTGTTCCAATACCAGTCAGAATTGCGCAAGACCGGGCACGCAACCGATGCACATCCAGCCTCGCCGCATCGCCTGTAATCCAGAAGCTGGCACCGTTATTCAATGCTGTCTTGCCGTCCAGACTACTTGCGGTTTTTAATCGCACCCAGGGGCGCCGACGCGTCATGCGCGAAACAAAACCAATATTCAGTTCCTGCGCTTGCATTTCCAGCAAACCGGATTCCACCTGAATACCTGCAGCTTGCAACTTTGCCAAGCCCTGCCCAGCTACCAGCGGGTTAGGGTCCTGCATGGCGACTACCACGCGATCCACCTTTGCTTCAATCAGCGCATCAGCGCAAGGCGGTGTCCGTCCGTGATGGCTGCAAGGCTCCAGCGTCACATAGGCGGTAGCCCCTTCTGCTGCATTGCCTGCTGCGCGTAGCGCATGTACTTCAGCGTGGGGAGTACCTGCACGCTCATGCCACCCCTCACCCACGATGCTACCGCCCTGAACAATCACGCACCCTACACGCGGGTTCGGACTGGTACTAAATAGTCCTTTCTCTGCCAAACGTAATGCGCGCGCCATGAATTCATGATCGGCAACGGAAAACATGGCTTTATTTATCCAGATCCCGGATAACGTCCCGGAAATCATCGACATCTTTGAAGCTGCGGTAAACAGACGCAAACCGGATATAGGCCACCTTATCCAGTTTGTGTAACTCATGCATGACCATTTCACCAATTTGCAGAGAGGGCAATTCGCGTTCACCCAGACTCAGCACTTTCTGGTAAATCCGCTCTATCGCTGCATCCACCAGTTCGGTAGAGACGGGTCTTTTATGCAGGGCACGCATAAAGCTGGTGCGAAGCTTGTCACGGGTAAATTCTTCACGATTTCCATTCTGCTTGACGATTTGCGGCATGCGCAATTCAGCCGTCTCATAGGTAGTAAAGCGCTTATTGCAGGCCGTGCAACGACGGCGACGGCGTATGCTATCGCCTTCCTCGCTGACTCGGGAGTCAATCACCTGCGTGTCAAAGTCGCCACAAAATGGGCATTTCATATGCGGCTAACCCACGTGGCACATAAAATTGTCATTTGGCAATTCGCCAGCACACTACTAACCCGCGGTTAAAATCAAGCACCGTAAACCGGAAACCTGGCGCACATAGCGGTTACTTCCTTTGCCACGCGAGCCAGAACAGCCTCATCGGTCGGCGCATCCAGCACATCAGCAATCAGATTGGACAACTGTTCCGCTTCAATTTCCCTGAAACCCCGTGTTGTCATGGCAGGCGTACCAATGCGAATACCGCTGGTGACAAAGGGCTTTTGCGGATCGTTTGGAATGGCGTTCTTATTCACGGTGATATGGGCCAATCCCAGAGCCGCTTCTGCTTCCTTACCGGTAATATTCTTCGAACGCAGGTCTACCAGGAACAGGTGTGAATCTGTACGACCGGAAACGATGCGTAAGCCACGTTCCTGCAACACTTTTGCCATTACGCGGGCGTTATCGATCACCTGTTCTTGATAAAGTTTGAACTCAGGGCTGGCCGCTTCTTTGAATGCAATGGCCTTGGCCGCAATCACGTGCATCAGTGGCCCGCCCTGGGTCGCAGGGAAGATCGCTGAATTCAAGGCTTTTTCATGCTCAATCTTGGCCAGAATAATCCCGCCACGCGGTCCGCGCAGGGTTTTATGGGTCGTGCTGGTCACGAAATCAGCAATCCCGACGGGACTAGGGTACATACCCGCAGCAATCAGACCGGCATAATGCGCCATATCCACAAATAAATAAGCACCCACTTTATCCGCTATAGCGCGAAAACGCTTCCAGTCGATTACCAGAGAATACGCAGACGCACCGGCTACCACCATCTTTGGCTTATGCTCTAACGCCAGACGCTCTACCTCGTCATAATCGATGGCTTCAGTTTCCGGGTGCAAGCCGTAGGTCACCGCGTTATAAATCTTGCCGCTAAAATTCACTGTGGCGCCATGGGTCAAGTGGCCGCCATGAGCCAGCGACATCCCCAGAATAGTGTCACCCGGCTTCAACACCGAAAAATAAACCGCCGCATTCGCTTGCGAACCAGAATGAGGCTGTACGTTGGCGTATTCAGCACCGAACAGCGCTTTAACACGATCAATGGCCAATTGTTCAGCCACATCGACGTATTCACAACCACCGTAATAACGCTTGCCGGGATACCCTTCAGCATACTTGTTGGTCAGCACGGAACCCTGGGCTTCCATCACCGCACAGCTGGTGTAATTTTCGGATGCGATCAGTTCGATATGATCTTCCTGACGCTGGCGTTCATTCTCCATAGCGGTCCACAATTCGGGATCAAAGCTTTTAATGGTCTGTTTTGCGCTGAACATAGTAAAGGGGTTCCAAAAAACTGAAAAAGGATTATTTTATCATGCCGCAGGGGGAATGTTGCATGGAAATATTTTAAGGAAGATTCTGCCTTTAACTGGCTTATTGATCGTTAATGGTAAAAAGCTATACAGCCGGTCGGGAATTGAAGCTACAAGTTAAAAGGACTGGCATTTTCAAGGGGTATTTTAATTTTAACCATGTTGGCCAACATGGCGCGTAGCAGCAATTCAAACCAGCCCTGTCAGTTTTTAACGCGCCATGAACAAACACTCAATATTTCCTCCAGAGCAAATACCTATTCACTTTAGTGACCTACATAGCGTTGGCACCCGCTTAAAATCTGAAATGGGTTAGTTTCACCCTTAAGCTTGCAGGTAAAATAATAAGCATATAGAATCAATTAATTACATTGACATAATTACAATAAAAACATCATTCAAAATGGCTTCACGATTCAAGTCGCAAAACATTATGGCGAAGTTCCTATTCAAAACAAAAAGCTTTGTACCAGACATCATCATCGCCCATCCCGGCTGGGGAGAAGCGCTGTACGTCAAAGACATCTACCCGGATACCCCCCTGCTCAGTCACTTTGAATTCTATTACCATGCCGAGGGTGCCGATGCCAACTTCGACCCGGAATACCCCTTAAGCCTGGATGGCCGCACCCGTATTCGCACCCGTATTCGCACCCGCAACGCACTGCATCTGCTCAACCTGGAAACCTGCGATGCCGGTATCAGCCCTACCCAGTGGCAAATGCAGCTGCACCCACAAGCCTATCAACACAAAATCACCCAGATACATGAAGGCATCGATACCCGTATTGTCAAGCCATTACCCGGCCAAACCTTCACCCTGCCCAACGGCAAAGCATTAACCCAGCAAGACCCAGTCATCACTTACGTTTCTCGCAATCTGGAGCCCTACCGCGGGTTCCATCAGTTCATGCGTGCCGTGCCTGAAATCTGTCGGCGTCACCCCAACAGCCAGATCGTCATCGTGGGTGGAGATGAAGTCAGCTATGGCCATAGACTACCCAACAACCAAACCTACCGGGAAAAGCTGCTGCAGGAAATCAGCGTCGACCCGAACCGGGTGCACTTCCTGGGTAAAACCCCCTACGCCCACTATCTGGCGCTGCTGCAAGTCTCCACCGCCCACATCTATCTCACCGTCCCTTTTGTGCTCTCCTGGTCCATGCTCGAAGCCATGGCAGCAGGGTGCCTGGTGATCGGATCAGATACCGCCCCGGTGCGGGAAGTGCTGCAACACGGCAAGAATGGGCTATTGGTGGACTTCTTCTCGCCGCAACAGATAGCGGATGCGGTAGATAAAGTACTCACCCACCCGGACCGCATGCAATCTATCCGGCAGGCAGCGCGGCAGACCATAGTGGAACAATACGAAGTGCAGCAATCCCTCATGCAATACCAAGTAGTGATTAGTGGGTTGTTAAGGCCGGTGGTGCAGGCCGTGAAGCAGCCGGTAGGTATGTGATGTGGGTATTAAGCAGATTGATGGAAGATTGTGAAAACAAAAATACAAGTGAGGGAAGTTGTGGAAAATAACTTGGGATGTTGGGGTTGGCAACCTTACCTGCGTGAAATGGATACGATTAACACTGTTACAGCCGTCAACCCAAACGGTTGTGGGGTTGAGTCACTGAAAGACAATACCCGCAACATCATACGCCAAGTATCGAAGACCCCAGCACGCTGCAATGCGCAATGGCTTACCCCGGCACTTTTAACAAGCATGGGCAAGCTGTGAATTATGTGGACTATGTAAAATCAATTCAGAGGAAAGACATATGATCAATCTACGAACCACCGTATTTAACATATTATTGCTTGCCATGTTAAGTCTGCCAATCACCGGTTGCGCAACAACCGTCGGCCAGCAGTTCCGCGACATCATGGCGGAGATCGATGCGCAGTGTAAAAAAGACAAGATGGGGCCGTACCTGGATGAAAAAGATCCGGACTCCCACAGAAAAAAATACGTCACTGACTGCGACATCCTCAAGATCAAACCCGCCGACCCGCTGGCAACGGAAGAAGGTCGCTTTGCTTATTCCATCAAACTGCCTACGCCGCATGACAAGCCGAAAGTTAAGTACCAGCCTGGGGTGAGTGCGGAGAGCTACTTCAAGGAGTTGTGCGAGAAGGAGGAGGGGGATTTTGTATTTCGCACCGTGGATGGAGTGGATGGGATCAAAATTATGCGACCGCTACCGAAGGATACCAGTGTCCCATTGTGGAACGAGGCGGAAGGTACGCCCCCAGGGTATTTTATAGATGCAACCAATGGGATATACCAATACGTTGATGCGGTTGAACTGATTTCAGGTTCGCAGTCGGATACACAATTGATTCATTATTCGGTTGATCCAAAACTGCCCCCCAACGTACCACTTTATGGGAAAGCACATTATCCAATCAAACAATCAGATGCCCATTACGGATTCACTTTCAGAAATTCACCTCTGGAAAACCGGGAGCTTGGAATCATTGGTCGTGAACTAATCATTATTGATCTTTCAAATAATGAAGTTATGGCCTTTCGGCGTAGGTTTAGCAGGCTGAATTTTGTTGTTCATAAATCTGCTCAACTTATGCGGGGAACACCATGCAGATTGCTAAATGAAAACTTGAATGACAAATTTATCGCAAAAATTCTCAAACCTTCCACACAAGCTAAGGTGTATGCAAAATGAGCACAACTATTCAAACTTGGTACGACTTTGTATTGCAGCAAATGGCTGCGGAATCTTATCTGAATGATTGGAATAGTTTGACGGACGATGTCAAAAAAGCGCGTTTGAATCTCGGGAGTAATAATTATTTAAATCCAGATAACCTGCCGACTAAAGACATTCTAGACGGCGCGACCCACATGACCGCCAACCAGGCGACCGAATTCCTGAATCGCTACACCGTCGTCAACCACCTCGCTAACACTGCAAGCGGCTTCTCCGCGACACTGCTGTTCGATAACGAAACCAATGAATTCACCCTTTCCATGCGCTCCACAGAATACTTCAACAAAAGCGAAGGAGGCGACTGGTCGCGCGACGGTTTGCCTGGCGCCGATGGAGAAATCTCCGGGTATGGATTTGCTTTCGGGCAACTGCTATCGATGGAGCAATATTGGAAAGATGTTGTCAGCCCGCGTAGGTTGGGCTGAATGAAATGAAGCCCAACAAAAGAAGTACATGACATGCGTTATCGCAGAGCAAACAGTGCAGGTGGAACCTATTTCTTCACCCTTGCCTTGGCAGAGCGCAAAAGCGCTTTGCTGATTGAGCATGTGGACCGATTGAGGGAGATCGTTGCTAAAGTGAGGCAACGCCACCCCTTTGAAATTGAAGCCATGGTTGTTTTGCCCAATCATCTTCACTCTATCTGGCGTTTGCCGCCGGATGATGCGGACTTCCCGCTACGCTGGTCTCTGATCAAAGCCAATTTTTCCCGTGGATTACCGAAGGAGGAGCGCATCCGGGCAAGCCGGGTTGCAAAGCGTGAGCGGGGAATATGGCAACGACGATATTGGGAACATCAGATTCGGGATGAGCAGGATTTGCAAGCCCATGTGGATTACATCCATTACAACCCGGTCAAGCACGGGTATGTTGAACGCGCAAGCGACTGGCCATATTCAAGTATTCACCGTTATATCCTTATGGGATGGCTGAATGCGGATTGGGGTGTTCACGAGAAATCAGAAGAAGATGGAAGGTTTGGCGAATAAATGGAAATGTTGGGCTTGGCAGCCCAACCTACGCGAGCTGGCGCACCCGGATCGCATGCAATCTATCCGGCAGGCAGCGCGGCAGACCATTGTGGAACAGTACGAAGTGCAGCAATCCCTCAGGCAATATCAGGCAGTGATCAGTGGTTTGTTAAAGCCGGTGGTGCGGGGTGTGAAGCAGCCGGTGGGGATGTGACGTGGGCATTAAGCGGATTGATGGAAGATTGTGAAAACAAAAATACAAATGAGGGCAGTTGTGGAAAATAACTTTGGATACTGGGGCTGGCAACCTAACCTGCACGTGCTGGATGCGATTAATACGGTTACAGCCGACAACCCAAGCAGTTGTGGGGTCGAGCCACTGATGGGTAATACCAGTAACATCATGCGCCAGATAATCGAAAACCCGAGCACGCTGCAACGCACGAAGGCTTACCCCGGCACTTTTACAAGCGTGGGCAAGCTGTGAATTATGTGGACTATGTAAAATCAATTCAGAGGAAAGACGTATGATCAATCTACGAACCACCGTATTTAACACATTATTGCTTGCCATGTTAAGTCTGCCAATCACCGGTTGCGCAACAACCGTCGGCCAGCAGTTCCGCGACATCATGGCGGAGATCGATGCACAGTGCAAAAAAGACAAAATGGGTCCATACCTGGATGAAAAAGACCCGGACTCCCTCAGAAAGAAATACGTCACCGACTGCGACATCCTCAAGATCAAACCTGCCGACCCATTGGCGATGGAAGAAGGGCGCTTTGCCTATTCGATCAAACTGCCTGCGCCGCACGGCACGCCGAAAGTGAAGTATCAATCCGGCATGAGCGCAGAGAGCTACTTCAAGGAGTTGTGCGAGAAGGAGGAGGGGGATTTTGTGTTTCGGACGGTGGATGGGGTGGAGGGAATAAAAATCATGCGGCCACAACCCCAAATAGGGAGCATCCCCCTATGGGAGGAATACGGTTGGCTATCCCCCGGATATTTCGTTGCACCAATCAATGGAATCTATGAATACGTAGATGCGATTGAGTTAGTTCCAGGAACAAAAACGGTAACGCAGTTGGTTCATTATTATGTCGATCCAAAACTGCCTTATAAAGTGCCACCATTTGGCCTTGGGCATTACACAGTCAAAGAATCCAATGCGCGTTATGGTTATACATTCAGAAAATCGCCGCTAGAGAACCGTGAGCTTGGAATTGTGGGTGACGAAATAATTATCCAAGACCTCAAAACCAATGAGGTGCTAGCTTTCCGGCGCAGATTTAGTCGACTGAAATTTTTGCAGCCGCATTCTGTGCTGCCCATGCAGAGTACACCTTGCAGGCTGCTGCCATCAAAAGATTCAAACGACAATTTCACGGCAACCGTTCTAAAACCCGTGGCCAAAACTAAAGGGGAAAAGAAATGAGCACAAACATCAAGACTTGGTATGACTTTGTGTTGCAACAGATGGCGGCGGAATCCTATTTAGACGACTGGGCAACCTTGAGGCCGGAAGCTCAAATGGCTCGCCTGAATCTTGGAAGTAACAACTATTTAATTCCAGCAAATCAGCCAACCACCCCCATCCTTGATGGCGCCACCCGCATGACCGCCAACCAGGCGACCGAATTCCTGAATCGCTACACCGTCATCAACCACCTCGCTAACACTGCAAGCGGCTTCTCCGCGACACTGCTGTTCGATAACGAAACCAATGAATTCACCCTATCCATGCGCTCCACCGAATACTTCAACAAAAGCGAAGGCGGCGACTGGTCTCGCGACGGTTTGCCCGGCGCCGATGGAGAAATCTCCGGGTATGGATTTGCTTTCGGACAACTGCTATCGATGGAGCAATATTGGAAAGATGTTGTCAGCCCGCGTAGATACTGTTATCCAAGTCAACCCCCATGCAAAGTTGGATCGAAATATTTTCCTGATTTAAGCACACCGAAGGCGACATGAATCAGCTTG
>JAYVLG010000019.1:0-39255 GCA_043759595.1 Sulfurirhabdus sp. | reverse complement strand
CTTGAATCAAACTATACTCTTTTTCACCGGGACCTTCATCCTCTTTCGTTATCTTTTCTCTATTTGTAACAATTGGTTACGTTTCCGGATGAGAACTATTTAGCAAGGCTATTAACTCTCACAAAGTTTTGAATGTCTCCGCACCTCAGTGGTTAAAACTGAGTTTTCTGGATTTACAGAAATTCGAAAATTGGTTAGAACTATCAATTTAACTGAGATTTATTGCTAATCTGATAAATTTATTCAATCAGCTATTAGCTGGCATGATTGTTTTTGTGGCTTACTCTTCCTTGTTGGTTACTTCATCTGGTGTATTTTCAATGGCTTCCTCAGCTTCTTTTGGCACCTTAGGTTTGGCTTTTGAAGGCGCGACTTTTTTAGGTTGCATTTGCGCAGCCAGAATTTGTTCAGGCAGTTGTTTTGCCTGGTCGGTTAATGGCTTGAGTGTTGGCAGTAAGTGTTTGAGCGCCTGGGCTGAAAGGGCAGATGTGAAGTGATATTGTGATGCATCAGCGCCAGGTATAAAGGCGGTTAGGGTACCAAAGAAACGGTCGCCAATAAAAAACACGAACGTAGCGGAGCGATTAACCGAGCGTGAGTCTTTGATTACACCAACAGAGGAGAATGTCACGTAGCGATGATCGCCAGTACCGGTTTTACCGCCAATCGGAATTTGAGTGCCATCTTCTCTGACGATAGCGTGAGCAAGTCGGGAAGCAGTTCCTTTTTCTACTACATCAATAATCGCGGCACGCACCTTTTCGGCAATTTCAGGGGCAAACAGTCGCACTGATTTAACTGGCGCTGGCTTGATGATGGTTTCAAATGGGGTGCCTTTGCCAAAATGCATTTGTTCAATAAGTACAGTGGGCACTTTAACCCCATTGTTCAAAATGATCCCCATGAGCTCAGCGAGCGCGGCTGGCCTGTCTGCAGAGCTGCCAATAGCGGTTGCCAGTGATGGTACAAGTGAATCGAACGGATAGCCCAGTCGCTTCCAGCTTTTGTGAATTTCGAGAAAAGCTTCGACCTCAAGCAAGCTGCGGATACGAATGTCCTGTGCGTTTTTATGGTTGGTTTTGCGAAGCCAGTCATAAACGGCAATTCGCTCTTTGCTGCTGGCCTTGGTCACATCGTTGTAGCCGCTTCCTGGATGGGTGACCAGATATTGAACTAGCCATAATTCCAGCGGGTGAACGTGGGCAATATAACCTTGATCAGATAGTGAATATTTTCCCGGTGGGTAACTGTCAAATAATCCTTGCAAGGTGTGCGTGCCGGATATTCGTTCACTTGTCAGGTGTTCGGTCATGAACTTTTCATAAGCAGCGAAGTCTGCGGCAGGGTAAATGTAGCGGAAAGCTGCTGATAGCCGACGTGGCGTAGGGTGGATCTCTGCCAGAAAAATGTTCATGACTTCTTGAACTGGCTTGCCTTTGTATTTCTGGTAGAAGCGGGTAATAAAAGCTTTTCCTTCCCTGTCTGCAAACCGATTCAGATATTCAGTGCGCTGGGGGGCATCAATGTCTTTCAGTACATTGGCAGTTGAGCCAGGTGTCTGGAATGTATAGTAACGTACGACATCTCGCATCAGGCGGATGAAAACAAGATTGACAGAATTGCGGGTTGCTTCTCGCACGCTGATGATCTTGCTGTCATCTTCATGTTTGAAATTGTTAAAGAATTGAGCGCCACCGCCTGTGAAAAACTGCTCATGAGGGTTTGCAGAATATTTGCGCTCCATCGCGGCATCCAGCATGCTCGAAAGAGATTTATCTTCACTCGTCAGAAGATAATCAATTGCCCAGCGTGTGATCACATCATTGGGTCCGACTGTTACTTCGCGTAATTGTTCAGGGTCTGATGCGGCATATTTTTCGTGCAGCGATCCGATGATTTCCAGGTAAGTAACCAGGGTTCTTAACTTTGCAGTAGAACCCAAATCAAGTTTTGCCCCTTTGTTAATATCAAAGGGTTGGTCAAAGTTATCTGCCTGGACGCGTAGTTTTGCCCCTTGAGGGGTCAGTTCGTGCAAAGTTAAACTGTAAATAATCTTGCCTGGGTCAGCGCTTCCGAGTAATCGCTCACCATAGAGCCCTGCGCTGCGTGCATATTCAGGGTCATTGAATTTCTTTAAAATGCCAGTAACGTTTTTCTGAATGTCACCGTTCAAGGTGCTGCGAACCGATAAATCCAGATGGTCTAATTCGTACATGCGCGATAGTCCCAGAAGCGAGGCTAAACGAACCCGTACAGCATTGGTTGCTTTAAGTATTGTGAAGTCATCAGTGGATTCAGGTGGGGCGACTTTTGTAAAATGCAGTGGTGCTTTTATAGCGGCATTTTTCAGAGCAGGTGAAATGACGCCTTCTTGAGCAAGCAAGCGTATGTGACTATTGGTCAGGGTATCCAGCGCCTTACGTTCTGAAACCAGAAAACCGGATGGTCTGCGTTGGGCAATCATCAGGCTAAGCAAGTGTTTATACGCGCTGGCTGTTTCATTCAGGTTAGCATTGTCAGATGGCCAAGCCTGTAAAAGCTGATTTACTTTCTTGAAATCCAGTCCATACCAGGCCCACAAGCCGTCACCAATGCCGTTCACTTCACCAAATCCAGCCACCCCAGCCAAAGGAACTGTATTCAGATAATCTACCACGATGCGCTTGCGAGCAGGCATTGTCTGTTCACCATCTAGGTATGCCCGAACAGAAGCAGAGGCCATTTGCTGGAGTTTATCTTTGGCACTCAGCGTTAAGCCATCTGGTGAGTGTCTGTACTTTTCAATTTGAGTCGCAAGGGTGCTTCCCCCTGGCACGTCATGATCGGGACGAACATATTGAATTGCTTTGTCCAGAACGGCGCGAGCCAATCGTTCCCATTCAATGGCCGGATTTTTCTTGGGTTGTGTTGGGTCAAGCAGTTCGCGGTTTTCTATAAACAGCAGACTTTGCGTGACAATAGGGGGAACAGTCTCGAAATTGGAGTAAATCCGGTGCGGATAAATGGTCTTATGCAGCGAATTGCCGTTTTCGTCAATGATACTCAGGCCAGCCTGAGTTTTTTCTTTGTAGGGCGCAAAAAGCCCCTCGTCGATGAGTTCCTGCATGCGGGGTGAAAGCCTGGCCTGAGCGGTAACCTGAAAACCTTCGCTGACCAATTTGGGAATCATGGCTTGTTCAAGGCTGTAACCCATCCTGATATCGTATGGGCCCGCCTGTGGAATTTTAAAGTGTGGATTGGGACCGTCTTTCACTTCGTATTTTAAATCTTTGGCAAGTTTAGAAAGATACTTGGCCTGATAAGCGGAAGTTTTTGCTTCTCTCGCAACCAAAAAGCCCGCGATAACCAAGGCAATAATGATCAGGAGCAAAAGAGTCAGAAGAAAATACTTCAGTATGCGTTTTGCGAGGGAAGCGCGAGGATTGTTTTGTGTCACAGGAATAATTCGTATCTTGTAGTTAAATCACGTTGAAATATGATAGCGCAATAGCCGTACTATGCCTAATATTTATGCTCAAAAACAACTAATTGAGCAATTAGTGTTAGGCCGATTGGCGTAAAACATAACTTATCAATTTTCATCTTCTATTTAAATTGTGTTTGCTGACGGATTGGCCTTCCGAGGCTGGGGGTAGCTCGGCGGTTAGTCACTATTCTTGCTTCGCCAAGGTTTGGTTGTTGAGCCTGCGGAAAGGTAACGCCTGTCAAATGCCAGTAAATAACAAGTCCAGTGCTGCGATAATTTCATCGCGCTTGCTTTTCAGGGAAGTGACTTTGTCACCCAGCGAGCGATTGGCGATACCAGCCAGTTCAGCGGTGGACATCACGACTGCCGTACCCTTGATTGTGAATTTCGGATTGAGTTGTTTCGCAGCCACCGCCATTTCTTTCGCCATAACGAGTGGCACAACGACACGCGTCGCCAGCGTATCCAACAGTTCGGTTTGCACGTCCAGCAGATAAGGGATTATTTTGTGTGTGTCAGGGTTCGGATTAAGATAAACGTCGAACTGTGCCATCAAAACCGCCGTAAGCCGTCGCTGAAAGTGCCGCGCATTTCAATGCGGCGGTTGTATTCATCGAGTGCGCTCTTGTTTTCTGCCAGCCAGCGGTCACGCTGTGCTTGTCGCACGATCTCGGCCAGATGTTGCTCAAGGGCTTGTGAGAGATTGATCTTGAGTTGTTTGGCTTGCTGCAAAAGATCGGCATTGATGCTGAGATTGGCGGATTTCTTTGGCGCAGATAAATTGTAAACGGGATTGCTCATGGTTTAATCCTTGGTGTTTCTATGCGCATAAATTACACGCATGATTAGTGCGTGTCAATCGTGAGCAATGATATTGCATATTTTCAAATTAAGCTTGGTGTAGGTTTTGAGTTCTGAGGCCGGGGGTAGCCCAGCGGCTAGTCACTTTTCTTGCTTCGCCAAGCAAAGTAACCAAAAGAAGGCGACACCAACTGCGCCGTCCCTTCGGGATTTTTCCGGTAACCCTCAGCGGCGTAGATGGGGGTAGGTCAAAGGCTGCGCGCATTGCGTATTTCGGTGCTGGTTTTGCCAGCTGAAATTACCTTTGCTAACCAGCCAGAAACTTTTTTTAACGCTACTCAATCGGCCTGCTGTAACTGGCAAAGAAGTGAGGTACCGGAGGGGTTTGGTCGTCATCATAAGCGATGAAAGCCTCTTCCTTGAGCCCGGCACGGACGAATCCATCTATTTCTGGCCGGTCTAGCGGTAAAGGAAATTCATTTTCTTTTTCGCCGGTATTTCGGCTTCGGCACGAGACCAGTGCGTTGCCGCCGTGAGCTACAAGGCCTGCAATCGCATTCAAAGCGCAAAGGCGGTATTCTCCGGGCAAGACTTGTATGGTGTTACATTCGAAGACCAGGCTAAACTTCTTCTTCCATTCATGCGGGTGGTTGAAAAGGTCAGCCACCTGATAGTTGACCTGGCTGTCTGGATAGCGCTTGCGGCATAGGTCAATGGCGGCTGGAGAAATGTCGAAGGCAATGACCTGATATCCGCGAGCCGATATGGCCTCTGCGTCATCTCCCACGCCGCAGCCAACAATGATTGCCCACGGCTTTTCGCCAGAAACTGGGTGTTCTTCCAGCCAGGAAACCAGATACGGACTGGGTGCAAGGTCTGCCCAGAAAACATTCCGGAAGTCACCTTGAGCATTGCGGTAGACATTATCGAACCATCCTGTGGGGTTTCCGCGGTTCTGGTAGCTAGCCACCATGCTTAGAAAATCGCGTCTTGCTGCTTCGTCCATATATATCTTCCCTGATCTGACTATAGCATTCTCTGGCTTGTCTTCCCATCGCTGCCTGCCTATTGTATTTTGTGCAGTGGGTTTTAGGCTAAAACATGCGAAGCCGCGCTTCCTGTTTCTTTAAGACCATATTTCATGAATAGTATTTTTTCCGTCCGCGATAATCTTGTGTACTATTAAGATATTGGTTGGTTAAAGGCGTGATGCGATGGGATTGAAATCTAAAAATCTGTTTGGCGCCATTTTGCTGTTTATATTACTGGATCTTTCGATTCTGGTGATCAATTACTGGATTACCTATCAGATTTCCAAAGATGCCATTGCGATTAACTTATCTGGTCGTCAGCGCATGCTTTCACAACGTATGACCAAATCACTGTTATTGCTTCAGTCTCAACATTCCGCTGAATTTATCCGGTCAACACAAGAAGAATTGCGAGATTCAGTGAGCATGTTTGATGAAACTTTGCTTGCATTCAAACAGGGAGGGCTGGTTGTTAAAGGCAATGGAGAAATCATCAGGTTGAGCCGGGTAGATTCATTTCCAGAAGCTGATTTGATTGATCGGACAATTCAGATCTGGAGGCCGATGCATGATCGCATGTTGCCGTATATGACAAGCAGCATGGATATGCCGGAGCAATTGATTATTCAACTGCGAGAACAAATGATTCACAATAACCTGCAAATACTTGATTTGATGAATCGTCTTACTTCTGGTTTGGAACGGCACTCATTGCAGCATGCTTATACTTTACGCATTGTACAAACAATTATTTTTTTTCTTGCGCTATTCAATTTTCTTTTTATAGTTCGAAAGTTTCATTTGCTGGCCCGTCAGTCCGCCATGAAAACGCAGCATTACAATGAGTTGGCTATGCGTGATCCGCTGACTGAATTATTTAATCGACGACAATTTGAAAGCAATCTTGAAAAGGAAGTTGCCACTGTTGACCGACATCAGCACACCAATATTGCCCTGGTAATGATTGATCTGGATGGGTTTAAACCCATTAATGATAAATATGGCCATGAAGCGGGGGATAGTGTTTTGTGTGCAATTGCGACGAGATTATCTGAAGGTGCGCGGGTGAACGATACGGTTGCTCGTGTTGGAGGGGATGAATTTATGCTGATTTGTCCGGATCTTCACAATAAGGATGATGCGGAGGCATTTTGTCAGCGTTTGCTGTCTGCATTAAGTCAGCCTATATTAACGCATCTTGGTCAGGTCAGTGTGGGGGCAAGTATCGGGGTCGCATTTTATCCTGATCATGCTGATAATATCAATGATCTGACACGGATAGTTGACAAAGCCATGTATACGGCAAAAAGTTTCGGGAAAAATCGTTATGTCTGTATGGACCCAACTCGGACTAATGCCACGTCAGGTTAATAGGGCCTTGCTTTAATGAGCCTGATGTTTTTTCCTGATTAACAAGAAATTTCAGCTACATAGTTAGTTCTCACCAATTTCGGAATTTTTGCAAATCCAGAAAGCTCAGTTTCAACCGCAGAGGCGCTGAGGCGCGGAGAAATAAAATGCTTTGTGAGTGTAATTAGTGCCAACGTATAGCAACATAGCGTCACTATTCTATTTTTTATGGCACATCAACTCTGCGCCTTTGCGACTCGGCGGTGAAAATGCAAGGTTGCATAAACCGTTTGGTAAACATGCCGCGTATTGTTAATGAAACACTGCGCATATACCTCATTTCTCTGGTTGAGGTTGATGGATAATCAGGTTAAATTTTATGCCTTTGTGCTGCAATGGATGTGCTATTTTAGGTTAGAATCTGAACATGTCTAAATATTCCCAGTTATTTTTTTTCACGTCCTTCTTTGGTTTTTTACTTTTTATTACCAGTGAGCTCGGGATGGCCGCATCGCCATCTGTCCTGCCCGACTCGGTTCAGGTTGCCTTAAAACAAGCCAATATCCCGGTTGCCAATATTGGCATTTACGTTCTGCCTGTAGATAGTAATCAGCCTGCTTTGGCTTATGGAGAGGATCATTCCATGAATCCTGCGTCAGTAATGAAATTGCTGACGACATTTGCCGGACTGGATATCCTGGGCCCGGCGTATAACTGGAAAACCGAGATTTATGTGAATGGGCCGGTTGTAGACGGTGTGCTTAAGGGTGATCTGATTTTAAAAGGGTATGGTGACCCCGAGCTGACTGTGGAGCGTTTCTGGCTCATGCTACGAGAATTGCGCCAAAGAGGTGTACGGGATATTCGTGGTGAACTGGTGCTGGATAAACAATTTTTTGCTACCGAGCCGCATGACCCAGGTGCGTTTGATAATCAGGCTTTTCAACCTTACAATGTGGGGCCCGATGCGCTGCTTTTGAACTTTAATGTTGCTCCACTGCGGCTGGTACCATTGCCTGAACAGCGGTCAGTGACTGTTCAGCCCGAATTTTCGCTCACAACATTGGCCTTGCGCAACGGATTGAAGCTGGATAATGCGTCTTGTGGGGATTGGGAGTCCCGGTTGAATGTACAACTTACCCCTACGCCTGCCGGAGCGGTAGTGGATTTGTCCGGCCCTTTTTCATTGGCTTGCGGCGAAAAACAACTGAATCTGAGTTTTTTGCGTAATGGCGATTTTATTTATGGTCTGTTCAAGCAGCTCTGGAGCGAATCTGGTGGCAGTATTTCCGGTGGATTTCGAGCAGGAGAAGTGCCTGTTAGTGGTCGCTTGCTGGTGACTAAAACTTCTCCGCCGTTAGCTGTCGTTGTGCGTAACATAAACAAGTTCAGCAATAACGTCATGGCGCGGCAACTGTATTTAACCATTGGGGCAGAGCAATCAGGACAGCCGGGTTCCCGCGAGAATGCGGGGGCAGCTATTCATGGCTGGCTGGCAGGGCGCGGGTTGAATTTTCCGGAACTGGTGGTGGAAAACGGTTCGGGTTTGTCGCGTATTGCACGAATCAGCCCGCAACATTTGGCAGATCTGCTCATGGCAGCTTATCGCAGCCCGGTATTTTCCGAGCTTGAATCATCACTCCCCATCGTAGCCGTGGACGGCACGATGCGCAGAAGGATGAAAGATGATGGTGTTGCAGGCCATGCCCATATTAAATCCGGTTCTATAGAGGGGGTAAAAACGATTGCCGGTTATGTATTCGATAGTAAAGGTCGCAGAAATGTGGTGGTGTGCATGATCAACCATCCTCGTGCCAGCGCTGGCAGGGGGCTGCAGGATGCATTGCTGGAATGGGTGTATAACCGGCCCTGATTTGAAGTAAAACTGACAAAATATAATCTAAAGCTAAGGTATGTGATGCAAGAGCAGAATGAGCTGACGTCAATTATCAAATCCGGTTATCCGCTGATTTTGATCGAAACCCATGAAGAACCTCGCGCTTTGGCACTATTAGAGCGCATAGCCAATCTGGAAAACCAGGCGCTGTTCCGCTGGAGCGTGACGGATGGCATTAAGCGTGTGACCAAAACAGAGAGTGTTGCCGAATCTTATCAACTGACCGATGCCCTTCGCCATATAGACAAGACGCCCCAGAATGGTATTTACGCAATGTGTGATGCCCATCCCTTTCTGGATGACCCGCTTAACATCCGTTTTCTCCGTGAAATTGCGCTGGAATATTACAAAACACAACGTACGATTGTATTGATCAGCCCTGAGCTGGAACTACCAGATGAATTGTTGAGAGTCAGTGCACGGTTTTCGCTGGTTTTGCCCAGTACAGAAACACTCCGGAAAATGGTGAACGAGGAGGCAGAGCTATACAGCCACCAAACCGGCTCAAAGGTGAAAGGCAGCGCTGCGATGGTTGATCAGTTGATCCAGCATCTCCGTGGATTGAATAAAGAAGATGCCCTCAGACACATTCGTCAAGCCATGCGCGATGATGGCAGGCTGACTCAGGAAGATTTAAAGCGTGTGATCAAGTTTAAACGCGATGCGCTTGCCGGTAATGGCAGCCTCAGTTATGAAACGGATGTGGTGGATTTTAGCCAGGTTGGCGGGCAGGCGAACCTCAAACGTTGGCTGGAAGTGCGCTATAAGCCTTTTGTGGATGTGAATGATGTTTTTGGTGTGGATCGCCCTAAAGGCTTACTGCTGCTCGGCGTGCAGGGTAGCGGTAAAAGTCTGGCAGCTAAGGCAGTGGCAGGTAGCTGGGGATTGCCGCTGATGCGGCTGGATTTTGCTACGCTGTACAATAAGTTTTTTGGTGAAACGGAACGGAATTTGCGCAATGCCCTGGTAGCCGCCGAGCAAATGGCACCTTGTGTTTTGTGGCTGGACGAAATTGAAAAAGGTTTGTCGGGCGATGGTACGGGTGGTTCGGACGGTGGGGTTTCTCACCGGGTTTTGGGAACACTGCTCACCTGGTTATCTGAGCGTAAATCCAAGGTGTTTATTGTGGCCACCTCCAACGACATTAGCCGTCTGCCGCCAGAGCTGATTCGTAAAGGTCGTTTCGATGAAATATTTTTTGTTGATCTGCCCGGCAGTTCAACTCGGGAGCAAATCTTTGATATTCATCTGAAACGGCGCAGACAGGATTCGACACAATTCGATCTGCAACAGCTTGCCCTGCACAGTGAAGGATTTTCCGGCGCTGAAATCGAACAGGCCATCATCGCATCGGTGTTTGAAGCCTATTCCGCCAGCCATAGCATGGATACAAAAAGCATTCTGGATGAGTTGCAGAAAACCCGCTCGCTTTCTGTTGTGATGGGGGAGAAAATCGCAGCGCTGCGGGCTTGGGCTGAACGGCGTGCTGTTAATGCGGATGCAGAAATAGCAGGGTAGTCTACAAGGCATGAGAGCTTGTTGTATTTTCAACTTCAATCATGTTTGTGCCGTCATGATCTCTGTTCGATTAATGTCGATGTTTATGTGTTAAATCACACAGGACGGCGAGTTGCTGGGTTTTGTAAGGTTAAGCATTTTCATAAATGCAGTGGCAACGTCGGTCAGGATGCATGGCAGAGTTCGTGTATGCCAAGCTTGACCCGGTTAGAAACCATGAGAAAATTCTAGCCCAACAAACTTGCGAGAACCGTCGTCAGTATTATGTTTTAAGCCGATTTTCAAGGTTAGCTCTGTATCCTTGGCAGGTTGTATGTGCGCCAGAACCAAGCCTAGCTGGCGAGCAGAATATTCCGGGTCGCCTTGCATGACAAATTCGGGCCCTATATCAATGCCCCAGGATGTGTGGCTGAGTAAACGAATCCTTCCCCAATATCCGCGTTGACCGGGAATGTAACTCAGGTTGCCATTGATATACCAGGTTTGATTGAGGGCGGTTTGGCCTTCTGCTTGCAATTTCAGTCGCCATTTTTCGCCTCGGCTGGTGCTAGAGGCATCATCTGGTGATAAACGCGTATCCTGGTAGCGAATTCCGCTGTACACCCCCCACCATGTTTCGTTACCAGACTGTTGATAACCTGCGATAGCTTCCGCTCCCCAGCCTTGTGCGTGAATGGTTTTGGCTGCAGACTGATATCTGTAAGTTGTATGATCAAACCAGTATCGTTGTACGAAACCATTTCCCAACTGGCTGTTGCCTATCGGTGCAATCAACCCGGCATAAGTATACGAACTTGCACCGTCACCTTGGGCGCCAGCCAGAAACAGACGTTCTGCAGCAGCTACTGGCAGGGACAACAGCAAGATTGCCACTGATAAGGGAAGGGCTAGCTGGCGTGTTGCAGTGGATATTGACATGGTGCTTCCTCAGTTTCTTTATTTGAAGTATCTGGATTACTCAAGCTGGTATTGCATAGATATAAGGGGGCAATCTGGCTTTCTATTCGCTCGATCGCATCTATACGTACATAGGCCATAGGTTGTCCGCGCCGAGTAAATACACGGACTTTGAAACAATCTCCAATAGCTGGTTGCTTAAAGACTATCATAAATCGTTGCCCGTTTTCATCTGTGATGGCGGATACCAGACCTGGGTGGTTTATACCATGCTCACTGGCTTCGTACAGCATGGTATTCCAATGCTCGGGAGATGAAAGTTTCTCATCTGCCGGATTGGGGCTGAACTGCTTTAAGAGCCATTCAACTGGCGTATTGCGACGCTCCTTCAGACTTTGTAATTGCCACTGAAGATCGGAGCCATAGAGAAAGAGCTCCAAGCTATCAGAATCGCTTTGTTTTTCCCACTGAAATTGGCAGCCAATTGGATGGTGAGATAAAGTATCAGCCGGCAGCATGTGGGATGCCGTAATCTTGCCCTTGAATGAGAGTGGGCCAGAAGGAAGATAGATTTCACCTTTAACACTATCGCCTTTCCCGACCATCTCAGGAAATGGACCATATAGCGCGCATCCAGATGAGGAAATGTTGTCCACCGTGGCAAACAGGGTCACCCTGCTACCTAAAGAGATTTTTGTCGGTAAGGGGATGGGAAAGCGGTAAGATTTGCGCGCATAAGCCCTTCGCCTGGTAGTGAACAGAATGATGGAAGCGGCAAGGGTGAAGTTAACGGTTGCCCACAGTATATTGGCAAGCATGCCAGAAACAGGGAGGTGGTGGTTTGTGGCAAACAGGTAAAGTCCCACCGGAATAGAAAGGCCGTTGAGTACTAATATACCCAATTGAGGGGCGAGAAACTTCATGGGATGCTCGTTCCTCGGTGTGCTTTTTTGGGTTACCTGAAACTTCAGGTGCTTGCGAAACCAGCCTAAAGTAGCCCAGGCAAATGCAGCAAACCTTCCCATGTTGTATTGTTCAATGATTACAGATTGACCATAGCCACGACCCACTTCTTCAAATGCCAGGAAAGTAAGCAGATAATAAGGCACGAAGAATATCAGAAATTCAGCGCCATTTGCCTGGATTGGGAGTACGCCTGTCAGCAGCACGGCTGCAGGTGCCAGATAGAAAATGCCTTTTTGCCAACCATCAAAGTAAGTCATCATGGAGGCCAGGTAATTCAACCGTTGAGCAAAGGTTAATCCACGGCAGAAGAGAATTTTTTCTTGTCGCCATACCTGCATGGCACCTTGCCCCCAGCGTATACGTTGACGCAAAAACGGGACGATGGAAGCTGGGGCCAGGCCAAATGCCAGTGCCTCCGCATGGTAAACAGATTTGTAGCCCTGCTTGTGGATGCGGATCGAGGTGTGTAAATCTTCTGTAACGGTTCCGGTTGCGATGCCGCCGATACGATCAAGGGCACTGTGGCGAATGATGGCGCAACTGCCACAAAAAAAAGCGGCATTCCAGTAGTCCTTTCCTCGTTGGATCACGCGGAAAAACAGCGATTGTTCGGTCCAGGCGGTATGGCCGTTTTTATTCCAACGGTGCTGGTATGAATCCAGATTGTAAAAATCCTGGGGTGTTTGTACAAAAGCTACGTCTGGGTCTCGAAAGTAGGCAAGTGTTCGATTCAGAAAATTCTGCTGTGGAGCGTGGTCTGCGTCAAAAATGGCAATAAATTCAGCATGACTGTGGCGTAGCGCATTGTTCAGATTGCCAGCTTTGGCATCTTGATTGGTTTCCCGGGTCAGATAGTTTACCCCAAGGCTTTGTGCCAGTTGGAGCATCTCTGGACGGTTACCATCATCCAGTAGCCATGTTTGATGAGGGTATTTGACATGTGTGGCAGCTAGCAGGGTACGGCGCACCAGTTCTACAGGCTCGTTGAACGTTGGAATGAAAATATCTACGGTCAGCCCCTCTTCCGGTTCGGAAGGTGAGCGGTTTGTCAGGCGCCAAGTCATGAAGAAATGAAGTAGGGTGGTGATTAAACCATATATTTCAGCAGCATACAGAATCCAGGAAAAGGCTTTTGCATCCGGATTGATAGTACCAAGACGCCAGGTTAAATATACAGCAGCAGTGATTAACAACAAAAATACAATATATTGTTGTGGTTTTTTTAATGATTCGTAGGGGGGTGTTTGATTTGTCATGGTTGCACCATTAATGAGTCTGTATACCCATAGTGCTAGCAAGGTTTATGCCATGCTGAATTAATTGGTAATATTGCTGAGACTGCGTGAATTCTGGAGGAAGCAAGGAAATCAGGGCGTGTTAGATGGTGTTGAATTGTGCGGAACTCGTCAGACATCGTCAATATTTTGACAGGGTGTGAAAAAAACTGAGGGGAATGAAAACTGGCTTATCCCGATGACGTATCTAATTTTTTGTTGCTGATATGGTGAAGAATCAAGAAATCTTGAATGTCGGTTTGATTGGTCTAGGGGGTGGGACGTAACAGATCAATTTTGAATTCAGTCTCATAGGGCGGTACGTTACATTCAATAATGTCTGGTGGTGCAACATCGAGCCGGACACCAACGATATCCGTGCGCACGGGTAGTTTGGCTACACCTCGGTCTACCAGCACCACGGTGCGGATTTCTGCTGGCTGTTTACCTGCCAGATATTGTACTGCACGCAGCATGGAGTGGCCGCGGTATATGACATCATCCACTAACAGCACTGTGACGCCGGTCAGATCCATTGTTGTTTGTTCAGCACTTTCTGTAAATTGGGTTTCCGGATGCAGTAAAGTGAGGTCGTCGGCGTAACGTTTGATTTGCAGGTTCATGCGGGAAATATTAAGAAGACTGAAGTGTTGCTTGAGGCGAGCGTGCAACATGTCTGCCAAAGGGTGCCACATCGCAATATCCCAACGATCGTGATGTTTTCGCAACCGGTCAGAAAACCTGCGGCCTGCTATGCCAAATGGTCCAGTACGGCATTCAACTGTTCTGTGTTGTAGAGGCAGATTCGTTGACCTTCAGGCTTGCTCATGGCGGACGTTATCCCATTATTATCTGGTTTCGGCCACCTTGTTTGGCCAGGTATAAATTGTTGTCAGCCTGTTTCAGCATGGCATCAAGACTATCCAGTCGAGTAGGGCATAAACCGATACTGATTGTGTATGAAATGGTTTTTGCATCACAGTGAGAGGGGGTTTTTGCAACACTCTGATGAAAGGCTTCGAAGTGATCTGAAATGTCGGCAAAGGAATCTCCCTCGGCCAATACGGCGAATTCTTCGCCTCCCAGGCGCGCCACCAGATAGGTTTTGAAATGAGCAGAAAGCAGGCCGGCCATATCCTTCAATACAGTATCCCCGCAATCGTGCCCATAAGTGTCATTGATCCGCTTGAAATGATCAATGTCCATCATGGCCACGACCAGTTGTTTCTTTTCAGCGTAGGTTTTTACGAAAAGCCCTGCGCCATTTTCGAAGAAATAACGGCGGTTGAATAACCCGGTAAGAAAATCCCTGTTTGCCACATCCCGGATGATGTCGATGTGTTCGAGCATTTCAATATTCTGGTTTACCCGCCAGGTTAACTCTTCAAATGAAAAGGGTTTAGACAGAAAATCGTTAGCACCGATCTTGAGAAATCGAGCGGATAAATCGCTATCATCGGAAGCGGAAAGACCGATGATAGCGATACGATCCTTGCCATGAGATTTGCGGATTTCTGAAACCAGTTTGAATCCGTCCATTTCAGGCATGTTGTAGTCGGTGAGGATGATTCGAATGCCGGGGTTCGATTCGATAATTTTCAATGCTTCCAGACCGCTGCCTGCGGTGAGTACCTGGAAAAACTGGGTGCCAAGCATGTGTTTAAGGTAGGCGCGGGAGGTGGCAGAGTCATCTACAGCCAATACCTGGATGAACTGATTTTTATATAAGCGTCCAACCAGTTCAGTCAGGTATTCAAATGCATTCAGGCTGTCTTTGATGACGTAATCGAGCACTCCCTTCTTAAGGGTAAGAGCGCGTAACTCTTTGTCAAAGTGTCCCGTAATGGCAATAGTCGGCAGTCTGGCCTCATGGAGTACATCAATAATTTCACCATGTGCAGCGTCTGGCAGGTGCAGGTCAGAAACAGCAAGAAAAAACGAGGTGTTAGAACTGAGTGCTACGCGAGCCTCACTCATGGAAGTGGCAATATGTACTTCGCAATTCCATCTTTCTTTCAGCATGGCTGCGGCCATCTGCGACAGGGATCGCTGATCTTCGATCAGCAAAACACTGAATTTTGGCCGGCCCTGAAATGCCCGGTTCTGTGAGCGTACAATCGACACTGCTGTTCCCTTAAGATTAATGGCGTTCTGGTATGGTCAGCACGTTGTCAGTGTGTAGTCGCATGCCCTTTTTACTTCGCTCATAATCCCAGATTTTGCCACATTTCGTCTACCCGCGCCTTGACTTGTTCATCCATGACAATAGGGGTGCCCCATTCACGCGTGGTTTCTCCCGGCCATTTGTTGGTGGCATCCATGCCCATTTTACTGCCCAGTCCTGAAACCGGGCTGGCGAAATCCAGATAGTCAATCGGCGTATTTTCAACCAGCAAGGTGTCACGCGCCGGGTCCATGCGCGTGGTGATAGCCCAGACTACTTCTTTCCAATCGCGAATATTGACATCGTCATCTACCACGATAATGAATTTAGTGTACATGAACTGGCGCAAAAAGCTCCATACGCCAAACATCACACGCTTGGCGTGTCCGGGATACTGCTTTTTCATGCTGACTATGGCCAGACGGTACGAGCAACCTTCTGGGGGTAGATAAAAATCAGTGATTTCTGTGAACTGTTTTTGCAATAGCGGGACGAAAACTTCATTCAATGCTACGCCAAGCACGGCTGGTTCATCAGGCGGTTTGCCAGTGTATGTGCTGTGATAAATGGGATTGCGACGCATGGTGATGTGGGTGATGGTAAACACCGGGAAGGTATCCTGCTCGTTGTAGTAACCGGTATGGTCGCCATACGGCCCTTCCAGGGCTGTTTCACCAGGCGCAATGTAGCCTTCCAGCACAATTTCTGCGCTGGCAGGTACTTGCAGATCATTGCTGATGCATTTCACAATCTCGGTTTTATCTCCGCGTAGCAGGCCAGCGAACTGGTATTCGCTTAAAGAATCCGGTACAGGGGTTACCGCGGCAAGGATAGTAGCAGGATCCGCGCCTAATGCCACTGAGACAGGGAAATTTTTGCCCGGATTGGCTTCACAAAACTCACGAAAATCCAGCGCGCCACCTCGGTGTGCCAGCCAGCGCATGATGACCTTGTTTGGGGCTATTACTTGCTGGCGATAAATGCCCAGATTCTGGCGTTTTTTAAGCGGACCTTTGGTTACGACCAACCCCCAGGTGATGAGAGGTGCTACATCGCCAGGCCAGCACGTTTGAATGGGTAATTTGGAAAGATCCACATCCGTACCTTCCCAAACGATGTCCTGACAAGGTGCGCTACTCACTTCCTTAGGGGCCATATTCAGCACTTGTTTGAAAACCGGTAATTTGTCCCAGGCATCTTTCAGGCCTTTAGGGGGTTCAGGTTCCTTCAGAAAAGCAAGCAATTTGCCTACCTCTCGCAATGCTTCGACATCTTCTTCGCCCATGCCCATCGCGACGCGTTTTGGCGTCCCGAACAGATTGGCAAGCACGGGCATGTTGTGGCCCTTGGGGTTTTCAAACAAAATGGCTGGTCCGCCTGCTTTGAGCACGCGATCGCAAATTTCAGTCATTTCCAGGTAGGGGTCTACTTCTGTGGTGATACGTTTAAGCTCGCCCTGTTTTTCCAGTTGCGCAATGAAGTCTCTGAGGTCTTTGTATTTCATGAGGAAATTGTCATCACTTTGGGCGAGTTTAAGTGGGGATATTTGTTGTAAACAGTATCAAATCAGCAAAAATAATGGATCATTGGGTGTGTTATTAAAATCGCCATGACCAATAATTCTGAAAGCTCAATTACATAGTTGCGACGTATTCAGGAACGGCGTCTGGATTCATAGTGTGCAATAGAGATGACAATTTCAGAGTAAGGCAGATTTTCCATGTTGCCAAATTTTTCCTGGGCAGCAAGTACGAGGCCATGAATATTGGATACGGTTGTCTGAGGTACCGAATCATCAGTAGCGAATATCCGTTGCAGACCTAACATGCCGCCACATTGCAGCTTCATATCTTTTGCATGGGGCAATAGATCGCTCAGGTGGGTCAGCTTCAGCGTAAACAGGGCATTCTGGTGCAACAACCCACGCAGGGTGCGGCAGTTTTCACGGGCTACAGCCGATTTGCAGGCGATAAGTTCCCGTTCTGCTATGTAGTTTTTATGCGAAAGCTCACAGCCGCAACACCCCCGCAGGATGGCCTTTTCAAACGGGCAGGCGAGGCGGTTAAGATCCTCGCGTGCATTCTTGTAAGCGTCTTCATTCAGCATGGCTATTTGCCCTGTGGCGACTGATTAGTAATCTTCGCCTGTTGTTGGTTGTGGGTCACGAACTTGTGACAGTATGTCTTCTGCTTCCAGTTCATTCTCACCATAAATCACCTTAACGATACAATTATCCTCAGCAGATATTGTTGTTCGTAGCGCTTTGGCGTGTTTGCTTGCATCTTTGAAGCCGTCGAATGCCTCAACTTTTTCGAGAATACGCATTGGTAACAAAATTTTATAGACAAAGTATGGCATGTTGCTTCCCTTCTTGAATTGACTAATTAAATGCGATTTTAAAGCTGGAAAATGTAATCAAGCACTATTCCTGCAAAGATTACACCGCCAACCCAGTTGTTGTGCAGGAAAGCTTTAAAACATTTATCCCGTTCACGGTTTTTAATTAATTGGTAATGGTAGCCCATAATGCCCAACGCTGCCAGCAGTCCACCGTAGTACAACAAACCCATTCGGAGGTGCATACCAACTGCGGTAAGGATGGCGAGCATGCAGGCATAGGCGATCATGATGGCTGCAACATCCCATTTACCAAATGTGATGGCTGAAGATTTGAGGCCGATTTTAAGGTCATCTTCACGGTCCACCATGGCATATTGTGTGTCATAGGCTACTGCCCAGAATAAATTGGCTACAAGCATTGCCCAGGCAAATGCAGGAACCGTTCCCATATGCGCAGCAAAAGCCATGGGGATGCCAAATCCGAATGCGATGCCTAAATACGCCTGTGGAATGGCAAGAAAGCGTTTGGTAAAGGGGTAACTGGCAGCAAGGAATAACGCACCGAAAGACAGGATGATAGTCAGTTTGTTGAGACGTAGAATGAGCAGAAAAGCGAAAAAGCTTAATCCCGCAGCTAACATCAAGGCTTCTTTTTTGCTGATTTTTCCGGCAGCAAGCGGGCGGTTTTTTGTACGCTCCACATGAGGATCAAAGTCTGCATCAGCGTAGTCGTTTATCACACATCCAGCGGAGCGCATTAGCACTGTTCCCATGACGAAAATCCACAAGATAATCCAGTTGGGATGTCCGGCTGAGGCTATCCAGATAGCCCAGAGAGTGGGCCACAAAAGCAGCAGAATGCCGATGGGCTTATCCAGCCGCATGAGCTTTTCATAAAGGGTGATACGTTCAAGAAAGGTCATAACGGAAGATCCAGAATTGGTGGCAAGAATACTTCAGTTACCAGAATAGGGCTGTTTTTTAAGCTGAAAACAGATCGCCTGGCCCATAGAAAAGGGGGGGTAGTATCCAGCAAACGGCATGCGCGGCGATAGAGTTCATGTCTTGGCCCCAGTTTTTTGTATGCTAGAGGTGTGCGTTTAATTACCGGGTTGGCGAAAAGAGCAGCACCCAGCGGTTTGTTGCCGAGCCCGCTCAACGCTTGCCATGGGCCGCGCAAACCAGCAAGCGGGATGACGCTATGGGCGAAAACAACCGGCGTTTCCTGGCAATACAAGTAAACTTCACGTAATAGCGCTTGCTCTCTTTGTTCCAGTCCAACCAGCACAGCTTCATCTCGGCAGGCCTTTCCCTGACTTAGCTGCACATTGCGCACGCTGAAAGCGCTGCATCGAAGTTGAATTCTTTTAGTTAACGAGCCTTGCTCAATCAGCCATGGACGGAACAGGCATTTTGCTCCTGGAGCGCGTGTATGCCAAATAAGTGGCTGGTGTCTGAAATTCATCACTACGTCTTAACGCTGAAATTGCCTATTATGACGCAGTTTCCCATGAAGCCAAAATTGTTACAGGGGGCTTTCAGGGGAATTGAGTATAGGTGAGCTACAGAGGGAGGGTAGAGTTTCTAAAAAGCGCTTATGCAGTCAGGGCTGAAAAAAAGATATTTTAAATGGTGGACTTGGGCTGCCCGGTTTTCTGTTCCAGGCAGCCCAAAGACATAATAACTATTACGTTAAGTGATTTCGTTTTCGGTCTTAACTACCTAACCATGTGAGAAGATCGAGATAGTCTTGTTTGTTACCCGTAACAAATCCTTTTACACCTATTTTCTCAAGTACTTTTTTCCCTTCTTCAGAGTTTTCCATGTTGATCAAGGTTTCTCGCACTTTAGCAACGTCTTCAGGTGGCATGTTGGGAGAGGCAATAAGTGACCAGAAGGGAAGTTTTTTGCTTTCAAACAATATTCGTCCGCCCTTTTTTTCCCAATCTTTTGCAACAAGCGGAGCAACAACACCCACATCTGCAAATTTTTTCTCGACCATAAAAGCAATCGCTTCTTGAAACTTGGTATATTGAGTTTGCTCTGGAGCAGGGGCCAATTTAAGCTCACGCAAGGTTGCCAAACCAGCCTTTTCCATAAAGGTTCCTTGTGCAAAAACAAAGCGTTTGCCAAGAGCATCGGCTGGTTTTTTGAGTGGTGAATCCTTGTTGACAATAAAATCGACAGTAAAGGCCCCTTTAGCTGAGGCAACAAGGTCATAATTTTGGTCTCTCATGGCTTTCGCAGCAACGTTGCTTGGTTTGCTGAAAAAAAGATCATAGCGTGCTTTTTTCAGATTTTCACTGGAGCTATTCAAGTTTTGTGAGGATTCAACTTTAATGGTTTTCTTTAAAGGTTTCGACAGGTAATCAGCTAGTAATTGATATTTTGCTTGAATATGGGCATAACCCTCTTGCCCTGCAGTTCCTTCATTTATACCAAACATCAGTGTATTTTCTGCCGCAGCGGCAATGCTGATTTGGCTCAGTAAGCAAATGATGAGTCCGGATAGTAGTTTTTTCACGCAAATATCTCCTAAAGTAGTTTTTTTATTTTTAGCTCATGTATTGTGATGCTTAAAATAATGGGATATGCAAAAAGCGATTTCACCCAATTTAAAATCCAGTTAGTATATTTTTGCAATATTAAATTTGAAGAAATTTAACCAATTCATCGTAATCTGCTGGTTTAGCAGGTTCAAAATTGGGGAAACTTGAATATTTAAAGTACTCTTGTCCTTCGCTATCAAGGTGAGCTTTTAACAGGGCCTGCGTCACAGCGTCTTTTATATCCTCAGGTAAATCATGGTTTACTGCAAAGGTAAGGTGGGTCATGCCTTTTCCTTGCAGAACCAGATTAACGTCATTTCCTTTTCCGGACCAAACATTAAGCAGGCCACTATTGGCAACGCCAATATCAATCAGGTTGAATTTCATGGCTGAAAGCACACCATCTACATCGTTATAATACTGAATGCTTTTAAAATATTTTTCAGGATCTATTTTCATTTCTTTTAATTGCGCAATGGCCATTTGGGTGATCATCGAATCTTTGTCGGTAAAACCAATGCGCTTACCTTTCATGTCTTCTGGAAAGGCAATGCCGGTTGAAGCAAGACTCATGAAACTGGCGGATAACAGCCCTGGAATTTTAACGACTGGCTGGTAACCGGATTGTTTGGCAGCACGCATAATCATGCTGGGTGGCCCATACATGAAGGCAAAGCGTTTTGCATGGGCTTTTTTCAGGTATTCATCCTGGGTTTTGACCATTTCAACTCTTACCGGGTGCTTCAGGGCTTTACTCAAATATGAGGTTAATCCCTGGTATTCCCTTACAACCATAATGGGGCTGCGATTGTAGTCCTGGATGCCAATAATGAGGATGTCGCTTGCCCAAGCCGGCATGCAAATCAATGTAGCCAGAAAAAAAACCATGAATTGTATTTTTTTCACTCTCCATCTCCTTATGTATACTTTGTCTCGTATCCACGTATTAATCGAATAGAGGTAATAACAAATCAAGTATCGGCAGTACATGTAATAACTTTAATAAAGCAATTTTTATGCCTGAACTGATGAGGTTTATTTTTCGGATAAATGGGTGTGGTTTATTGGTGTCTATGCTACTGGATGCTTGGGGATGGAGTCGCTTGTCTGATTGTTATTATTCTGGAAACATTTGTTTTTCCCCTTCCCTTGATGGGGGAGGGGGGTGCAACGTTTCCGGATGAGAATTATTGAGTTCAATGTTAAGTTTAGCGGTTAACTGAGGTTTCTAGGTTTATCAAACAGCTATACTTTGAGGTAATCTTCTTTGTTATTCAGCCAACGCTGCAAATGGCTTTCTGCAGCGGGTTTATTTTCTTTCAACATTTGCTCAGCGGTGGTTCTGGCTGCTTCCAGCAAGTCGCTATCCTGATCGAGATTGGCAAAGCGAAGCATTGGCACTCCGCTTTGTCTTGCCCCAAGAAACTCCCCGGGGCCGCGTAACTGCAAGTCTTGCCTTGAGATCTCAAAGCCATCAGTATTTTCATAAATGACTTTCAGACGCATTCTCGCTGTATCAGAGAGTGGGCTTTGGTATAGCAAAATGCAGGCACTTTGTGACGTACCGCGTCCAACTCTGCCTCGAAGCTGATGTAGTTGCGACAAGCCCATTCGCTCGGCATGTTCGATCACCATGAGTGACGCATTGGGCACATCAACCCCCACCTCAATGACCGTAGTCGCAACAAGCAGTTGCACATTGCCGCACTGAAATTCGGCCATCATGGCAGATTTCTCTTGATTGGGCATTCTGCCATGCACCAGTCCTACTCGTAACTCAGGGAAAGTCTGGCTGATAGTCTGATACGTATCCAGTGCTGTTTGCAGTTGCAGTTTTTCGGATTCTTCAATCAGCGGGCAAACCCAGTATGCCTGTTTGCCCGCCAGACAAGCCTGTCTAATCCGTTCGGTAATTTCATCACGGCGGCTATCGGCGACCAGTTTGGTGATGACAGGGCTTCTTCCGGGGGGGAGCTTATCGATGACTGAGACATCCAGATCCGCGTAATAGCTCATGGAGAGCGTTCGCGGTATAGGCGTGGCGCTCATCATCAGCTGATGCGGCTGTGATTTGCTGGCGGCACCCTCGGCCATGCCTTTCATGCGCAGGGCAAGACGCTGGTGGACGCCAAATCGGTGTTGTTCGTCAATAATAGCCAGCCCCAGCTTATTGAAAGTGACTTGCTCCTGAAATAGAGCATGAGTGCCTACTGCCAGCTGCGCCGAGCCATCTGACACTCGTTGCAGTGCGGTTGTTTTATCTTTTTTTGGCAGGCTGGCCGTAAGCCATGCGACGGAAATGCCCAATGGCTCTAGCCAGCCGGATAGTTTACGGTAGTGCTGTTCGGCCAGTATTTCCGTTGGCGCCATGATGGCAGCCTGAAATCCACTTTCAATCGCCTGCATTGCTGCAAGCGCTGCCACGATTGTTTTTCCGCTACCAACATCACCCTGTAAAAGTCGTTGCATGGGATGGGCTTTATCGAGATCCCGGCTGATTTCTTTTTCAACTCGCTGCTGTGCTTTTGTCAGTGAAAAAGGCAATGTATCCAGTAGTTTCTGCTTAAGATGGCCGGGATTTTTTAAACGAGGGGCTTTTTGGTTATGCCGCTTGTTGTAATGCAGGCGCATGGATAGCTGCTGCGCCAGCAGTTCATCAAACTTGATGCGGCGCCAGGCTGGGTGCGTTTTTTCCGTAAGATGCTGTTGAGATGCGTCTGGCGGGGGCTGGTGAAGATAGGTCACGCTCTCTGCAAACCCTGAAAGCCCCAGTGGACTGAAGATGGCTTCAGGCAGGCTGTCCGTCAGATCAATTGTCGATAACGTGCGTTTGATCAGCTTGTTCAGGATGGTTTGAGAAAGCCCCGCAGTGGTTGGGTAAATTGGCGTCAAGCATTCTGCCAGCGGAGTATCTTCCTTAAGGGTGCGGCACTTTGGATGTACCATTTCCAGACCAAAAAAACCGTAGCGAATTTCCCCGAGTAGCCGTACTTTTACGCCGGGAGATAAAGCCTGAATCTGGCTGCCATAAAAATTCAGGAAGCGAATGAACAGCACGCCGCTGGGATCTTCCACCTGGCAGATCAAAGTGCGTTTAGGGCGATATTTTATATCCGCATGAATAATCGTACCTTCCACCAGCACAGTCTGGTTAAGAGGGGCATGTTTGATCGGGTAGAGGTGTGTCTCATCCTCGTAACGCAGGGGCAAGTGCAGGATCAGATCCAACGGGGTGCTGATGCCAAGCTTGGTCAGTTTGTCGAGGGTAGGTTTGTTAACACCGGGAATAAGCGGGGGAGTTGCTTCCCCGGTATCTTTGGAAGTGGTGGACCGGACTTTACGCGGTTTAACGGTACTCATCAGCCAAGAAACAATACCCCGTCCATCTCAACCAGCGCCCCTCGCGGCAAGGATGCTACGCCAACCGCAGCGCGTGCCGGATAAGGTTCTGTAAAGTAGGTGGCCATGATTTCGTTCACACGAGCGAAATGACCCAGATCCGTCAGGAAAATATTCAGTTTCACGACATCATTCAAGCTGCCGCCCGAAGCCGTAGCGACGGCCTTCAGATTATCGAATACGCGTATTATTTGGTCATCTATACTTACTGCCATTTGCATGGATACAGGGTCCAGGCCGATCTGACCGGACAGGTAAACGGTGTTGCCCACTTTCACTGCTTGTGAATAAGTGCCGATAGCGGCAGGTGCATTAGGAGTATGGATAATTTGTTTGGTCATGATCATTCCTGTTTGCTGAGCGAGTGTTTCAATACTTGATGTTTGAAATGAAAATAGGGTATTTTAGCCTTTTACCCTGGTAATTCTTACCACTTCCTGAATCTTTCTTAAGCTGCGCATGACTTGCGCCAGATGCATGCGGTTTTCCACCTGGAGCATAAAGTGAATGGTGGTATAGGCGCTGCCATCTTCTTCTTCCATGCTGACTTTGTCGATGTTCGATCCTGCGTCTGCAATTTCTGCAGCAATTTTTGCCAGAACGCCGCGCTGATTTGCTACGACGAGCTTAATATTGACGTCGAACAATTTCTTGGTTTCAGGGTCCCATTCCACATCAATCCATTTATCAGGGTCGGTGCGGAATTGAGAAACAGAAGGGCAATCGTGGGTATGAACCAGGATACCTTGACCTTTTTTGATGAAACCAATGATCGGGTCGCCGGGAATGGGTTGGCAGCATTTGGCGAATTGCACAGCCATACCTTCCGAGCCGCGAATGGTGATGGAGCCAAGTTGCCGGCGCTCACCGGTTTGTGGTTCGCCCTGAGCCATTAATTGACGCGCAACAACGATGGCCAGTCTTTTTCCCAATCCTACATCAGCCATGACCTCCTGTCGGGATTTGAGGCCGGTTTCACGCAGCAACTTATCCCAGTGCGCATCATCAATTTCACTCGTATCTGCTCTGAGTGCGCGCAATGCCTGATCAAGTAATCGCTCACCCAATGAAGCTGATTCCCCATACTGCATTGTTTTCAGATAATGACGAATATGGGAGCGCGCTTTGCCTGTCACTACATAATGTAACCAGGCTGGGTTAGGTTTTGCATGTGTAGCTGTGACGATTTCCACACGGTCACCATTGCGCAGTTCCGTGCGCAACGGCAGTACTTCATGATTGATTTTGACAGCCACGCAGCGATTGCCCACGTCCGTGTGAACAGCGTAGGCAAAATCCACGGCGGTAGCACCCCGGGGTAGCGCCATGATTTTTCCCTGAGGTGTGAATACATAGACTTCATCAGGGAACAGATCGACCTTGATATGCTCCAGAAACTCCACCGAATCTCCGCTTTCAGACTGAATTTCCAGCAAGCTTTGCAACCATTGGTGGGTTTTTTGCTGCACATCATTGAGTTCGCTATCCGAGCTCTTGTAAAGCCAGTGAGAAGCAACACCAGCTTCCGCAACCTTATGCATATCGGTGGTGCGTATCTGCACTTCAATCGGTGTGCCAAATGGGCCGAATAAGGTAGTGTGCAACGACTGGTAGCCATTCGCTTTGGGAATGGCAATGTAGTCTTTAAACTTTCCGGGAATCGGCTTGTAAAGGCAATGCAGGGCGCCCAACGACAGATAGCATGAAGGTATATCCTTTACGGTGACACGAAAGCCGTAAATATCAAAAACCTCGGAGAACGTCAGGGATTTACCCTGCATTTTCTTGTAAATGCTGTAAAGATGCTTCTCGCGACCAGTGACAACAGCTTCGATATTCGCATTCTGGAGGCGCTGTTTGATCGCCTCCTCTACTTTGCTGACTACTTCACGGCGGTTGCCGCGTGCAGCCATGACGGCTTTTGCCAGTACCCGGTAGCGGTTGGGGTAAAGATGATGAAAGCTAAGATCTTCCAGTTCCCCGTATATATTGTTCAGCCCCAGGCGATTGGCAATCGGGGCATAAATTTCCAGCGTTTCCTGGGCGATGCGCTCACGTTTTTGAGCGTTCATGGCACCTAGTGTGCGCATATTGTGCAGCCGGTCAGCCAGTTTGATGAGGATGACTCGTACATCGCGCGCCATAGCCAGCAGCATTTTGCGGAAATTTTCCGCCTGTGCGTGTTCCTGTGTCTGGAATTCGATTTTGTCGAGCTTGCTAACCCCATCCACCAGTTCTGCAACGGGCTTGCCGAACTTTAGCGCAATTTCTTCTTTGGTGGTGAGTGTGTCTTCAACCACATCATGCAACAGTGCGGCCATCAAGGCTTGTGCATCAAGATGCCATTCAGCGAGGATAGTGGTTACAGCAACGGGATGGGAAATATAGGGTTCACCGCTTTTGCGGAATTGGCCTTTGTGTGCAGCTTTGCTGAAGCGAAATGCTTCCTCAACCTGCATGATGTCTTCAGATTTGAGGTAGGTTGAAAGTTGTTTGGTAAGCTCGAGTGCTTCGGGCATACGAGTGCGGCGTGGGGTCGAAATTTGAGACATGGAAACGATTCGCTACGCAGTTACAAACTGATTTTGTGGCATCCAGATTTCAAATTTCGCATACCCTTAAATACTACGCCTGACCCTTGTTAAGTACTTCCAGGCCGACTTTACCTTCTGAGATTTCGCGCAGGGCGATAACAGTAGGTTTGTCACGCTGGGCATCTACCATTGGGGTGCTGCCATTGGCAATCTGTCTGGCGCGATAAGTCGCGGCCAGGGTAAGTTCAAAACGGTTGTGAATCGTTTTCATGCAGTCGTCAACGGTAATGCGAGCCATTTGATACCTCTAGGTTTATTTTAACTGAATTAGTAAGTTGCTGTGCCGGGCTAACTGTTTCCGCGTCGTTAAACGCGAAGCTTTGACTACTGCCAGCAGGTCCTGAACAGCTTCTTTGAAGTCACTGTTAATGATAACATAATCAAACTCACCTACGTGACTGATATCTTCGCGTGCGGCTTGCATCCTTCGTTCAATGACCTCGGCTGAATCTTGCGAGCGGTTTTTCAATCGCTCTCTCAGTGCTTCCAGCGATGGGGGGAGAATAAATATACCCAGAGTTTCAGGAAATATTTTTCGCACTTGTGCGGCGCCTTGCCAGTCAATTTCAAGCAAAATATCTGTACCGCTTTCCATTTTCTGGGCAATCCACGTATGTGAAGTGCCATAGCGATTGCCGTACACTTCAGCGCTTTCTAGAAACTCACCATTTTCCAGCATGCGCAAAAACGTTTCTTCGGAAACAAAATGGTAGTCAGTGCCGTTCACTTCGCCAGGGCGTGGCGGGCGCGTAGTGTAGGAAATGGAGAGCTGGATGTTGCTGTCAGCTGACAGCAGTTCCCGTACCATACTGGTTTTTCCTGCGCCTGATGGAGCGGTGATAACGAATAGATTGCCTGACATAAAATAAACTCTAAATTAGTTTTGGATAAATAGTGTTGGTTATTCAATATTCTGAATCTTTTTAATTAAGTGAAAAAGTATATTTGTTAAATAACATATTGTTATGGCGAATATCTAGTATTTTTAATGGTTCTGTCACCAAATCTATTCCCAATTATATAACTATATCGAAAGAGGATTGTCCCTTGTACATAACTGGATATAACATTTGGTTCGGGATAATCACGGAAATCGTCCTGAGCATTATCATTTATGAACAAGCGCAAACCAGCTCTTTGTTCAGTAGCAATTCTGTATTGTCGCTCTCAAAATGAAACATGCCTAAACAAACCTCGTTTGGACATTTAAACAAAGAGAATCCGTTCTGTGCGCACTGGGTAAACCGGTCAATTTCTTTCTTGGGCTGAGGTTAACCTATGTTTAAAGCGCAATCAGCCAGATTTCCATAGTTCGGCCACGCAAACCGGTTTCCCACCTTCTAAAACCGAATACTTTATACGGTTCTACACTTTCCCTGGGCTTGAAATTATTACCCAGGATGATTTAGTATCATTATTTTTCAATTAGTTACTTGTTTGTTGCTCATAGTTTTTACGCCCAGCACTCCCTTCGTTAATCCATACATTACATTGAACCAAAGCTTTAATTAGACACCAATTTATTTTCATATGGACGAATAAATACTTTCATTTGGACGATCTTTTATTTACAATTAGCCGAGCCAATGATAACTTGCCAGACACAAATTACAGCAAAGCATGGATAACCCCCTGTACCAGCGATTTACAGAAGAAACACTGCGCGAGGCGCTACGAGATACGCCTGTCGTGCTGATTCATGGTTCCCGCCAGTGCGGTAAAACAACGCTTGCCCAATCCGTTGGTAGGCAATTGGATTATCATTACATCAGCTTTGACGATGATAACCAGCTGCACGCGGCTAAAACTGATCCGGTGGGATTTGTACAAAGCTTGTCAGAACTTACTATTCTTGATGAAGTTCAGCGCACACCAGAGCTATTCACCGCGCTAAAAGCTAGCGTTGACCAGAACCGAAAGCCAGGTCGATTTATTCTCACAGGGTCTGCCAATATATTATTGCTGCCACAATTAGCCGACTCGCTTGCGGGCCGCATGGAAATCATTCAGCTACGCCCGCTGGCTCAAGCTGAAATTGCGGGGAAAAAGCCTGAATTCCTTCGACAGCTATTCAATGCAGACTTTGGTTCAGCGACAAACCAAAACAACCAAGCACGTTTAGGTGAATCACTGGCCGAGCTCATTTGTAAAGGCGGTTACCCAGCAGCCATCGCGCGACACAAAGCGAAACGGCGTAGTGCCTGGTATCGAGATTACATCACCACAATTATCCAGCGCGATGTACAAAACATTTCCAATATTCGCAACCTCGATATTTTGCCCAAACTGCTTTCACTGGCTGCCAGCCAAACTGCTCGCTTATTTAATTCTGCTGATTTGGCTTCACCATTTTCTATCAGCCGCCCTACCATTCGAGAGTATTTAGCGCTGCTCGAACAAATCTTTTTAATCGAACAACTACAGCCTTGGCATAGCAACCGATTAAGCCGCCTGATTAAAACACCCAAATTGCATTTGGCGGATACAGGTTTAGCTTGTTCTTTATTAGGCGTAAACAGCAAAAGCCTGTGGCAAGATAAAACCTTATTAGGCCAACTCCTGGAAACCTATATCTACCAGGAATTACGCAAATATGCTGACTGGCACGATGAAGATTTAAAGTTTTACCACTTCCGCAATAAAGACAAAGTGGAAGTCGATATTATTATCGAGCAAGGCCGACAACTGGCTGGAATAGAAATAAAAGCCGCCGCTACTGTGACACAAGGTGATTTTAAAGGCTTAATCAAGTTAAAAGACGCCTGCGGAGAGCAGTTTGCCGCAGGCGTGGTGTTTTATGATGGCGAAACTATTTTGCCGTTTGGCGAAAAATTATTTGCGGTGCCGATTTCCATATTGACACCCGCAGCAAGCTAACTGAAGGTTTGAAAACAAGATGATCGAAGACCACAAGAAGAAACTCGAACAAAAACTATGTAATATCGCAAACGAACTGCGCGGCAAAATGAACAATTAAATTTTACTGGGTACACGTTTGGGTACACACAAGTTATGCGCTCATGCGATATGACATGCAACAGTAAGAAACAAAAAAGCCACATGGTTAGTGGCTTTAGTATAGATGATGAGATTTTGTGAGATGGCGTGAAAGCTTATTCAATATTTTGAATTTGTTCCCGCATTTGCTCAATCAGCACTTTCAGTTCCATTGATGTTTGTGACACTTCACTTGCGACAGATTTGGCACCCAGTGTATTGGCTTCGCGGTTCAGTTCCTGCATCAGAAAATCAAGTCTTTTGCCAGTTGAACCGCCTGCGTGTAATACCCGTTTGACTTCACTCAGGTGAGTACTTAGGCGCGAAAGTTCTTCATCTACATCAATTTTCTGTGCGAAAAGCGCTAATTCTTGCCGGATTCTGTCATCATCACCGCTCCCCATGACTTCCTTCAGGCGTGTAGCCAGTTTTTCCTGATGGTTTTTGAGTAATATCGGGATTTTAGGTGCCACTTCAATAATTAACGCCTCAATCTGCTCCACTCTTTCCAGCAGCAGTGTTTTGAGTTTTTCACCTTCGCGCTCGCGAGTGGCACGCAATTCATCGAGAGCACGTTGCAGCAAAGGCAGACATTCGTCGCGCAAGCTTTCTGCAGCGGGGGTGTTCTGGCCAAGTATGCCCGGCCATTTGAGAATGTCCATCACGCGCAAACTCTGGCTATCCGGCAGCTGTTCCTGCACTTTTTGGTTAAGCAGTCCAAGTTGCTGTAGCAGGTCAGTATTGATTTCCAGTGGTTTATTCCCGGCTTCGCGCTCGCTGAAATTCAAGCGGCATTCCACTTTTCCACGCGTCAGCTGTTTTGCGATGGCTTCTCGCATATTAGACTCCAGCATTCTGAAATCATCGCTCAGGCGAAACTGAATTTCCAGGTAACGGTGATTAACAGACCTTAAATCCAGACTCAAAGATCCCTGCGGTAATTCTGTGGTGACAGCTGCAAAGCCAGTCATACTATAGATCATTGGAACTCCAGAAGGGTACGAGCCTATATAAGTAAGTTTTGAAATGTTAAGAATGCTTTACTTTATTCTAACAAATGCTGAAAATGTATCTAAATAACTATCATACAATCGCTCAGCATGGCCTTACAACCAAATCAATCGTTACCTGATGGATACCAACTGCAAAATTACCGAATCTCAAGACAATTGAGTGGAGGGGGGTTCAGTATGGTATATCTGGCGTACGATGAACATGGCACGCCGGTTGCAATCAAGGAATATTTGCCCAACTCTCTGGCGTTGCGTCAGGAAGGCTCGATTGTCGCGGCAACTTCCGCAGAAAATCTTACTACCTTCCGTTATGGCATGAAGTGTTTTTTTGAAGAAGGAAGGGCGCTGGCTAAAATTACCCATCCAAACGTAGTGCGCGTGGTGAACTTCTTTCGGGCCAATGAAACTGTTTATATGGTCATGCAGTATGAGCGGGGGAAAACACTACAGGAACATATTCAGGCGAATAAAAACAACGTAAAAGAAGGGTTCATTCGTCGGGTGTTTGCCGAATTGCTGAATGGACTTCGTGAAGTTCATACCCATAAAGTGCTGCATCTGGATATCAAGCCTTCCAATATTTATATCCGGTTGGATGGTTCGCCCGTTTTGCTGGACTTTGGCGCCGCACGTCAAACCCTTACAAATGAAAAGTCCAAGCTGTCGCCCATGTATACGCCGGGATTTGCTGCTCCTGAGCAATATAAGAACCGTGAGCTATTGGGACCGTGGACCGATATCTATAGTGTAGGTGCCAGTCTGTTTGCCTGTCTGGCTGGTTTTGCCCCACAAGCGGCAGATATGCGGGTAAATGAAGACAAGGTGGCTTCTGCAAAGGTACTCTGGGCCGGCAAGTATTCCGAACAGTTACTTGAAATAATAGACAGTTGTTTACAACTGGACTATATGGAAAGACCTCAAAGCGTATTCACTTTGCAAAAAGCATTGCTGGAAAAAATAGATGATCCAGTCATTACTCCGAAGCGTACTTTGATGGACAGTATAAAAAAAACATTTAATAAAGAAATCTTTTAATCCCCACTATTTACTGTCATTCGTTTAAATGGAATGAAATGAAATTTTCAATTTACCAGTCCAGTCGCCAGGGCGGACGCAAATATAATCAGGATCGTGTAGCCTATTCTTACAGCAAGGAAGCCTTGTTGATGGTGATAGCTGACGGTATGGGAGGCCATTTGCACGGGGAGGTGGCTGCGCAGATAACGGTTCAGATGATTGCTGAGTCCTTTCAGAAACAAGCAACGCCGGTGCTGAGTAATCCGTTTGATTTTCTGACTGAAAGCATTTTTGCTGCCCATCATGCAATTGGGGATTATGCTGTCGATCACGAATTGCTGGAAAATCCGCGAACCACTTGTGTAGCGTGTGTAATTCAGGGCGATGCTGCTTACTGGGCCCATGTGGGCGATTCGCGTTTATATATGTTCCGTGGTGCAAATCTGATTTCCCGCACCCGTGACCATTCTCGCGTGCAGCAGTTGTTTGAGGACGGCAAAATTACGGAAGAACAGATGGTAACCCATCAGGATCGGAATAAAATCTACAATTGCCTGGGCGGTATGATGCCACCCGAAATCGAATATTCCAAAAAAACCCCGGTGCGCGAGGGTGATGCATTTTTGTTATGTTCGGATGGGTTGTGGGGTGAGCTGACCAATAATGAGATAGCCGCAATATTGCAAACCTATCCCATCAATCAGGCATTACCTGAATTGCTGGATCACGCGGAGTTTCGTGGTGGCGAAGATGGCGATAATTTGAGCGGTGTCGCCATGATGTGGGGTGACCCGACCCGACTGGTTCAGCAAGATCCTGTTTCAACTGCAGCCATGCCCGTAGATACATTTACAACCAAAATGGACACCTTTGATATTCCGAAAGAAGGTGGGGATGTGACAGAAGAGGATATTGAACGGGCTATTTCTGAAATTCAGATGGCAATCAAGAAATACACCAAATAACAAAATACTGGCCAAAGGCCTCCCGTTTTCAGTCAAAACAGATCAGTAGCAATTTTATGCCCCATCAATGATGGGGTTTTACCTATATTAAAGGTGTATTCATGCGACCAAGTAACCGCAAACCAGACCAGCTTCGCAATATCCGCATTACGCGCCACTATACCAAACATGCAGAAGGCTCTGTGCTCATTGAATGCGGCGATACTAAAGTGATTTGCACAGCCAGCGTAGTTGAAAAAGTACCCGCTTTTTTAAAAGGTAAAAATCAGGGCTGGATGACGGCTGAATACGGCATGTTGCCTCGGTCTACCGATAGCAGGATGGATCGTGAGGCTGCCCGCGGAAAACAGTCGGGACGTACCCAGGAAATTCAGCGCTTGATTGGGCGCAGCTTGCGTGCTGTGGTTGATCTGACAAAACTAGGTGAGCGGACTATCCATATTGATTGCGATGTGATTCAGGCTGACGGTGGTACCCGTACTGCCAGTATCACAGGTGCATTTGTTGCGGTGCATGATGCTATTAGTTTGTTGCTGGAAAAAAAGCTGATTGCTGAGTCGCCCCTTTCCGATTTTGTTGGTGCGATTTCGGTAGGTGTATATAAAGGTGTCCCGGTTCTTGATCTGGATTATCTGGAAGATTCAGACTGTGATACCGACATGAATGTCGTGATGACAGGTAGTGGTGGTTTTGTTGAAGTGCAGGGAACTGCCGAAGGCGCGCCTTTCAGTCGTGAAGAAATGGGCGCTATGCTGGATTTGGCGCAAAGTGGTATTGGGCAATTGATTGCAGCCCAGAAGGCAGCGCTTGGGATTTGATTTTTAACCGCAGCGGCACGGAGGCGCATAGAAATTCAAGATAAATTCATGTCAGGTGCCGTCAAGCTGGGATTGTCGGCTGCCTATCTATCGAATATCGTTTCTCTCAGCACCTCTGAGCCTCTGCGGTTACAACAAGGTAAAAAATGAAAAAACTCGTCATCGCCAGCAACAACCCCGGCAAGTTACGGGAAATTGATCGCATTCTGAGTCCCCTGGGCATGGAAGTATTGCCCCAATCCGTTTTCAATATCCCTGAAGCGGATGAGCCATATTGCACCTTTATCGAAAATTGTCTTGCCAAAGCCCGTCATGCTTCAGAACTCTCTGGGTTGCCCGCTTTAGCCGATGATTCCGGGATTTGCGTGGATGCATTAAATGGTGCGCCGGGGGTTTACTCTGCTCGTTTTGCGGGTGAGCCGAAGTCTGACGAACGTAATAATGAAAAATTGCTGGAATCGCTAGCACATGAAGTGAACCGTAAAGCGCATTACTACTGCGTGATTGTGCTGGTTCGGCATCCCCATGACCCGCAGCCATTGATTGCTGAAGGCATCTGGGAAGGAGAAATTCTGCATAGTCCGCGCGGCAACGGCGGATTCGGTTATGATCCGTATTTTCTTGTACCGGGACTGGATCAAACAAGCGCTGAATTATCGATGGACGTTAAAAATACAATCAGTCATCGGGGTAAGGCGCTTGCTGAATTGTTGACCAAGCTGAAATTGAGCAATATCGAATGAATTCTTTTCTTTCAGAGAGGCTATTTGCCGTTAGTTTTATAGCCTCTCTCGCTACAGGTTAGCGTTTCATGACGTCCGTGGTCATGTCGCCCTCGTTAGCCTCTGCGGGCATTCAATTCACCGCATTACCCCCGCTCAGTCTTTATATTCATATACCCTGGTGTGTCAAAAAATGTCCTTATTGTGATTTTAATTCTCATGAGGCGCGTGCTGAGGTTCCCGAAGCAGCGTATGTGGCAGCCTTAACTCAGGATCTGGAATCGGTGCTGCCATTGATCTGGGGGCGTAGTATTCATTCTATTTTTTTTGGGGGTGGGACGCCTAGTCTTCTTTCCGCTAAAGCAATCGATGAGATTTTGGGGATGGTAAGGGCGCGGGTACGGCTGGATTGCGATGCAGAAATTACGCTGGAAGCAAATCCGGGCACTTTTGAAACAGACAAATTTCGAGGATTCCGGGAAGCAGGGGTGAATCGCCTCTCTATTGGTATTCAGAGTTTTAATGCTAAACATTTAAGCGCACTGGGGCGTATCCACGATGATTCTCAGGCACGTAAAGCCGTAGAAATAGCCCACCAGTTTTTTGATAATTTCAATCTGGATATGATGTATGCACTGCCAGGGCAATCTCTTCGCGAAGCAGAATTAGACATTGCGCAAGCCATTGCTTTTGCGCCGCCTCATTTATCCGCTTATCACCTGACGCTGGAACCCAATACTCTTTTTTACCGTCAGCCACCCCCGTTGCCGGATGATGACTTGTCTGCAGAAATGCAGATCATGATTGAGGAGAGGCTGGCGCATGCTGAATATGGACATTATGAAACTTCGGCCTTTGCTTTGACAGGCAAGCAATGTCGTCATAATCTGAATTATTGGCGATTTGGCGATTATGTCGGTATAGGCGCCGGTGCTCATAGCAAAATCAGTTTGCCCGATAAAGTATTGCGCCAGATGCGCTATAAACAGCCAAAAGCCTATATGGATAGCGTGCAGAATGGTGCGCCAGTGCAAGAGGAACATCGGGTATTGCGCAAGGACATGGGATTCGAGTTCATGATGAACGCGTTGCGACTAACGGACGGGTTTCCTGTGGTACTTTTTCAGGAGCGAACTGGATTGCCTGTTAAAGTGATTGAAAAACAGTTGATAGAAGCAGAAAGGCGTGGCTTGATAGTGTGTGATCACTTGCATATCGCCCCTACTCCTATTGGAGAGCGATTTCTTAATGATTTGCTGGCGATATTTCTTCCTGATGGTGAAATCAATGCTTGACACATACATACCGGTTGGTATCTAATTTGAATATGAAAGTAAAGCAACGTGATTTAACACGTGAAAAATTACTGCAATCCGCTTTTTGTGAGATGCATCGTCAGGGCTTTCAGGCAGCCAGTGTGGCCAATATACTGGAAGATACCGAGCTTACAAAAGGGGCGTTTTACCATCACTTTCCAACCAAGCAGGCGCTGGGTCTTGCTGTCGTGGATGAAGTGATCGGGCCGCGACTTGACTCCATGATATTTACGCCATTACGTGAGAGCAAGCACCCCGTAGAAACATTGCTGGAAATTATTTCCGACATAGACAAAAAAATTGCACCGGACTTTATTATGTTAGGTTGTCCGTTAAACAACCTGATGCAGGAAATGAGTCCTCTTGACCCTGTTTTTAAAGAAAAATTGAGCACCATTATAAATCAGTGGCAGCGTACGGTGAATGAAGCTTTTGAAATGGGTCAAAAACAGGGCGTGATTAAGGCTGAAGTCGATTGCAATGCCGCTGCGCTGTTTGTTGTATCGGCTTGGGAAGGGTGTATCGGAATTGCCAAGTCATTGCAATCCGTCGAGACGTTCAGGCTTTGCATGAATCAGTTGCATGGATATGTGCAAGGCCTGAAGGTGGGCAAGAAGTAGTTGGTTGGTTGTTGTTTAGATGCAAAAGTTGCAGATGTTTATTTTTTTACAAACATACCAAACGGTTGGTATTAAAGGAGAATGAAATGGCAATGATTCAGACAATATCCCCAGAAAAAGCGGGTGGTAAAGTGGCACACATTTACGGGCAAATTCATGAAGTAATTGGCCGGGTGCCGAATGGGATGCAATTGTTTAGCAGTAGCCCGGAACTACTGGAGCAGCAGTGGCAAAATATGGGCTATTACATTCAACACCCCACCTTAAGTTTTCCATTGCTGGCCATGGTCAGAATGTTGGTATCCCAAGACAATCAATGTGAGTATTGTGTTGGCATGAACGAAAATATGTTAATTAATATGGCGGGATTATCTGTTGATCAAGTCATGGCAACAAAACAAAATCCTCAAAATGCGCCACTGGAAGAGAAAGACAAAGCCATGCTTTTATTTGTTTTGAAAGCAACACAAAATCCAAAAAGTGTACAATCGGCTGATCTGGATCAACTAAAGGCATTAGGCTGGGCTGAAAGCGAAATCATGGATGCGGTATTCCATGGGGCGCGAAATATTGCTATTGATGTGGTGTTTAATACATTCAAAATTGAGAATGATCTTTGAAGGAGTGAGTGTAATGAACTACGATAAAGAACTGGATGCCAGGGGGTTAAACTGTCCCCTGCCGATTTTACGGAGCAAGAAAGCTTTAAATGAGTTAGTGGCGGGGCAAGTATTGAAAATCATGGCAACTGATCCTGGTGCAATTAAAGATTTTCAGGCATTTGCTAAACAAACGGGTAATGAATTGCTGTCTTCTGCAGAGGCAGGCGCAGAGTACACATTTTTCATGAAAAAGAAATAAACAAGTAAGCGGCAACAAATTGAAAGCGCGTTTGTTGCTGCTTCCACTCTATTCTGGTGTGAGGAAAAAATATGGATGTATCCACGGCAATAACGCAACGTCGTTCAGTGAAAGCGTACGATCCTGAACATAAAATGACGGATGACGAAATCACAAAATTACTTTCACTGGCTATATTATCCCCGAGTGCATTCAATATTCAGAACTGGCGTTTTGTACGAGTAAGCGATCCTGCGCTTAGGCAGGAAATCCGGAAAGCCGCCTGGGATCAAGCACAGGTAACTGATGCGTCATTGTTGTTGGTGATATGTGCAGATCTGAAATCCTGGGAGAAAGATACAGCACGATATTGGCGAAATGCTCCCCAACCCGTGCAGGAATTTATGGTGCCGGCCATTACCCAATACTATTCGGGAAGAGAGCAAGTACAAAGAGATGAAGCGATGCGCTCATGTGGCATTGCAGCGATGGCAATGATGCTGGAAGCACAGGAAATGGGATATGCATGCTGTCCCATGGATGGTTTTGATTTTGATGCGGTAGGTAAGCTGGTCCATCTGCCTGAAGATCATGTAGTAACGATGATGCTGGCGATTGGTAAAGGAATGAATGAGCCCTGGCCTAGAGGCGGTCAGCTGCCACTGCAGGAAGTGGTCATTAACGACCGGTTCTGAGTGTTTAGTATAAATAGGCAGATTATATGCAGCACCCATTTTATATGGGCGCTGTAATATTGCCTTGATCGGTATGGCGTAGCAAAGCCTGGTTAAACCTAGAAACCTTAGTTGGATGGATTGGAGTGTGCAGTTTTTGGAGCGCAGAGCAAGGCGCAATGACGCAAAATGTTCATTCCATTTCAAGGAGTTGCAACGCCGCCTTATGCTGCGAAAACTGTGCAATCCAATCCATAGCGGTCTCACCAACCGGGTGAACCAGGAAATAATTAAAAATTCTATTAGAATTATTTAGTTAAATGTTAAGGTTAGCGGTTAACTGAGGTTTCTAGGTTAAATGTAAGACTTTTGTGCGCGTCTTCTTCCTGGCTTCTTTTTCAGAATAATGACGCCTTTAATCGCATCCAGGCCAGAAATTTCCAGTACAGGAAATAAATCGTTCAATGGTTTAAGAAACCATCGTTCTTCTGAAATCACCACTTGCCGAAAAATAGGTTCGTCATTGTGCATGGCAATCACGTAAGAACCATCGTGAACAAGTCCACCGGGTTCTATCACAATAATCTCGCCCTCTTCAAATTCAGGTAGCATGCTGTCGCCAAGTACCATCAATGCAAACGGTTCGCCACCGCCACAATCGGTACCCGCTTCGTCAGCAGCTATGGGAATAATTTTTGGTGAAGACATTTTTTGATTCCTTTCAAGTATTCATCTGCAAAGAATAGAATACTATTTATTTACGTTTAAAGACAATATCCCATACACCGTGACCTAATCGTAAACCTCGTTGCTCAAATTTGGTGAGGGGGCGGTATTCAGGTTTTGGCGCATAATCATCAGCCGTATTGATCAGATTCGGCTCGTTACTGAGTACTTCAAGTACTTGTTCTGCGTAGTCTTGCCAGTCGGTAGCTACATGCAGATAACCGCCTGGCTTCAGACGGTCACAAAGTAAAGAAACGAATTCAGCTTGAATTAAGCGGCGTTTATTGTGACGTTTTTTATGCCAGGGATCAGGAAAGAAAATATGCACACCATCCAGAACTGCAGGTGCAATCATGTTTTTGAGTACCTCTACCGCATCATGCTGGATGATACGGATATTCGTTAAACCCTGTTCTTCTATTTGCTTAAGCAGGCTGCCGACACCCGGAAAATGCACTTCAACGCCAATATAATCATTTTCAGAGTAGTGTTGGGCAATATGTGCAGTAGGTTCACCCATGCCAAAACCGATTTCAAGTATTTTGGGTGCAGCCCTGCCGAAGACCTGTGTCAGGTCAATTGTGGATTCAGCATAAGGGATGCCAAATACAGGCATAAGTGTATCAAACGAACGCTGTTGTGCATTGGATACACGGCCCTGGCGAAGGACAAAGCTGCGGATAGGGCGATGTTGGGTAGTCATGGTTTTTAATAAATTCAAGCAGAAACGCTATTCTACAGAAAACTTGTGCTATTTGGCAGCAATAGGCTTGTTATGAGCTGATTATATAAGTATATTTGATCTGTGTTCTAATCATGGAGCATGGTGTCCTGAATGCTAATGATGTGTAAAGCAAAGTCGGAAAACGTGCATGGCAATTGAGAAAAAAAATAGTCAGTCAACCCAGGAGCATCGCCGGATAGGTTTTATTGGCGGGCTGATCCTGGTGTTATTAACCATTATGACCGGTCTGGCGGTATACGGCATGATGATGCAGCAGGCTGAATCAATTCTGGGGAAAAGCCTTGAACCGTCGCTGCAAAGTAAAATTTATTTATTTGAAAAACAGATAAATGACAGTATAGGCAATACAAATCTCATTGCAACTCGCCCTTTTTTGATCGAAAATCTTAAGCTGATTGAATTGAATCCGCAGGATGGGAAAGCAATTAATGCTTTGAAACGTGCGGGAGAGTCTTTTTTAATTAGTTCTCATCCGGAAACGTAACCAATTGTTACAAATAGAGAAAAGATAACGAAAGAGGATGAAGGTCCCGGTGAAAAAGAGTATAGTTTGATT
>JAYVLG010000018.1:0-7003 GCA_043759595.1 Sulfurirhabdus sp. | reverse complement strand
GCGGTAGCAGGAAATAACCACTTCTGTCCGGGAAGCCGGTATGTCGTTAAAACTTTCGCGATCAAGTCATTTGCATATCCAGATCGCAGTAAGACATGCTCGCATGTTGATCAATGAACGTATTTATTCAAGGAGATTTATTTATGCAGAACACGAATCGACTGCCCGTGCATTGCCGTGCAGGCATGGCAATGCAGATAGGTTTAAGCCTGTGTCTCTGTCTTGCCAGCGCAGCTGCCGGTGCAGAAGAGATGCACCATCACCACGGTTCTACACAATCGGAGACGTCACCTCCGCCGGTATTCGTTGCCAGTACAGCCAAATCATTTGCAGCGTTGATGGATGACGCGATGGCGGTGATGGATGACGGCATGAAGCGCGCACCCATGAACGGCAAGAGCGAGCATGACTTCGTCACGATGATGATACCGCACCACCAGGGCGCTGTGGATATGGCAAAGGCGATGCTGCTCTATACCAAGGATCCCGAAATCATCAATCTGTCGCTGGGCATTATCACTGAACAGCAAAATGAAATTCGCATCATGCAGGCATGGCTGGAGCACCACCCGGACGGAGTCGCCAAGTAAACATTCATTTTTTCTCAATCAATTTTAAAACAGGAATAATCATGAAAAAAAATTACACAGTTTTTGCAATTGCTGCCACCACCCTGTTCGTGAATGCCGCGTGGGCATTGCCTTCGGCGCAGGATCGCGTCTATACCGCGGATCAGAACAGCAATACGGTTTCGGTCATCAATCCGGCGACCAACACCCTGCTCGGTCAGATACGACTGGGAAACCAGCGGCCCGATGTGCTATCGCCGTTATATAAAGGGCAGATCAACGTTCATGGACTGGGCTTTTCGCCGGATCACAAAACCTTGATCGCGATTGCGAACGGTTCCAACTCGGTGACATTCATCGACACGGCAACCAACAAAGTTAAGGGAACGACCTATATCGGCCGTTCGCCGCACGAAGGCTTCTTTACCACCGACGGCAAGGAAGCATGGGTGGTGGTACGCGGCGAAGATTACATTTCGGTAATCGATACGCAAACCTTCAAGGAAACGGGCCGTATCCAGACCGATGTCGGCCCCGGCATGGTACAACTTCATCCAGATGGAAAGCTGGCCTTTGTGGTGTCCAGTTTTATGCCAGTGGTCGATGTTATTGATGTCAAATCGCACAAGGTTATCAAGAAGATCAACGTCGTCAGTCCATTTTCTCCATTCCTGCAATTCACGCCGGACTTTAAGGAAATTTGGATGACGCACAAGGATGTGGGCAAGGTAACACGCATCGATACCAGCACGCTGGAAGTGAAAGGCGTGTTTGATGTCGGCTTCATCACCAACCATCTGGCGTTCGCGAAAACTGCCGCAGGTATGCGTGCCTATGTGACAGTGGGCGGTGAGAACGTAGTCAAGGTTTATACCACCGATGACACGCCCACGCTGGTGGCTACCATTCCAACCGGTGCCTTGCCCCACGGTATTTGGAGTTCGGATGACAGCAGCCGCATCTACGTCGGACTGGAAAATGGTGACGCAGTCGACGTGATCGACAGCGCCAACAATAAAGTTATTACGCGCGTGCCGGTCGGTCAGGCACCGCAAGCGCTGGTCTATGTATCCAACGCGGGCCCGCTGAGCGATGGCATGGCGAACCTTAGCCCACGCGGCAATTCCGATCCGGTCAATATTGCGCTGAAAGCAGTCAGTGGCGATGGCAAGGGCTTCATCGTGGTGCGCAACATGGGAGTGGTCGATTCGCTCGAAGTGTCGCTGTTCAAGCTCAAGCCGCAAACACTATACAGCGTGTACGTCAGCGGTCAGGCTATGCCAGTGGGCAGCTTCAAAACCAACCCGATGGGTTCTGTCAACGGAACCGTAATCGGCCCATTGCGTGAAGTGGTTGTCAACTTGTCAGACAAGGGTGCAAGCACGAGCCGCATTATGGTGATAGAAGGCGAAGCTGCAGCCGATCCTCAAAAAGCAGTGTTGCATAGCGCGTTATAGCGTCAGCATGATGATGAAATTCCCTCAGATTTGGGGGATTCCTCATTGTTGACAGTTTGCTGATCCGGCGTAATGAAGCAAAAAACGGATAGGCTGCTATCAATATCGTTAACAGAATTCTACGGAAATGAAATGGACATGATGAATGAACAAAAAATTGTATTGGAGTCGCGGGGCCACCTGGGTGGTGTTGATATTAATGCAAGCACAGGCTTACGCCAGTTGCGGATCAGCCGCGTGCGCAATCAATACACAGTGGGATCAGGGCAAGCAGCAACCTGGGCTGATGCTGGACTTGCGCTATGAATACATAGATCAGGACCAGCTACGCGAGGGTTTAAATAAAACATCGAATGGGGCAGGTGAAGCTTTGGAGAAACGTACCGTCAATCGCAACCTGATCGCGACACTGGATTATACGTTTGATGAAAACTGGGGCGTTGCCTTCAGCGTGCCTTATGTAAACAGGGATCATACGCACATGTTGAATGACACCTTGGAGTATGAGTCATGGAACTATACCAAATTGGGTGATGTGCGGGTTATTGGGCGTTATCAGCCATCAGCCGAACCTTTCCAACATCAGGAATACGGTATTAAATTTGGTGCGAAATTACCAACAGGCGCGACGGATATCACGAATGCGGATAACAAGATGGCTGAACGCGCGCTACAGCCGGGAACTGGAAGCACAGACATTGTGCTAGGAGCATATATGCACCAAGAGCTGTTGGATACATCCGCTGGTTGGTTCATGCAGGTTATGTGGCAGCATGCAGTGACAACAATTGATCAGTTTATGCCCGGTGATCAAGTCGCCTTTGATGTGGGGCTGAATTATCGCTTGTCCGACAAATGGGGGGCATTGCTGCAGTTGAATTCGTTACATAAGGAAAGAGACACGGGAGCAAATGCTGAGCCGGATTTATCAGGAGGATTGTCTGTTTATCTGAGTCCTGGTTTGAGTTATGCAATTGGGCCGAATTCGCAGATTTATGGATTCATTCAAAAACCGCTTTATCAGTACGTCAATGGCGTGCAATTGACGGCGGATTTAACAGCGGCCGTAGGATTACATCAACTTTTTTAATCTCGGCTCAGTAGTGAAATAGGGTCAATTGCGAAGTTTAAATTTGAAGGAGAAGACATGCTCATCAAGAAACATGACAATATCAAATCGTCAGAAATTACCGACAAACAGACATATCTGTCACGCAGAGATTTCATGAGTGCCACAACGCGCTCGTTAGGCGTACTGGCTGCAGGTCTAGCAGCACCGGGTTTGATTCTCGCTAGCCAACAGGCTGAAGGCAGTACAACGACAAAGTTAAGTGTTTTACACAAAAGCGTGTTGAGTACAAACGAGGCGTTAACACCCTATAAGGACGTCACCACTTATAACAACTTTTATGAGTTTGGTACGGATAAATATGAACCCGCGAAACTGGCAGGCACATTGAACCCTCGCCCCTGGACGATTACCGTTGAAGGTGAAGTCAAACATCAGAAGACCTTCGACATCGATGCATTACTAAAAATCGCACCACTGGAAGAACGTATCTATCGTCTGCGCTGTGTAGAAGGCTGGTCTATGGTGATCCCCTGGATAGGTTTCCCGCTGAGTGCATTGATCAAGCAGGTTGATCCCAATAGTAACGCAAAATTTGTGGAGTTCATTTCCTTGTATGATCCAAAACAAATGCCCGGACAACATTGGGGAGTACTTGAGTGGCCTTATGTAGAGGGCTTGCGCATCGACGAGGCCATGCACCCTCTTGCCATTCTTGCTGTGGGTTTATATGGTGAACTTTTGCCGAACCAGAATGGTGCGCCGGTTAGACTAGTTGCACCGTGGAAATATGGTTTTAAAAATGCCAAATCCATCGTCAAAATTCGCTTTGTCTCCAAACCCAGTACCAGCTCATGGATGAAAGCCAATGCTAGTGAATATGGCTTTTTTGCGAATGTTAATCCAACTGTGGATCATCCACGTTGGAGCCAAGCCAAAGAGCGTCGTATAGGCGAAATTTCCAAGCGCGAAACCCTAATGTTTAATGGATATGCAGAGCAAGTTGCATCTATGTATAGCGGCATGGATTTGAAGAAATATTTTTAGTGAGTATTTTTTATTAACTAAATTTGTATTTCTTCTGAGTACGCTTGATTCATTGTGAATTTAAATTTTTGTGGTGAAATCTCAACAGAAGTATTGAGGGGCAATATGGAATTAACATTAACATACCAAGAAATATAATTTTCAAGAAAAACATCCCCAGAAGGCTTCGTTTGAATGGCTGCTATGGAGAAAATTTTCGACCGTCTCTTATTGGCCGGCTGCACTCATAGCGCCATGCTACCGCAAAGCAGCCATAAGTGGAGGGTTAACAACATATAGCGCGCGAAGGAGCGACTGACCAGAGGCAGCCGCAAACCCATTGGTTATATCTCGGTTTGTTCGGAAATCTCCAGTGCATCGTCAACTTCAATCCCCAAGTACCGTACGGTGCTTTCCAACTTCGTGTGGCCCAGCAACAGTTGCACTGCCCGCAAGTTTTTGGTTCGCCGGTAAATTAGAGTAGCCTTGGTTCGGCGCATCGTATGTGTGCCATAGGCGGTTGTATCGAGTCCAATAGCAGCGACCCATCGATGAACGATCCTAGCGTATTGCCGGGTTGAAACATGCGGATAGTTTTGCAACCGACTTGTGAATAAGTACTGTTCCGACTTCAGATTGGCCTTGGCAATCCAAGCAGCGACCGCATTTCTGGTATCTTCTGTCAGTTCAAACTGTACTGGCCTCTGCGTCTTTCGTTGAATGACCATTGCTCGCGTCAACATCTGGTTGCCGTGAGCAACGTCCCGAACTCGTAGGTTGACCAGATCACAACCTCGCAGCTTGCTGTCGATGGCCAAGTTAAACATTGCCAAGTCACGTATGCGCTTGCCAAGTTGCAGATGGATACGAATGGCCCAGATGTCTTTCAGCTTCAATGGGGGCTTCTGTCCGATCAGTTTGCCTTTGTTCCAGGGTTCGCGGGATTGAGTGATTTTCATTTCAGACTCCTTGTTGATTGAACGGAGTCTGATTCTGCTGTTTGCCTTCGCTACTGTCTGCGTCCGCTTTGAGATACACTCGTGTTATGAGTGCTCCCGGCCAGTTCCGGTCCGTCAGCTCTGTAATTTCGCTTCCCGAACCAGGCACTCGAAAAATTCAGTAACTACTAGATTCAGAGTGCCTTTCATCTTTAAGAAAGAAACTTTGACAATGTTCTCATTTGTCATCACTGGAGATTGGCGATTATTGGTTTTTGCCTTTTGTTGCAACAAAACTCACGCAGTCACCTTGATTTTTGAACACACTAAAAGTCTGCCATCCATCATTTTTGCATTGTCCGGTTGTTCTTGGAAGTACTGGCGCGATCGAAAAGGCTTCATTTGCATTGTTAAAATTAGATGGTACCGTTCCTCCTCCAACGACATAGAAAATACCGTTGACTACCCCGCTTCCAGCGTCATAACGTGCTGTTGGCATCTGAGGTTGAGTGCTCCAAGTGTTCGCCACTGGATCGTAGGCATCAACAATGGCGACTTCATTGGTACCGTTATACCCACCCGCGATATAGATAATGCCGTTTATTACTCCAACAGCAGTCCCCCATCGAGCGTTGGGCATGAGTGGTTTAGTAGACCATGTGTCTGTTGTTGGATCGTAAGCCTCAACAGTATTGAGTGTGCCATTATTACTATTCATACCGCCTATAGCGTAAAGAATTCCATTTACAACACCCGCGCTTACCCATGCTCTGGCAGTTGGCATCGGGGCACCAATAACCCAATTGTCAGTGATAGGATCATAGACTCGAAGAACATTGACTTGTGAAGTATTGGATGGATCATAGCCACCTACAACATATAATTTTCCACCAATAACTCCGGCAGCATTTCCGGAGCTGGCGAAAGGCATTGGGGTATTGTTGGACCACACATTGGTGGCAAAATCGTAAACCTGTAGGTTTGCCACGTTATTGCCGTTATTCTGATCAGCCTGTCCGCCTGCCACATAAAGTTTTCCGTCGATGACGCCATTTGCCCCACCGTAAATTGCAAGAGGAATTGGAGGGCCTGAGCTCCATGTGTTTGATCCAGGATCGTAGATGTTAAGATTATTGAATCGTGGGAAAGGGGGGGTGTTTGATATGCAACAGCCCCCTGCTACGTATAGTTTTCCGTTGATCGTGCCAGCGGCCGGCCCTTGAAGTGCTGTTGGCACTGCCGCTTCGACCGTCCATATGCCACCTGTATCAGCTTGAGTAAGTACTGGATATGAAAAAAAGGATGCTAATACCATTATGAAAAATACATTCATGATTCTATTTCTGAATAACATGATAAATCTCATCTCGGATAGACGCATGATATTCTCCCTCGCTATAAATTAACCTGACAAAACCCTATGCATGAAGTGGGAATTTAGTCTCTTTCAACATCGAATACTATTGGACTGAAGTACAGGTATGAGTTATCTGTCACTCCCGCAGTCTATAGCGGTAAAGGGGTCTTGACTGAGGGGGGCCACTGTACCCTTTGGGCACAGAGTACTCAGTCGCGTTTCAAGGAAGCGGCCATTCAGAATATTTCAACCGCCTACGACCGGTGCTCATCCCATAGCAGTCATTACCCCATCTTGATGCCACCGGCCGCAATGGCCGAGAAACAGCCATTCGCGGCAGCCGCTCTGACCATATCGAATGGGTACGTAACGAATATTCAAGTTTCTCGCAAGCAGTCATTGCACCAGTTACCGTAATGGCAGCTGCAATCGGCCAATTACCTCACGTCATCAGCTTCGTTTGCAGGGCTAGGTGATCAGGCAACACCGCGCCAGTTGCAAAATTTCAATGCTTAATTGAGCGCCTTGAGTGCATTGATCACTTCCGGCGCATCCCACTGTATCGCTGCATTGACCCCGTAGAGAAT
>JAYVLG010000017.1:0-14199 GCA_043759595.1 Sulfurirhabdus sp. | reverse complement strand
CATGATTCCACGTTGCCGGTTAGCATGGAAAACATCATTTACCATACGCAATGTGTCGCACGTGGCGCAAAGCAGGCGTTTATTGTCGCAGATATGCCCTTTGGCAGTTATCAGGAAAGCCCTGCGCAAGCGTTGCGTAACGCTGTTTTGCTGATGGCTGCGGGTGCTCACATGGTAAAACTGGAAGGTGGTCAGGTGATGCTGGAAACTGTGGCATTTCTGACCAGTCGTGGCATTCCTGTTTGCGGTCATCTGGGTCTGCTGCCGCAGTCCGTGAATCAGCTCGGTGGGTACAAAGTGCAGGGCAAGGATGAAGCGCAATCAGTTCACCTGAAAACTGATGCGGCTGCACTGGAGCATGCAGGCGCGAGCATGATCGTGCTGGAAGCTATTCCGGCTGCATTGGCACAACAAATCACAGAAACGCTTCAGATCCCTACCATCGGCATCGGCGCAGGCGCTGCTTGTTCCGGGCAGGTGTTGGTGTTGCATGATTTACTAGGTGTTTTTCCAGGTAAAACACCTAAATTTGCCAAGAACTTTTTGCAGGGTGCTGCCAGTATTCAGGACGCGATTGAAAGCTATGTGAAAGCGGTTAAAAGTGCAGATTTCCCTTCTGTTGATCATAGTTTTTAGCGTGCAGCAATCACAGCAGTAACTCATCGTTTATGGAAATTATCTCAAAAATCCCTGTTCTGCAAGAAAGGCTGCAATCGGAATCGGATTTGGCTTTTGTTCCGACCATGGGCAATTTGCACGAAGGGCATTTGGCTCTGATGGCGCTGGCCAAACAACGCAGTAAATGTGTTGTAGCGAGTATTTTTGTCAATCCCATGCAATTTGGCCCGCAAGAAGACCTTGCCAAGTATCCGCGCACAATGGCAGACGACTGTCACAAGTTACAGGCGGCGGGTGTTGATGTGGTTTTTACACCAACTGAACAAACACTCTATCCCGTACCACAACAAGTATTGATAGAGCCACCGCCTATTGCCAACGAATTGTGCGGCGCCTACCGTCCCGGGCATTTTAGAGGGGTGGCTACTGTTGTCGTGAAACTGTTTAATATTGTACGTCCTGTAATAGCGGTATTTGGGAAAAAAGATTACCAGCAGTTGCATGTTATCCGTACTTTGGTCAGTCAGTTAAATGTACCGGTGGAAGTGATAGCTGGTGAAACCATGCGTGCTGCAGACGGATTAGCGCTCAGTTCACGTAATGGCTTTCTAAATGAATCTCAGCGAGTTGAAGCCGTGCGGTTGTTCAGGAATCTGGAATCTATCATGCATGCTTTGGTTTCTGGGAGTCGTGACTATACATATCTGGAAAATAATGCGAAAGCTGAGTTGGAAAAGTATGGCTGGCGCGTGGACTATTTTTCTATTCGCAATCAGCATTCACTTGCTCCTGCCCAAGTAGCCGATACTGAATTAGTGATTCTTGCTGCAGCCTGGCTTGGTGGGACGCGCCTGATAGATAATCTGGAAGTATTTTTACCCGCCTAATGGGCAGCATTGAAATTTGCTAAAGGTTCCGGAATATGGATGCCATAACCTTGGGCGTAGTCGACGCCGATGTTTTCCAGTTCGTCGAAAATAGCATCGTTTTCAACAAATTCAGCGACGGTTTTAATCCCCATTACATGACCGATCCGATTGATGGAGTCAACCATTGCAAGGTCTACCATATCCTGCGTGATGTTTTTTATAAAGGCGCCGTCAATTTTCAGGAAATCTACATCGAGATTCTTCAAATAACTATACGAAGACATACCGCTGCCAAAATCATCCAGTGAAAACACACATCCCAAGCCCTTGAGTGTGGAAATAAAACGTACAGCATTGCTGAGATTGCCAATAGCAGACGTTTCTGTAATTTCAAAGCCAATGATGCCGTGTGGAATATTAACTTGATTTAGCTGATCTATCACGAACCCCAAAAAGCGCTTGTCACCCAAAGACTGCCCCGAAAGATTAATCGAAAAAATGGAATGTTCACTGATTTCTGCAGCATGGCCTTCAAGCCATTCAAACATGGTTTGAACGACCCAGCGGTCAATATTGGGCATCAAATGGTAACGTTCTGCAGCAGGAATGAAAGCCCCGGGCGCAATAATTTTGCCATCTTCATTCAACATTCGTAGCAAAATTTCATAATGTGAATGAGCTTGCTGAGTACGATCAGTAGCTATGATTTTTTGATAATAGAGCTGAAAGCGGTTTTCATTCAATGCTTGTGTAATCTTTTTAATGGACAGTTTTTCACTTTTGGCAGGGTCAGCCAAATGCTCTGGCTGAAATACCTGAATCTGGTTCCGTCCTTCGCTTTTTGCTTTGTAACAGGCAGTGTCTGCCGAGGTCATAAGGTCCACAGCATTGTCACTTTCCGAACCAAAGGGAATCAAACCTATACTGACACCTACATCGAATATTTTTTCTTCCCAGATAAATTTGAAAGAAGCAATCAGCTGGCGAATATTCTCAGCAATAGTGAGCGCATGCTCAAGCTGGCAACTGGCTAGCAGTATCCCGAATTCGTCCCCCCCGAGGCGAGCCAATGTGTCGTTTTCTCTTATCCTGGATTCAAGCATGCGTGACAATTGTCGCAAACATTCATCGCCAGCAATATGGCCACATGTGTCATTGATCAATTTGAACTTATCCAAATCCAGAAATAACAATACGTGGCGTCTATTATTGTTTCTTGCGTGGTCCAGTAAAATGGATAATGCCCGTTCAAATTCAAGGCGATTTGCTAACCCTGTTAAAGGGTCATGGCTTGCTTGCCAGGAAAGTTGCTGGGTAAGGTTTCGTGCTTCAGATACATCGTTGAATACCAACACTGCGCCTATAGTTTGTCCCTCTTTATTGCGAATAGGGGCAGAAGAGTCTTCGATAGCAAACTCCTGGCCATCCTGCCGGATTAATGTGCGTTCTTCCAGATTGGCCGTAGGTCCTTCAAGTTGGTCCAGCAACAATGAAGGGTCGATTGGTTGTCTGGTGGTGGCATCGATAATATTGTAAACGGCTGATAAATGTTGATTCTTTGCATTTGTTGCTGTCCACCCGGTTAACCTTTCCGCGACAGGGTTGATGTAAGTAACCACACTGTTTTGATCTGTCGTGATCACGCCATCTGCAATGGAATGTAAGGTGACTTCTGCAAACTCTTTTTCAGTAAACAAGGCATTTTCGATGTTGGCTATGCGGCGTATAACGAAAATTGCAATGAAAGTGCCGGTAACCAATGCTGCAATAACCAGCAGGAACATAATCAGGTAAGTGAAATGGTTGGCTTGATTCGCTACGTCAATTGCTGACTTTGCTTTAATCGTTTGTAAATCGACAAATTTGTTGTAGGCCTGGATGACGAAATGCTGCTCTTGAATTGTTTCGTTGAGCATTACTTTTTGTGCTTCTGAAATGTTGTTATTGCTGATCAGGGTAGCAACCTGATTTTGGGAAGCGGAAGCGGCTCGCACTGACCGCTGCATTTCTGCAAACCGCGCTTTTTCTTCCTCATCCAGATTAAGCGCTTCAAATTGTTCTCTTAACGCAATAAATTCAGAAGCCAGTTCCCTGAATTTTGACAAAACCTGATCCCTTTCAAAGGGGTCGTTATAGGATATGGCCATGAATAGATTCAGAGAGCGTTCTCTGGCAATGTTTCGCATGGAGGTAACCAGAGAAAGCTTGAAATTTTGTTCATTGATCGTTTGTTCAAGACGATTATTATTATTTGCCATGCTGGTTAAACCAACGGCAGCCAAAATAAGCATAACCACCAGTAATAGGGTAAACCCTATTGCAACTGTGGATTTTAAGTCCCAATAAAAGGATTTTGTTATTTTGTTGATTAAACCGGTCATTGCAGTTTTGATACCAGTGAATTCATTCAAGTGGCGTGTATTTATAGTTGTACGACAATGATATTACAGCAGAAAAATAGGCTGTGCGTTTTTTTTTTGCCATGATAGGCATATGGCAAAAGTTGTTGATAAGTTGTTTTTATGTTGGCAAGGGTTTCGGTTTGTGTTTCTTAATAATTGTTTTTAATAGTAAAAATTACGTAATTGTTTCAAAATTGATCAGGCGGTATAATAATTGCCCTTTATATAGCTTCGCGATAAATATCCTATGCAAAGAACCATGCTTAAGTCCAAGCTGCATCGTGTACATGTAACCCATTCTGAGTTGCATTACGAGGGCTCGTGTGCGATCGATGAAACTTTGCTGGAAGCTGCTGATATTCGCGAATATCAGCAGATTGATATCTATAATGTGACGAATGGTGAACGCTTCACCACGTATGCCATTCGTGCCCAGCGGGATTCAGGTATCATTTCAGTAAATGGTGCTGCTGCACATAAGGCAAATCCAGATGATATTCTGATTATTGCTACCTATGCCGTATACAATGAGTTGGAACTGCAAAAATTTCATCCGCAATTGGTTTATGTGGACGAAAAAAACTGTATCGTGAATACGCGTCAGGAAATTCCTGTTCAGGTTGCCTGAGTTTTTGTACAGGAAGCTTTCAGTCAATTGAATTAATAAAAAAAGCAGCCAAATCTGGCTGTTTTTTTATTAATTTCTTGGTGCGGGAGGGGGGAATCGAACCCTATAAAAACATGAAAATTGAGGTATCCGGTATTGTTCCATTAAGAATACCCTGAAAGTATCGACTGCTAGGTATGCCCGAAGAGCATGAATCATGGACACCAAGCCTACACTTAGTTATCTCACTTGTTTTTTACGTGGCTACTTAATTTAGCTCGTACCTGTGAATCAGCACACTTTAAAAACCACACAAGTTCCATGTAATTAAAATTGCGCCAGAAAGTTGTTTCACCCCTGGTTGAAATCAGGAAATTCTCAAAAGGCGACTGGCCGTACCCGACCTATTTTGTTGAAAAACTCTGCCGAGGTCGAAAAAATGGTTATTTCAGGGGTGCTCTGACCTTAGGAAAGGTCAATATAATCGAATATACGACATTTTGCGAGGTCGATTTTTTGTTGGCATCTCTTGATCAAGTTTTTCAACACAAAAGTCTCTAAGCTGCCCTTGGCGATGGTACTTGCGACGGACTGCTTTGTGGCATAAAGTGGAACTTGAAAACCACATAAATTTGTCGGATCAACCTCGGCAGGCAGTCGGGATAAATGGCCGTGCGGCCATTGAACTTAATCAAGTCTTATATAAATTGCGCCCAGTCAAGCTGATGCAACGCTGTACGTCCAAGGGTTCGCATAAGGTTGATTATGCCTGGCGTCCCGGTTATCTGATATGCAACTATGCCTGCTTATGTAAATGCTACATTTCTAGATTTGACAATGGTTTCTTTCGGTACAACAAAGGATCATGTAAATACAAGGATACGAATCAGCGTCAAAAGAATGTATGCGGGGCCTATCCATCGTAGGTGTTTTCCCCATTTAGCCTACCAACAGGCTACCCTTTACGTTTTAAATAGTATTCATTCAGGTTGCAAGTATTCCGCGTTAAGCCGAATTAGAAGCATTCTTGAGTGAGCAAGTAAAAAATGCAGCTACCCTTTAAACGTCTCAAGCTTCTTGTAACATTAAAATTAGAAAAAACAGGTTGTGACAAATATTCGATATAAATTTATTTATGTAGCGATTGCCCTGCTTGTTCTGTGGAATATATCGGCCCTGTTTATTGCAAGGAGCTTTTTCACAACACGGGTAGACGTAGTTATTGACCAAAAAACCGAACTTTCCCGGGAACGTGCCGGCGATTTGGCAGACAGCATTGAAAGAAACCTGACTTCTCTGCACGGCATACCTGATCTGTTATCACTATTAACGCGTGTAAAAAACGCAAGCCTGCGATTCGGGCAAGACGCCACCCCCTCCACCCTGCCACTAGAAGAGAGAAAGAAGCGTTGGACGAAAGATCATAATCTAAATGATCTTAGTCAGTACCTGGCGCTTGCCAAGGTTAGCCTGAGTGCAGATATCATCTTTGTCATCAATGCAGCGGGTGACTGCATTGCAGCGAGCAATTGGAATAATCAAGGAAACACTATTGGAGAAAATTTTGTTGATCGTGATTATTTTAAATACAATAAAAATGGGCAGCACGGAATGCAATATGCGGTTGGTAAGACGACTAATATTCCGGGTATTTATTTTTCGACACCCATTATGATTAACGGTCATTTTATGGGCGCGGTGGTGGCCAAGAAGGATGTGCCTAATTTATCTTTTCTTGTCCATGAACTAGATGCCTTTGTCACCGATGAATACGGCGTTATCGTGCTTGCCAGTGATACGCGGTTGGAAATGCGCTCAGTTCTGGGAGCCTCTATTGACAGAATGCCTGTGAAAAAAAGAATTGCCCGCTATAAAACAGGCTCCTTCCCCGTTTTTCAAATGAACCTTTGGGGGGACAAAAGATTCCCTACTTTGATGCGTTTTCAGGGCGAAAATGTTCCACACGTACTTTCTTCAAAGAATATTACACCCTATCATATGAAGGCCTATGTGGTTGACCATATTTATGAGTACAATTCTTTGAATCACGATAAGTTCTGGTTTGCTTTTTTGATGGGGATATCAGGGAGCATCCTGATACTGATGATGGGAAGTTTGATGCTTTATTTAACCTCCATTAAGGCCAAGGAAATCGCACTGGAGCGAGCCAACAAGGCAGAGCGCAGAATTATCAGCATCAGCGAAGACACACAACAACGAATCGGGCGTGAATTGCACGATGATTTAGGCCAGCTTCTGACTGGTATTGCATTCATGTCTGAGGTGTTATCCCAAAAATTATCAAATCAAGACCATGCTGAAGCCAATCAGGTCTCAAAAATCACGGCCTATATCAATGATGCCATTTCAAAGACAAGTATCCTTGCACGCGGACTCTACCCGGTAGAACTAAAAGAGGCAGATTTGCCAGCAATGCTGCAAAAACTCGCAAAATATACTGGGGAAATCTACAACGTAAATTGTCAATTTATATCTAATGGTGAACTAACCGTTGACGATCCGCTTACTGTCATCAACTTGTTCCGCATTTCCCAGGAAGCCATCAATAACGCCATTAAACATGGCAAGCCGGCAAACATCACGATAAAACTGATATCTGCTCCAACTGCTATAACACTTGAAATCAGCGATGATGGTACCAGTATTAACCAACTGGAAGAATCGGGCGCCAAACCAGGGCTTGGATTACGCTCCATGCAATACCGCGCTTCCTTGCTGGGCGGCGCCATGCATATTTTGGCCTTACCCGATGGCGGCACAAGACTGACCGTGAATCTTCCTGTCAAGCGCTCCTTCTAGTGGATTCCCCTACATAAAAATGGGGTTTACGCTTATCCTAATATCATCTTCAGCATTATAGGCCTAGCTTTCCTAGAGGATTAAAATTGCTCTGCAACAATCGAACCGTTTCATGGTTGTAGTTTGTAGCATTTAATCCCACATGGTCTAAATAACAGTTCGGTACTTTCACTTCCTCTTTAGATTGAGGAAAACAACAGGAGAAAGACATGATCACAGTCAACACATTACAACAGAATCGCCTTAAACGTGCAAAGGTTGCTTATACCTTAAGAAATGTGAACCTTGAGTTGGCGGAAAATATTTGCACAGCCAATTCTTATATTCCACGTGCCGGAGATATGGTGCTTGCCCGTGTTGATACAATAGGTCAACACGGCGGCGTAGAACTGCGCAACGGTCGCAGGGCAACATTGTATGTTGGCGATGAAGTGGTCGTATGCTACGGCAACCGTTATGCGCCGGATCAGTTTGAAGCCGAAGTGCCGGAAGATATGGGTCCATGCCATCTGGTAGCGGCGGGTGGCATGGCTGGGATGGTACTGTCATCCTATTCCTTGATGAAAGAACCAACCGCAATTACGCCCATCGGCATCCTTGCAGACTCCGACGGTAAAGTGATGAACCTTACTGACTGGAAATTGTCGGACATCGATTTTGTTGGCGCCCGTCCTTTGACCGTTGCAGTATTGGGCACGACCATGAATTCCGGCAAAACTACCAGTATCACCAATTTCATCAGGGGACTGGTGGCAAGCGGCAAGAAGGTGGGGGCTGCAAAAGTCACTGGAACCGGAGCAGGAAAAGACGGCTGGTTGATGAATGATGCCGGCGCCTCTCCGACATACGATTTCACCGATGCAGGGTATGTCTCGACCTATAAGCTTTCACTCGACAAGGTCGAGGAGATTTTTTCCATCCTTACCGGACATCTTGCGCATGCAGGCGTGGATATCATCGTGCTCGAAATTGCGGACGGCATTTTCCAGAACGAAACCGCGGCACTGCTTTCTTCACCTCTGTTCAAAGCCAGCGTTGATCATATTCTTTTTGCAGCACGCGATTCGGCTGGCGCGGTGGGCGGAGTCGATCTGATCAGGCGTCAGGGACTCAATGTCTTAGCAGTCAGTGGTGTATTGACCAGTTCTCCGCTGGCCACAGGCGAAGCTGAAAAATTCACGGTGGCGCCAGTGATACACACCAGCCAGCTTTGCGATCCAGATGTCTGCATCTCACTGCTTCAGGATGCAGTCAAGCTCGATCAGGCCATGGCTGTATAGATATGCTGGTTCCAAAGGCGCTTAACCGCCGCCGTTTCCCCATTCTGGTTCGCCTGGTAGCCAATGCCTTTGGGCAAGCTGCGATGGCCGTTGCAACCGCCCATTTGGTGAAATATGGCTTTGATCATCTCATCAGACCGCAGCATCTGGTTTCGGTCGAGCCATTGCTTATGGTCGGGTTGGGTCTCGCCGCTACTGCTGGCACGATTGCATGGTTGCGCTTCATGGAGCGGGTTGATGCGGAGAGGATGGGGCAGGATTATGCGCTGGAAGTCCGTATGGTTCTGTACGACCACCTTGCTGCATTGCCGCCCAGGGCTTTACAGTCGCGCAGCCGTGGCGGGATGGCGTTGCGCTTTGTAGGGGATCTCGTATCGCTGCGCAGATGGGTAAGCTTAGGGCTTGCACGCCTTGCAGTGGCTAGCGTTGTAACAACAGGGACGTTGCTTGCGCTTGCGTTTCTGGATGGACTAATGGCGCTGGATATCGGTATTGTACTGATTCTGGGAGCAGCCGCCACTTTAACTTTAAGCAGCAAACTGAAATTAGTGACACAGGAATCGCGTCGGCGTCTTTCCCATATTGCTGCCAACGTCAATGAAAAAATCGCCTCTATCGCTGTGGTACAGATATTCGGGCAGATGAAACGCGAACGCAGGCGCCTTGTGAAGCAGGGGCGTTATTTTCAGAATGCCATGATAGAACGTGCAAAAGTTGCCGGAAAAGTCACGGCAGTGACCGAGATCACGGCCGCCGCCGCAACTGGCACTATTTTGCTGCTGGGCGCCTGGGAAGTCTCCATGGGGCATGCCTCGCCCGGAACAGTAGTTGCCGCGATGGCAATCATCGGCCTTCTGGTTCATCCGTTGCGCGACATGGGACGCATCCAGGAATACTGGTATGGCTCCAAAGTGTCGCTGCTAAAAATTCAGGAATTCCTCGACACCCCTTCCACGGTGACCGAAATAAAAGGTGCGCCGGATCTGGAGACAGGTCCCGGATGCCTGGAGTTCGAGCATGTCTTTGTGCAAGGCGCGCTTGAAGATGTGAGCGCAGTGGTCGGAGCAGGAAGCATCATTGCCATCGTCGGCCCAAATGGGGCAGGAAAATCGACGCTGCTTTCTTTGGCGGCGAGGCTGATGGAACCCACTCAGGGCGTGGTTCGCCTCGACGGACAGGACCTTGCGGCGCATGACTTGGCATCCGTGCGCAGGGCGATCGGCATGGTAGGAGTGGATCTGCCTTTATTGCGCGGAACTGTCGAGAAGAATCTGCGCTACCGCTGGCCGGATGCACCTGAACAGGATATCGAGCATATCTGGAACCTGTGCGGCATCATTGAACTTTTGGCTGATTTGCCGCAAGGTGCCCAGACGCGGATATCCGAAGGGGGCGTAGGTTTATCGGTCGGGCAGCGGCAACGCATCGCTTTGGCCCGCGCACTCCTGGGCAATCCCCGCCTGCTGCTTCTCGATGAGGCCGATTCCAACCTTGACCCCCAGGCGGCATCGGTCATCGACAGGGTGCTTGCGAGTTACTCGGGAACCGTTCTGCTGGTCACGCACCGCCTAGACAGAATGGCTTCAGCGGATGCCATCTGGCACATGAATTCTGGGCGCCTTGTAGAACAGGGAGCATATTCAGACCTGGTGAAAAACGACGGGCCGACAACCGAATTTTTAAAACCAGGCAGAGTAGCCCTCTGCTAAAATCACTCGAGGAGTTTTGAAGATGCACATTAAAGCATGGGCTGTGAGAGTGATTGTCTTTCTTGCAGCCATTTTTCTTACTTTGCAGCTTGCATATGCAAAGGATATCAATGAAGCGCTCCAAAATGGAGTAATGATGATCAGAACGCTGGAAGATGGACAGCTCTACCTTCTTTATGTACCGCGCAGGGGCGGTGAGAATGCACCCGTTTTTGTGACAGTGCATGGTATTTCACGCGATGTCATCGAACATGCTTATATGTATGCTGACCTAGCGGAACGTTACAACGTGGTGATGATCGCCCCCTATTTTATAGAACCTCATTATCAATGGCTAGCACGCGACAGCAGTGGTCAGCGTCCCGATCTGGAGTTAGATAAAATCATTATTGAAGTTGGCAAGCTCACGCATGCCAGAACAGACAAGCTCTATTTGTTCGGCTATTCTGGTGGAGGGCAGTTCGTGCACCGCTACACATTGGCACATCCGGAGAAAGTTGCGAAAGTGGCCATCGGCGCTGCCGGCTGGTACACCTTTCCGGATCCGGCATTGCGCTATCCGTATGGACTGAATGTATCTCACGAGGATTTGTTTGGAGTGGTTTTCGATCCACAGCAGTTTTTGAAGATTCCGACCCGCGTCTTTGTTGGTGTTGAAGATGTGAAACAGGATCCAGCGTTGAATAAGTCTCTGCGCGTCGTCAGGCAACAAGGCGTGAACCGCGTAGAGCGGGCGCAGAACTGGACAGACGCGATGAAAAAAGCCGCAGAATCCCGCGGTATGCACACCGCTTATTCTGTGGAGCTATTGCCAGGTTCCGGGCATTCCTTTTCCCAAAGCATGCAGGCTGGCAACATGGGGCCTAAAGTATTTTCCTTTTTATTTGATACTCCTGAAAAATCCCGAATCATATCAACGCATTTCAGTAAGCAGATCAACTGATCCGACGTCATAACTCGTTATTTGTAGTTTGGGTTGTCAGGCTATAGGCATATCTAATCAACTCATTTCCAGATTTTAGATCCAGCTTGCGCTTGATGTTGGCCCTGTGGGACTCTATGGTCTTGACACTACGGTTCAATTTTTGCGAGATTTGACTGGTACCAAGCCCCAGACCGATAAGATGCAACACCTCAAATTCGCTGGGAGTCAGGTGGCTGGCAGAGGCAGCTTCACTGCTGCTGCCACGGATAGTCTTTAGCAAACGCGAGCGCATCTGGTCGCTGACGTATAACTCCCCGTTCAGTACTTGTCGTATCGCTTTCAGCATAGTCACCGTTGCAACCTGTTTCATGATGTATCCATGCGCCCCGGCACGCAATGCCTGCTCTGCATAGACCGCTTCGTCATGCATGGACATGACGAGTATGGACAGGTTGGGGCAATCCAGATGAAATCGCTTAACTAGTTCCAAACCAGACATTCCGTTCAGCGAAAGATCAACAATCGCCAAGTCGAGCTCGCATGAGCGATTGGCCGATATGGCTTGCTCAATATCGCTGGCTTCACAGCAGACATGAAGGTCTGGTTCCTGATTGATCAGCATGGCAACACCGCTCCTGACCACAGCGTGGTCGTCGACAATCAGTATTTTGGCTATTTGATGCTGATTATTTTGCATGTATTTGTTTTATTTGAAAGTCAGGTTGACGAAAAGGCGCGGTCTAATTTCTAGCAGCAAGTTATTATAGTTTACAATATCGATCGTCCAACAGTTCAGTGGCATTGCTAATCCAACGACATTATTAAATTATACATGACAGTCATTTTGGTAGCTTGAAATAGCCATCTCAATGAGGCTGCAGAAAAGCTCATATCCGCATCGTGCTGTGAATCTGGAAGTCGCCTGTATTTAGAACGTTTTTTACATTATATGCAGCCAGAAGTATATTTGTAGCCTGAGCTTCCGCTCTGTGGCGGAAAGCGGCACGTCAAACTTGGTCATATGACGTGCCGGTTCATGGCGTGAAGCTGACCACTATCCAGCGCATTGAATTTAATATCTGAATGGGAATGCAAACTACTTTACTCGAAACAAGCAGCTGATCAAGCTAAGTAACTCCTGCTCAATGCTTTCGTTTGCGGAAATAAATGGATAACCTACCAAATTATTTTTTTAAAGGCAGATTGCAGATGTTTGTTTTTTTGAGGGGTGTCCCGCGGTAAAAAGATGAAACGAAGAGGTTTTGTGTGACTTATTGATTTTCTTGGTGCCGGGAGGGGGAATCGAACCCCCATGACCTCACAGTCGCGGGATTTTGAGTCCTGACCTTGAAATCGGCAATATCAAGTCTGTATACTGATTTCAGCAAAATATATCTGATTAATTGGGACAATTTGGGAAAAATATGGCGGATTTCGTTCGTGTCGAGAAAGGGATATACAAGCGGGGTGAGTTCAGCTTTCAGGTCAAAATGATGGTGAACGGTCATCGTGTGACTGAGACGTTCGATACCATTCTTGAAGCCCGTGCTTTTCGTGATTCAAAAAATGTTGCCAAAGCACTTGACCCGGATTTTAAGCGGGTCGTTGCATCGCGAATCAAGAAGCAAGAGGCGGCAAGTTTTACCATATCAAAAGCACTTGATCGTTATCTGCGGGAAGTGACAGTATTAAAAAAGGGTGCGGCAGAAGAGATGTATAAGATTGGAAAGCTGAAACGTTACGATATTGCGAAAATAGGATTTTATAGTTGTTCTGCCGATGATATTGCAATGTTTCTATCTACCCTTAAAGATGAGGGGATGAGCGATAACGGCAGACGCAAGTACGCACTCATTCTCTCACACTTATATAACATAGCCTTAAAACGTTGGCGGATGGCTGTTAGTAACCCTGCTTCGTCAATTGAGCTACCCAGTAATGGGCCGTCGCGTGACCGTCGACTTGAGTCTGGGGAAGAGGTTCGGTTCTATGCACAGCTGGGGAAAGCGCGCAATAAATTCGTATTACCAATTACAAAACTTGCAGTGGAAACTGCGATGCGGCGCGGCGAATTACTATCACTGCAATGGAAAGATATTACGTACCATGACGATGGGACCGGAACTGCAGCCCTCTATGACACAAAAAACGGTGAAAATCGCGTAGTTCCTCTGTCGACCAAAGCGGTGACTGTCCTAAAGGGGTTGACTAGGCCAATCAAGGGCGGTCAGGTTTTTAACGTCGATAAAGTCCAATTGAGGGCTGCGCTTGCTGCAGCTTTAAAGCGGGCCATAAAAGAGTACGAGCTCGAATGTGAAAAGCTTGGTAGGGATTCAAATCCAGGTTTCTTGCGAAATCTCCGTTTCCACGATTTACGCCATGAAGCGACTAGTAGGTTGTTCGAACGTGGAGTATTCGATTCTATGGAGGTGGCCAGCATTACAGGGCACAAGACACTCCAGATGCTTAAGCGATATACACATTTGCGGGCCGAAGACTTGGCAAGGAAGATGGGCTAAGTTTCTATGCTGTCAACAGACTTTCAAGTCTAACAGTGCAGTTGTCTGCATGTCGGCCTCAGCGGTCAGTCGCCCCTGCCAGGATCCGGTTATTCGTGAGTGACGGCTTTTCGGCAGGCAATTCGCAAAGTGCTACATTCACTGTGTGCCAGGAACAGTCATTCTGGCTATCGCGTTTGACCGTCTGAAAGATGGTGAACTACTGTCGTTCAGTGGAACAGTCTATGTTTGCTTTGGACTAATTTGGGGAACAAGTTAGTCCCGCTAAAGCCCAGCAATTCCCCGCGACATAAAAAAACGGCGTCCTCGTTTCAGGACGCCGTTTTCATTCTCACAGCAGTAATCTCTTAAGGTAAGCGGCCAGCCGCTCCACCTGTAGTTTTCCGCTAAACCCGTGCAATCTTGGTTCTTTTTCGGAGGGACTCCAGATGGCGAAGCGGCATGGGCAGG
>JAYVLG010000016.1:0-7102 GCA_043759595.1 Sulfurirhabdus sp. | reverse complement strand
TGTGCTGATGCCTGCGATAGGCCATCAAAGGCAGATCCAGAAAATAGGGCGTGCCATAAATTGAGTTGATGCATCCAATCCACATATCATGCATGGGAAGATCCCTTGGGAATGGCAAAAACTTATCCGCTACCGAGCGCCGAAATGCCATGGTGCAGCCCAGATACTTATTCTTGGCAATGTTGTGCCATATGCCGGGAGAAAAGCCCCCTCTGCCTGCATAGAACGACTCTGCGACAACCTCGTCCCCGCCGTTTATGACTTTGGCATCACTCAAAACGAGCGTCACGTCAGGACGTCCATCAAAAACCTGAAGAAACCTGCTGACCTTTTCCGGATACCAAATATCATCCTGGTCACTGAGAAAAATAATATCCCCGGAGGCCAAACGGATAGCTCGCTCAAATGTTCGTAGCACACCTTCGTTTAAACCGTTGCGGTGTATCTTGATGCGCTCATCTCTTAACTTTTCCACCACCTCAAGGGTCGCGTCGGACGAGTGGTCATCAACCAGAATGATTTCATCAGCCTCGTCGAGTTGGCAAAGAATACTGAGAAGCTGCCGCTCAATATAGTGGGAGCCATTGTAAGTTGCCATGCAGACGGAGATCATCTTAATAATAGGGGCGACAAAATATGTTTAACAATAACTCAGTCACTGCACATTTCGTTTTCCACTAACGCCTTTCAATCCATCAATCAGTCCTAGCGCCATCATCTTTAGACAGGCTAAACGATTAGGTGCTATAAAACTGAATAAAGCAAAAACTTTTAAACGAGTAATAAAATCGACTAACTTCCAGTTAAGTGGTATATAACTGCGGCGATATAGTAACACACTATTGCGAAACATGTAGTAATAGCGGAATGGGCGATGAAAATGCACAGTTCGTTGGCGAAAAATAAAAATTTCCTTCCGCTGCTCCCCCAGCGTATGGGTCATTACCGCATCGCACACACCGAATATCCCAAAGCCTTTGGCTTTCGCGCGTAGGCACCATTCAGTATCTACATGGTCGATAAACAGTGCCTCATCCATTAACCCCACAGCCCCAATTGCAGCAAGTGGCAATAGCGACCCGGACGAAACGATAATATCAGCCTTGACAAACGGGATCGCCGGGTTGCAAGCCAACAGAGTAAAACCCAGAGCCCCCACTTTTACAAACTGGGAAAGCGAACCTTTGTCACTGTCGCGGAACTGCGGTCCCAGTGCCGCTACCGGAACACCCTTTGCCGTTAATTCCATATAGGTTGACCGCAAACGAACCACCATGTCCGGCATAGGAATGCTGTCCTGGTCCATCAATAAAACAAACTGCGCTTGATGATTTCGCGCCCATAGAATACCCACATTGTGTGCAGCTGCAATTCCTTTGTTTTCGGCCAGCAGGAGCAATTCATCAGCATTTGATTGGCGTGCATTGTTCCATGCCTGCAAATCCATTTCGGAACCATTATCCACCATCACTATTGACGTAACCTGCGGGGCAAGGGCATCCAGCAGACGTCCAAGGACATCGAGATCCGGCTTATAAGTCACCACGACCGCACAGATACTCATTATCTATCCGTCACTTCTGCCAAGAGGATCACAAATGATCCGATGTAAAAGGACTGGCGCGGCGATACTGAGCCGACCGGCCTAGATAGGCAGAATTGTCCGGCAATACACCATCCTCTTTTTTTTGTGCCACGATCAAAATGTGCATTGGTCGAATCGCCTCAATCGCTCGGATTTGTAGGTCCATATGATCGACAAGACTGGCGGCAAGGTGCGTATCGAAAACATGATGGTGAAAGCAGCGGTTCTCAAAGTTACGCTCGGAGCGCGCCTTGAAGGCCATCAAATCACCGGCTTCCGGGTCGCGCTCCAGATCATGCAAGGCAATAATTTCCGGCATATGCGTCAGATCATCTTCAGCCATGCCAGCATTGAAATCCGCAATCAGATGCTGCATTGTTGTCAATGGTCGGCGGTGGTCGAAGGTTCCATCCTTGTGCGGCAACATCAGCACTAGCGTGCCCTGATCTTTCAGCAACCTTATCCACTCTGACAAAGCCAGGATAGGATTTGCTGTGTGTTCCAGCGCATGTGAGGAAAGCACAAAGTCATAACTGGCAGAGGGGATGCTTTCCATCGCGGTTGCCTCAACGATAAATTGCCGTCCCGCCGGTTTACTGCGATCGAACTGAAATGACAGCCCCTCTTGAATGTCACCCTCCCAGACAGTTGTGTCCCCAAAATTGCAATTGTCGAGATGCCCAACTATCGGATATACCGGGAATAAACCGGTTCTCGAAAAAATCTGACTCATGCCGCCAATTTCTATGCCGAATTTATCACGAAGTAAAGGCTCGTTTTCCTGAAACGATTTTGCCTTTTTCGGAATCAAACAATTTACGCGCGTAACGAGTGCGCGTAGCAATCCTGCAATGCCCCGTTGCCGTAGTACTCTCGTCACTTTTTTTATCATAAAAATTTTCTATAAATTAAGCTAATATCGAATTAATTTAAAATAAATATTAATTTAAACAGAAAGATCAATGTTTTATTGATTATCGTAACATGAAATAAATTAATTTTTATTGTTTTTACTTTTTTCCTAAAAAACTCAACCAGTCCGAATTAAATATGATGCGAGAAATTTCCTTTAAAGTCAAATAAAGACAATGGTTAATATGATATTTTTTACATAAACAAAAATATTTCACTATTGCTCGTAACCATGGTAATTTGCTTTTTTGCACTTGGGTTTTTATTAATGACTCAGCAACTTTCATATTTAATGAACCTATCTGGTCGTTAATTATAGTTGCTTTAATCTGCTCTCCAGAAGTTTGATAAAAATTTATGCAAAAATGAGCCAGCTTGGAGTTGTTATGTAACCATTCATCGATGGTTGCATTAGAAGTGCCGCTGTCTGTATGTACCCTATAATTTGTTAAACAAGATTCAATAAAACGAATTTTACTTCTACGCAAACAACAGGCCATCCAAATATAAGCATCCGCAATTAGTGTTAATTGGGAAGCCGCGTAACCACCGCATTGACGAATATCTGAAGTTCTTAACAAAATACTACAAGGAAATGTCTCTCGTTCTCCACGAAAAAACCCGTTAATCATAGAAAAGGTATCTTCTGCCGCAGGTGCCATGGCGCTACATCGCAACACCTCATTGTGCTCATTGATTATTCTTGAAGAGCACCAAACCATTCCTATTTGATCATCGATTAAACAACTTGCAGATGTATTTGTATTGATTAATTGTTTATCACAGAAACCCATAACCAACTCAAATATTGCATTTTTTTCAAGTACATCATCATCCGACAATAGCAAAAAAAACTCCCCTGAAGCGGAAGCAAGACAGGCATCCCAATTACCCATCATGCCTATATTTGATGCCTGATGAATTACTTTCAAACGCTCATCACTATAAGTCGAAAGCAATTTCTCAGTACTGTCGGTTGATGCATTATTAGAAACGATTATTTCTATATTATGATATGTTTGCGCGAGGGCGCTGTCTAATGCTTGCTGCAAAAAAACAACTCGGTTAAATGTAGGTATGGCAATAGTCACTTTTGGCATAAATAAAAGACCTTTATTCCCGCACAATTAGAAATTTTATAACTTGAAATAAGGCAAATGCGATTAACCTAAACATTTCGAGCTTGCCATAATGCTTTAAAACCATTTGTTATTATATAAGCAAAAGAATGCTGCATTCTTTTTGCAGCATCTATTGGCCATTTCCAATTATTATAAGCGAGCTGTACCATTCCTTGAGATAAAACCAGACCCCATACCCCGAAGTGCAGGACTGTCACCAGGGCGATACTGACGATCACGATACCGAAACCTGACAGCAAAGCAGCTCGCACAAAGGGAATTTCATTATGGGTAGTAAGGTAAGCGGCGCAAAGACTGTGGTTCATTTCCAGAAACATGACCACTGCAAATACCACCATCAGACTCGTGCTTAAAAGATGTGTTCGACTCCCTATCATCTGCAGCATTTCACCGCCGAACACAATAAAAAACACGCTAGCAATGATAAAAATCAACCAGGCGGATGCCAAGGACTTGCCAAAACTCTCCAACACCCTATCCTGCCGACCCCTAATCTGGTCGCCACTCAAGCGTGGCATATTCAAATTCAGTATCACATTTGCAACGCCAGAAATTGTCAGCAGTATTTGGAAAGTCAGGCCGTAACTGGCAACCTCTTGAAGACCTAAAAAACTTGATGCAATTAAAATATTGGCACGTGTAATAAGAAATCCACCCAGACTAACCCACCCAAGCCTGCTGGCATTTGGCCATAATATGGATAACAGCGAGTGATCAGCAGATATTTTACCTTCCGCCAGTTTTGCCATCTCGACACCGGCGCCAGACCAGAACAACCTGCTTGCCAAGAATCGCCCAATTAAACTGGATATTAAAGAGGCAATGGCTATGCCAAATAAACCAAAACCCATCACCAGCAATATGCTGGCTAACAAAATCGATACTATACGACTAGCTACAACGATTTTGTTTGTTGCCGTCACGTCCCCCCTACCCTGAAGGAATCCGTTGAAATACCCATAATAAAAATTAATCACGTATCCAAATGAAAAAACCAACCATATCGAAATAATATGGAGCATCTCCATTTTTGGGGTAAGCAAGGTGACAACATATATCGAACCTATGATTCCAAGCACCAACATTGCAACCACTGCAACACCTAAGTAAATTCTTCGCGCAGTCCAAAATAGCTGTTGTAACAATTTGACATTCACAGGGCTATGCTCTGTGGGATTTGGCACGCAACCATGGGCATCTAATTTTTGTGCCCCGGCATATACATAAGCAACATTACGAGCAATAGTTGGCTGAAATCCCAGCTCCAGTAACTGTGCCATTCCAGCCAGAGACATAAATACAAACCAAAGCCCAACCTCCTCAGGCAGTAAATAACGCAAGACTATGGGCAGAAGCAAGAGACCAGAGGCAACATTTAACCCCTGCGCGAGAAAGCCCCAATAGACATCGCTTTTGCTTATAGTATGATTCAAAATCAGCTCTTCAACTTGTTCCCCCGCAATTTTAAAATTGCGAGATCATTCCAACCACGAGCACGTGCAAAAAGCAATTTAACCTGATATTTCCAAGAGTTAGCCACTCGCTTAACCACTTCTGGAATTTTTCCAGCAATTTCATAGTGACAGATACGATAATTTTCCCAATCATAACGCGCCAGACGCAGCATGGAATTATTTAGATTCGGCATTGATTTTTCTATCCATCACATCAGCTTCTGACTGAAGCAGTTGAGTCTGCTCCTCCATCAACGCTATTCCTTCAACAAGGGTAATTTTTGGTGCCCAGCCTGGCATCACTCTTCCTTTGCTCCAAGGCAGCATAACTTCACGCGGACGGTATGCACGCGCGCCCCACTCAACCGCCGGGGTTTGGCCAATTATTTGCCCATAAGTCGCAACTAAATCACGCAACTTGATCGGGTTGCCTGAAGTAACTGAATATATTTCGTGACAAACAACCTCATTTTGCAAAAATCGTTCGGCAGCCAGCATATATGCGTCCAGCACATCATCTATGTATACCAAGTCTATCAATTGCTCACCAGGTGACATAAGCAACTTCTCTTGGGTTCGCGCAGTTCTACGTAGCAGGTTAAACAGCTTTGCCCTAGTATCATTTGGACCATAAGTATCATGGAGCTGCAGGCTAATTGCTGAGATATTAGACGCTTCTATGTAATAGGTCAGTATGGCTTCAAATGCTTGCTTTGTTGCGGCATAAAGACAGACAGGACTATATTCCTTACTCTCAAAATGCTGCCAAGAAGTGCCTGTATTAATCAGATGATGTACACCATCAACACGATTCATAGCCTCAATCAACTGCGTCGAGAACAGGAGGTTGCTATGAATAAGCGGCTCTATATCCTGCGGCGTATGCTGCGCGAGAAATAGCGATGCTAAATGAAACACCACCAGAGGGGAGGCAAGCTTTACAATTTCAATCAGCTGCTCAGTAGAACCATCGTGCACATGTATCTGAATGGCATGCTCGATAGGCGAAAGCACACTTAGATTAGAGTCTGACCTGACAATGACATGAGTTTCCCAGCCATCACGCACCAGCCTGTCAACCAAATTAGCACCTACGAACCCCGTTCCGCCAGTTACTAGTGCAGCACGCGCCTTAATCATGGGTTAACTCGACAGGCTGGAACTGAAACGGACTCTGGAAATCAGCTAGTCTTGGAAAAGCGCGGTCACGAGTCGAAAGTATTGGAGTCACACTCGGCCACTCTATCTCAGCGCTATCCCACCTGATACCACCATCATGCTCTGGCGCATAAACGGTAGTGACCTTGTATTGCATAATAGCTTCATCAGTCAGCGCATAGAATCCATGTGCTACGCCAGGTGCGATATAGAGCATATTGCCAAGCTCTGCGCTCAGCTTAAGGGTTTCAGACTTTTTATAGGTCGGCGATCCTACACGCAGATCAACAATCGCATCCATCACTTGTCCAGCAAGACAATAAACCAGCTTAAAGTGATCATACGGCGGAGTCTGGAAGTGCATCCCCCTCAACACGCCTTTATGGGAGACGGAAAAATATTCCTCGGCAAATTTAGTAACCAAACCATGCTTTGCAAACACCTCCTTATGGAAAGTCTTCACAAAACTGCCGCGGTTATCTTTGTGCCCTAGTGGAAACAGTTGGTAACAACCTGGAATAGCTGTTTGCTTAACTCGCATATCAGAAATTCACACCAAGGAACGCTTCGATTTTCTCTACCACAAAACTCAACATTTCTTCGTCCAGGCCGGGATATACGCCAATCCAGAAGGTGTTGTTCATCACGTCGTCAGTGCGGCCCAGTTCGCCACTGACGCGATAAGTCCGACCCTCAAAATACGGCTGGCGCGTCAAGTTACCCGCAAATAGCAAGCGCGTGCCTATCTTGTTTTGATCAAGGTATTTCAGCAAATCCACACGGTTAATACCCGCTTCATCACGAATAGTAATGGGGAAACCAAACCACGATGGCTCGCTACCCGGTGTTGC